>CAZSDY010000048.1:0-16208 GCA_964605765.1 uncultured Ectothiorhodospiraceae bacterium | reverse complement strand
ATCACTTTCAGCGCATGGTGGAGAGGCGTTGGGCCAGGCGCTGTGGCTGGCGGGGTTACGGCTCAGGTAGCGCTGCGCCACCACCACCCGAGGCGGTTCGGTGGGTAGGCCCACGCGACAGCGGTAGACTACTGACATCTTAGCTGCAATAGGTCCGGCTCCGGTCGATGACCAAGTCCGCAACCCGCTCGGCCGACAGGCGCCGACTCCGCCAAGCGTTGCTCATGTCGGCGTCCTTCGTTGCCTTGCTTTGGCTGGTGCATCTTGGCGCGGCGCTTTTCGATCTCGATCTCGTCAAATACGGCATATACCCCCGCCGGTTCAGCGGCGCCGTCGGCATCGCCTTCGCGCCGCTTGTTCACGGTTCGTTCTCGCACCTGCTCGCCAATTCTGTGCCGATTGTCGTTCTCGGCACCGCGCTGCTTTATGGGTATCCACGTTCGGCCCGCCTCGTTCTCGGATACTTGTATGCCGGGACCGGTCTCGGCGTCTGGTTGGCCGCGCGAGACGCCTATCACATCGGAGCCAGCGGACTGACTACCGGCATGATGTTTTTCGTGTTCATCATCGGCGCGATTCGCTGGGATCGACGGGCGATCGCGCTATCGATGCTGGTATTCTTTCTCTACGGCGGCATGGTGTGGGGAATTCTTCCGAATGACCCCAACGTCTCTTTCGAATCTCACTTCTTCGGCGCATTGATCGGCGTGGTTTTGGCGATCCTATGCCGAAACAGCGATCCCGCGCCGCCGGAGAAACGCTACAGTTGGGAAGATGAGGCGGAGCCGCCCATCGAAGAAGCCGACGATGACCCTGCACAAGGTGGCTCACGGCGACTCCATTGAACCTGAACCCGGCGCTTGGACGGGGTACACGCAGCCCGCTTGTCCCTGGATGCGGGGATCCGATGAATGGATGACGCTATCCCGACCGTCGAGTATATCCGTGACGTGCCGCACCACTTCGTCTTGCAGCCGTTGCGACGTCCCGTGAGTTCATGGCGCCAAGTGCGGCGTGATGACGACAGCGTCCAAGTCGATGAGCGTGCTGAGCGGATGTCCTTGCTTGCGCAGCGGTTCCTCGGCAAACACATCCAGACCACAGCCTGCAACGGTGCCCTCGTGCAACATCTCGAGCGGCGCACTCTCGTCGACGCCGGCGCCGCGAGAATCGCAGCCTGGCGTTATGGCGCCCGGCTGATTACAGGAACAGTGTGAGCACCCCGGTGTACCCGTACAGACGCCCGTTATAGATCTCGCCGTTGGCGAAGAATCCGACCAATGGAAAATCGCCGAGTGCCCGGCGGATCAATTTCAGCTCCTCGGAGTCTTTCCCGAACTGATAACGTCCTCGGCCCAGACACGAGATATAGACCGCGCCGCGAACCCCGGCCCCGTCAATGCGCTTGTGCAACCGTTGCAGCATGCGCTCGAGGTCCTCGCGTGCGCTATCGCCGTCGCGGCGACAGAACATGAGCTGTTGCTTGTCGTCGAGTTGCTCGCCCACCGCGACCAAGCCCTGTCGCGGGTCGATACCGACCAGATTGCGTACCAGGTAGTCCCCGGTATCCGATCCGCGGATCGGCAAGGCGGCAAAGATGTGACCGCCGATCCTGGAGAGATCCTTGGCGTATGCCTCGCCGATGTCCAGCTTCATGATATCGAGGGCTGGACGGTGGTCCAGGGCGATAGCGATATTGTGTTGCGCCTTCGTGATCTCATGCACCGGGCCGATGGGCGTGCAGCCCTGGGTATGGTCGGTGAGAATTCGTACCTGATCGTTGAACAACACGCCCGAAAGACCACCGCTGACCACCGCGTTCGCGAGCTGCGGGTTTCGCTCGCTGGAGGAAGTCAGGCCGCCGTTGATGAAGCAGTAGCCCGGTCCATGCGTGAGGCGGCTGAGAAACTCCGGGATCTCGCGGCTGGACGGGTCAGCGTGCAGCAGCGCGAAGCAATAATTCTCGTCGCGCGACCAGTCCGACAGATCGGCGGGCAACCGATCCGGATCCTCACCGACGCCGCTGAGAATACGGAAATCCGTGTCGGGAAAGGCGCCAATCATCAGGGCCAGCGCGGGACAATCGTACGTCTCTCGGCCGCTGGTGCAGATACCCATGCCCACCGTGCCGACCCACTGCACCCCGGGGGCTTCCTGCTGGAGTTGCGCCAGTATGGCCGGCAGGTCGTCGGCCAGCCGGTCCGTGGCGTAGGCGAACCCCAGGTTTGCGGCTGCCGGAATCTCCCCGATCTGCTCCAGACAACCGGCGACCAAAGCCCGAGACCCGGTATCCCGAGCGCTGGCAAAAAGAAACTCGTGCATGGGTTCTCCGGTAGTCGCAACAAGCCGATGAACTCGCCGGCACCACGAATGATAGCTTGTTTAGGGCGCCAGGCGGGGGGGACGCGCTTTCGACCGCGGAATTGTCAGCTCAGCGTATTTCCAGACGTGCCCATGCGTCCACCTTGGACAGGGTCCACGCGGCGGCCAGAGTGTCGTGGTTGCGGGTGCGGAGCTTCAACCGATCGGCGAAAATGCGCGGGTCAGCCTTTGCACAAGCGCCGCGCACGTAGACCGCGTGGCGCTGCCACATCCACATTGTGCGGTACAATAATCAGTTGACCAGCGCGTTGTGTGGCTCAACACCGAAAATGGGGCGATGGAACCCCTGGAGGACTTGATCAAATGAGCGGGCAACTGCAAGGCAAGCTGGCCCTGGTGACCGGCGGCTCGCGGGGGATCGGGCGGGCCATTGTCGAGGCCTTCGCCGCCGAGGGCGCCCGAGTCGTATTTGCCTACCGCACCAGCCAGGATGCCGCAGAGGCCATTGTCTCCACTATCCAGGGCGCCGGCGGCGAGGCCCACGCCATCAAGGCCGATCTCAGCGATGAGGTAGAGATCCTGCGTTTGTTTGAATACGTGGACGCGCTCGGTCCGCTGCACATTCTGGTCAACAGCGCCGGCGTGATCCTGGAAAAGCCGCTCCTGGAGACCACGGCGGACGATTTCGAGTGGCTAATGAACGTCAACCTGCGTGGCTTGTTTCTGTGTGGCCGCGAGGGGCTGCGCCGCATGGCCGGGCGGGATGGTCGCCTCATCAACGTCACCTCGGACCTGAGCTTTAGTGGACGCGAGCAGTTTTCCGTTTACTGCGCGTCCAAGGGCGCGATCAATGCGCTCACCAAGTCGTGGGCACGGGAATTTGCCCCCGATGTCCTGGTCAACGGTATCGCCCCGGGGCCGATCGACACCGATATGCTGAAGCGCGAGCACATGTCGCCGCAGTGGCGCCTGAAGGAAGAAGAACTGACGGCGTTGAAACGCATCGGCAAGCCGCAAGAGGTTTCCACGGTCGCTGTATTTCTCGCGGGGGCCGGCGCCAGCTACCTGACCGGCCAGATCATCGGTCCCAATGGCGGTTCCGTGATGCCTTGAAAGCGTTCACTTGCACGCCCGGCGACCCCGCGGCCGCATCGTGGGTCGTCGCATTCACTGCCTGAGCGCGTTCAGATCGGCTCCAGCAGCTCGACGTTGTAACCGTCGGGGTCCTCGACGAAAGCGATGTTCCGGGTGCCGTTCTGCATCGGCCCTGGCGCCCGCGTGATCCTGATGCCCTGGCTCTCGAGCGCCGCGCAGCGCTCCTATAGCGGGCCGCCCAACCCCATGTGGTTTTTCGAGGTTTCCGATGCGCGCGCCGCGTATCTTTCCAGTGCCAGGGCCGCGCGCAACGCATGGCGCAAGGGCAAGGGGATCCGCTCCCACTCCAGGCTGTCCATGAGGTTCTTCAACTCCAGGCCGAGCGCGGTGTCGCCTTCGATAAGCAAGCGGCGCTGAAAAAACAAGCTGTCGGGGTCTTCCTCGCGGCTGGCCAGCAGCAGAAACTCCAGCACGTTGCCCGAAATGCACGTATCGAAAGGCGCGTTCCGATCCACCATTTGGAGCCTTCCCGACCGCGCATCGAGCGCCCATCGCAGGCCGAGGTCCTTGATGACTATATGCAGCGCCCTGCCATCGAGGAAATCGAGGTCGCCGCTCGCGAGCTTGTCCCTGAACACGAAGTTCAGCAGCGGCTGCAGGATAGCCCGTTGCACCCCATAGGGCACATAACGGACCGGCCTTTTCAGCAGGCTGAGTATTCTGGCAGGCTCGAGCGGTGCGGCGCTCATGGGACATCCTGCGGTGCACGGGAAGATGTTCTCAGCCTAGCCCCGCACGTCAGCGCTGTTGTTGACCTCAGTCAACGCCGCAGAGATGTCCACAGCGGCCGTGTCCGGGGAAAGAGCCTGGAACCCGGGTCAGACGACCTTCACTTGCGCGCCCACGACCACGCGAAAACAGGGAACGCCCATAAGTCGATAGCCGAGTCGATCAGACCCCTTCAATGCGTGTGACCGGATTATTGACTTATGAGTGTCCCCTGTATACGCAGCGGGAGATCATGGACAATGTCCCATGATCCGGAGTGCCCCCTGGGCTGTGCGTGCCGAGGGTTCCATCCTCTGCCGCTGAGGAGTGAGATCGTGCAACACAGCGACCATCGAAGTGCCGGAGAGTACGATTACGTCATCGTGGGCGCGGGCTCGGCCGGTTGCGTGCTCGCGAACCGCTTGTCGGCTGACGCCGGCACGAGCGTGGCGCTGCTCGAGGCCGGGGGCCGGGACAATTATATCTGGATCCACATTCCCATCGGCTATCTCTACACGATGGGGAACCCGCGCACGGACTGGTGCTTCCACACCGCCCCCGAGCCGGGCCTCAATGGCCGCGCGCTCGACTATCCCAGGGGCAAGACGCTTGGCGGGTGCTCCTCCATCAACGGTATGATCTACATGCGCGGCCAGGCGCGCGACTACGACCATTGGCGCCAGCTCGGCAACGCCGGCTGGAGCTGGGAGGAGGTGCTGCCGTTTTTTCGTCGCTCCGAGGACCAGCAACGCGGCGCGGATGAGTTTCACGGCACGGGCGGCGAGTGGCGTGTGGAGGACATGCGGCTTTCCTGGGAGATCCTGGACGCGTTCCGTGACGCGGCGCAAGACGTCGGGATCCCGAAGGTGGACGACTTCAACCGCGGCGACAACGAGGGCTCGGCATACTTCCAGGTCAATCAGCGGAGGGGCGTGCGCTGGAGCACGGCCAGGGGCTTTCTGAAGCCCGTCCGGCAGCGCCGCAACCTCCGTGTGCTGACCGATGCGCACGCGACGCGGGTGTGCTTTGACGGCGTGCGTGCGCGCGCGGTCGAGTACCGCCGCGGCCGCGAGCGCATCCGCGCCAGCGCGCGCCGTGAAGTGATACTGGCGAGTGGGGCCATCGGCTCACCGCAGTTGCTGGAGCTCTCGGGCATCGGATCGGGCGAGCGGCTCCATGATCTGGAAATCCCCGTGGTGCACGAGCTGCCCGGCGTCGGCGAGAATCTGCAGGACCATCTCCAGATCCGGATGGTGTACAAGGTCTCCCATACAGAGACCCTGAACAAGCGCGCCAACCGCTTGCTCGGCCGGCTCGGCATGGCGGTGCAGTACGCGCTCGCGCGCCGCGGACCGCTCGCCATGGCGCCAAGCCAGGTCGGGTGCTTCGCGCGTAGCGATGCGTCGCGAGAGACGCCCGATCTGGAGTACCACATACAGCCGCTCAGCACGGAGAAGCTCGGGGCAAACCTGCATCCGTTCCACGCCTTTACCGCCTCGGTGTGCAACCTGCGCCCGCAAAGCCGGGGTAGCGTGCATCTGAGCACTGCAAGCCCGCAGGATGCGCCGGGGATCAGGCCGAATTACTTATCCGCTCCCTACGACCGGGATGTGGCGGTCAAGGCCATGCGCCTCACCCGCCGGATCTGCGCGGCACCGGGCCTTGCGCGTTTCGAGCCCGAGGAGTTCAAGCCCGGTGCGGACGTCGAATCCGAAGCCGACCTCTTGAGGGCTGCGGGCGACATCGCCACCACCATTTTCCACCCGGTCGGCAGCTGCAAGATGGGTAGCGACCCGATGGCCGTGGTGGACGAGCGCTTGTGCGTGCACGGCCTCGAGGGGCTTCGTGTCGTGGATGCCTCTATCATGCCCACCATCACCTCAGGCAACACGAACTCCCCGACCGTGATGATCGCCGAGAAGGGCGCGCAGATGATTCTCGAGGACAGGACTCATGGGGACACTAATAATTTAATAACTTAGTGAAGCCACTAAGTTATTAAATTATTAGTGTCCCCAAACATCCCAAACGACTGTCAATCGTGAGAAATACAGGATCGGCTAGATGGATGTTTGCCCTGGGGCTGCCCCTGCTCCTAGGCGGGGCCCTCCATGTCGGCCTGCGCATCGAGATCGCAAGACAGCAGGAAAGGAATCATGTGCTCAGCCAGGAAATATCGCACATCGATGCACGCATTACGGAAATCAAGGATTTCGAGCGTCGCAAAGAGCACCTGCTCGAGCACATGGACGTCTATCAGCAGTTACGCCACAACATCCACAAGGGATTCATCGAGATACTGCCTGACTTATCGAGACGTGTACCCGAGGGTACGTCTCTGACGAGGATTCATTTCATGTCCGACAACGGTTTCGGCGGGCAAGAGCTGTTGCTCGTGGGCGAGGCCATGTCGAATGACCATGTTCGGTCACTGGTCCACGCGCTCTCTCAGTATCCCCTGTCCCGCGATCCTGAAATCCGCATCACGCAGGCCGCGTCGCCTGATGCATCGGTTGGCTTCATGGTCAAGCTCGTCACGCGCGTGGTCGAAGATCCGCCCGAGGAAGAGGCCCCGTGAACGAACGACTGTCCCGTCATCGCGGCCCGCGTGCCATGCGCTCGACCCTGCTCGGGATCATCGCGGCTTGCAGCGCCGCGTATCTCCTTTTGGTGGCCGGACCGATCGAGGAGCTGGAACGGGCACGGGTGCAGGAATTCGATCTGAAGAGCACGTTCGAGTACAAGCAGAGAAAGCTCGTCAACCTCGAAGCGTTGAAAAACCAGATGCGTGAGATGTCCCAAATCGATGATCCCCTGCACTCCCTCTTGCCCATGAGCTTCGACCCGGATGCGGAGAAGGCTACCATCGTCAATGGAGTCGTTGGCCTCGGCATCGAACTGGAGCGATTGGATTTCGAGCCAGAGGCGTCTTACGGGGAGTTCGTCGCCGCAACACCGTTCAATCTCGTGGCGTCGGGCAGCTTCGAAGGACTCTATCACTGGATCTATGGCATGTTCTATGCGTCCGGAAAGGCAGTGGGGCTGCGGGATTTCATGCTGCAGCGAATGGGCTCAGACAATCGACTGACACTCGAGCTTCAGGGGCTCGTGTTCCGATTGCTACCGGACGAGGAGCTATGAGCAGGTCGCTTGCCGGCATCGTGCTGCTGCTCTTGGTGCTGGCCGGCGCGGGTTGTGGGTCGGACAACAGCGATCTGAGCACGTACATCAATGGCGTCAAGGCGCGCAAGGGTGGTCGCATCGATCCGTTACCCGTGCCGGCAGCCGAGCAACTGCTGGACGGCAGCCTGGGACGCGATCCGTTCCAGGCTCTCGAGCCGGCCACGCAAGCGACTGAATAATCGGGTTCCGGATATAGAGGGGACACTCATAATTTAATAACTTAGTCGGGTGCGTCAGAGGGGCACAACTAAGTTATTAAATTATGAGTGTCCCCTATTGCCTTCTCATGCTCCGAGCGGGCGCAGCAGGGCGCGGCTGATGATGTGGCGCTGGATCTCGGAGGTGCCCTCCCAGATGCGTTCGACGCGGGCGTCGCGCCAGATGCGCTCGAGCGGCAGGTCGGCCATCAGTCCCATGCCGCCGCAGGTCTGAATCGCCTGGTCCACCACGCGCGCCAGCATCTCCGAGCACCAGAGCTTGGCCATTGCGCAATCCTCTGCCATTGACGGCAGGTTCTGGTCAATGCGCCAGGCGGTGTTCATCAGCAGCAGGTCGCCCAGGCGCAGCGCCGTCGCCATGTCGGCCAGCGGAAAGGAAACGCCCTGGAATTTCCCGATGGGCTGACCGAACTGCTTGCGTTGCGCGGCATGCTCCAGTGCCACCTCGAAGGCGCGCTCTGCGCGCGCCTGACAGGTGGCCGCCACGGTCAGCCGGCCCGGACCCAGCCACTCGTTGACCACCTCGAAGCCCTGGCCCTCCTCGCCGATCATCTTCCATGCCGGCACCCGGGCGCTGTCGAAGCGCAGGATGTTGTTGTGGTAGCCGCGCAGCCCCACGTGCTTGTAGCCGGCAGCGACCTCGACCCCGGGCGCATCCAGGTCGACCAGGAGGCAGGAGATGCGCTTGCGCGGACCCTTGGGCGTATCTTCTTCGCCGGTCGCGGCAAACAGGACCACGAAGTCCGAGATCCCGGCGTTGGAGATGAAGTGCTTGGTGCCCGTGACCAGCCAATCGTCCCCGTCACGCACGGCTCGGGTCTTCATTCCCTTGAGATCGGAACCGGCGTCCGGCTCGGTCATCGCGATGCAGTCGCGTTTTTCTCCGCGCATGACCGGCTCCAGGTACTCGCCCACCTGCCGGCCCCGGCAGGCCGCGAGCACCGAGACGGGACGCCGTACGCACTCCGCCAGTGCCAGCGACGTGTGCCCCAGCGCCTTTTCGATGAGCGTCACCTCGACGGCGCCCAATCCCGGGCCACCTGCGCTCTCGGGCATGTTGCACGCGTGCAGCCCAACCTCCATCGCCTTGCGGCGCAGGTTGAGCTCGAGCTCGCGGGGTAACTCGTCGGTGCGCTCGATGAGCGACTCGTGCGGCATCAGCTCGTTCTCGCAGAACGCACGCGCGGTGTCGTAGAGCATCTGCTGCTCTTGGGTGGGTGCAAAATTCATCGCGTCTCGCCTTTCCGGACCGTCTCGCGGCCGAGTCCCGGATGCAACACGGGTCCATGACCATCGCCGGCGTTTCTCATGTCGTGCTTCCCGCCGCGCGCATGGCGGCAATCTCCGTTTCGTTGTAGCCGAGCTCCGCAAGGATCATGGCTGAATCCGCCCCCGGCCTCGCGGGCGCCGCGGTGACGTGGCCCGGGGTATCGGAAAGCTTCGGCGCAACGCCGATCTGGCGAAATCCGTAACGTTCGACCACCATCTCGCGGGCCATTGTCTGCGGCCGTGACGCGGCCTCGGCGAGGCTCAGCACCGGCGCCACACACGCGTCGGTGCCGTCGAACAAATCCATCCAGTCGCCAAGCTCACGGGTGGCGATGAGCGCTTCGAGCTCGGCGCGAATCCAGGGCCAGCGCGCGCGCTCGCTGAGCGCCCGCGCCAGATCGGGGCGCTCCAGCAGGGCAAAGAAACGGTCGGAGAAGTGGCGCTCGAGCGCCCCCACCACCAGCCAGCCGCCACAGGCGCAGCGGTAGGGCCGGAACTGCGGCGCCTCGCCGGTAAACGTGCCGCGCCATTGCGACTCGTCGGTGCCGCCGCCGACAGCGGTGGAGTAGAGGTCGGCCATCAGAAGCATGGTCGCATCGGTCATCGAGACATCGACCTGCTGGCCGCGCCCGCTTCGCTCGCGGGCGAGCAGCGCCAGCAGGATGCCGTTCAGCGCGCTCATCGAACCGCCCCCGTTGTCGGCCAGCATGTTCTGCGGATTGCAGGGCTTACCCGTTTCGTCGCGCACGAGGCCCAGTGCGCCCGACAGCGCGAGATAGGTCAAGTCGTGCCCCGGCGCATCACGCAGCGGCCCGGTCTGGCCATATCCGGATATGGAGCAGTAAACGAGCCGCGGGTTGCGTGCGGACAGATCGTCGTAGCCGAGGCCCAGCTTCGCAGCCTTGCCGGGGCGCATTTCCTCGACGAACACATCGGCCCGGTCGCATAGCCGCAGCATTGCCGTACGGCCCTCGGCGCTTTTCAGGTCGAGCGCAAGTGAGCGCTTGCCACGCATCGCCGCGTCGAAGGGCTTGAAGCGCACCGCCGTATAGGGATCCTCTCCGATCGGACCCGGGTAGTGCGGCGAGCCCCCCGCCACGGGGCGGGTCACGTGAACCACCTCGGCCCCGAAATCGGCCAGGATCATCGTGGCCAGCGGGCCCGGTGAATGCCAGCTCGTGTCGACGACCCGGATGCCGTCGAGCGGGCGCTCATGAGCTGCGGACACGGGAGTGCGCCTGGCGAATCCTGACTGACTGGTCCGCGGGGGTCATCGCGTGGCCATCCGAGCATGTATCGACACGGGACAGATTCCCTGGTCATCGAAATCACGACGAGCGTCGAATCTAGCACAATCCCGGACTCGGCGGTCGAGTGCTCCGTACAGTGCGCAAGTGATGGTTGCCCCGCGAGCGTGGCGGGCAAGGTGCACTCACCCGCCGAACCTCCACGGGGCGGTCCCGCACGCGGCCTGCCGCTCAACGACCGCGACCAAACGCCCACCTTTAACCTGACCGACCCCGCCCCGGTCCTCGAGTTCGAGTTCGACCGGAACGTGCCCCGGTAGAATTCGACGCCGGCGCTCACCGTGTCCAACGTTGAAGGGGGAGGGCATGTAGCGCCGGGCACCCGGATCGTGCTCAACAACATGCTCCGCGGCCATGATCTCAATCCAGGCGGATTTCAGCGCTGGCCGATGGGGCAGCGGATGACTTCGATGATGGCGCCGACCGGGCTCGCGTGGCGCAATGATCGGATCGTCGCAACCAGCCCGGGCAAGCCACCTAGGGTTGTCGCTAGCTAGGCGGGAGGCGGCTCGTCCGTGCTCGGCATGCACTCGCCTTCGGTGCGGTACTTGGTCAGTTGGACCTGATACCATGCGGTGTAGGTACCGTCCGAGACTTTCTTGATTTGCTCGCGCGAGGCGACCTGCACTGCCTCGCCGATCACACAATCACAGCCTTCACCCGCATCATGGGTATCGCTTTCCAGCTCTTCGCGAACCAGCGCCAGGAGTCGCTGCTCCAGGTCGGCGGGTGAGTCGCCACGCGGCCTTGGCTCGATGTGGATGAAGCGCGCCGATTCGATCTTGAACTGTACTCGCACACAAGTGCTGCCGCAGGCCATGTCCTAGTCCCCTTTGCTTGGCGTACGATTATCACGCACGACCATCACGCTGCAATGCGCCAGAAAGCTGACTTTCTGCGACACGCTGCCCAGCAATACCGATTCGACCTCGCCGGCGCCGCGCGACCCCAGGACGATCAGATCGATACGGTTGTGCTGTGCGTACTCGACGATAGTGCGCGCCGGTTTACCCTCCCGGACCACTGTCTTGAGCCTGGTCAAACCGGCCCGCTCGGCGAGGCTTTTGGCCTCGGCGACGATGTTGTCGGTCATCTCGTCCATCACGTATTTGGGTTCGCCGAGCAGGTTCTCAGCCTCCAGGTATTGGCGCAGCTTGGGCGAGACCTTATAGGGCCGGGTGACGGTGAGCATGTGCAGTTCGGCGTCCATGGATTCGGCGAGCTTGATCGCGTGTTGTGCAGCTTTGAATCCATGTATGGAGCCATCGAGCGCAGCCAAAATCTTTTGGTACATCAGGTTGACCTCCGCCAATGATTCATTCCGCGCTCGCGGCGGCCGGCTCGCGCACGTGCAGGCGTTCGGACGCTTGCGGTATCTCGATGACAGGTCCTACCGCGCGTAACTCGTCGAGCGGGATGTGACAGGCGATGAAGTGATCGTCGGCCGCGAGTTGCACCGGCGGGCGTTCGTCGTCGCAGATCTTGCCGACCTTGCGGTGGCAACGGGTGCTGAACGGGCAACCCTTGGGCGGGTTGAGCACGCTCGGTAGGTTGCCTTCCAGCACGATCTCGCGCTTGGTGACTTCCGGATCGGCAATCGGCACCGCCGACAATAGCGCTTCGGTGTAGGGGTGGTAGGGCGGATCGAAAATCTGCTCGGTAGTCCCGCGCTCCATGATCTGACCGAGGTACATCACTACCACCCGATCGGAGAGGTAGCGCACCACGCTGAGATCATGGCTGATGAACAACAGCGTGGTGCGGTGCTCGCGCTGAATCTCTGTGAGCAGCTCGGTGACCGCCGCGGCCACCGACACGTCGAGGGCCGAGACCGGCTCGTCGGCGATCACGATCGACGGATTGCCGGCGAATGCACGGGCGATGCCGATGCGCTGCTTCTGGCCGCCGGAGAGCTGACGCGGTCTGCGGATATAGAAGTCGCGTGGCAGCTTGACGATGTCCAGCAGGTCCAGCACCCGCTGGCGGATCTTGGCCTTGTTACCCTCGACCCCGAATTTCTTGATCACGCGCGCAATCTGGGCACCGACCGTATGGCTCGGGTTGAGGGTGTCGAAGGGATTCTGGAACACCATCTGCAGGGAGCCGATCTGCTGCGGCGTGCGCTTGTTCACTGGCACCTGGGCGATATCAATGTCCTTCTGACGCACCTTCCCTTGCGTGGCCGTCTCGAGACCCATCAGTACCTTGGCGAAAGTCGACTTGCCGCAGCCCGACTCGCCGACGATCGCGACCGTCTCACCTTCGTGGGCGCTGAACGTGAGCGACTCGTTGGCCTTGACGTATTTGACGCTCTCGCCCTTGATGATCGCCGCGATCGAGCGGTTGTGGATCTCATAGTATTTCTGCATGTCCTCGACTTCGAGGACCGTGTCACCGATCGGCAGGGGTTCCTTGGCCTCGCTGTGCAGGACGTCGGGCTCGGTGTTGATCTCTTCCCAACGCAGGCAACGCACCCGATGGTCGGTGGCCTGGATCGCGCTGACGTAGTCCATGCCGATCACGCCGCGGTCACAGCGTCCATCCACGAACTGATCGCAGCGCGGTCCGTAGTTGCAACCGCTCGGGCGTTCGTGCGGCAGCGGCAATTGCCCTCGGATCGGGCGTAACGGCGCGGCGTTCTTGTCCGCCGTGGGCAGCGGGATGCAGCCGAACAGACCGTGGGTATAGGGATGCTTGGGCCAGGTGAACAGCGAATTGATCGTGCCTTCCTCGACCACCTCGCCGGAATACATCACGAACACCCGATCACACACTTCCAGGATCAGGCCCAGGTTGTGCGAGATGTAGACTTGGGAGCAGCCGTACTTCTTGCTGATCTCTCCGATCAGTTTGGTGATCCCGGCCTCGACCGTGACATCGAGTGCGGTGGTGGGCTCATCGAGCAACAGCAAGGACGGCCTGGAGAGCAGCGCCATGGCGATCACCGCGCGCTGTTGCTGGCCACCGGAGAGTTGATGCGGATAAGCGGCCATGACCCGCTCCGGATCGGGCAGACGCACATCAGCGAGCAGTTGCGCTGCACGCTCGGTCGCGTTCTCGAGGCTGATCCCCTCGTGGGTCATCGGCACCTCGGTGAGCTGATTGCCGATGGTGAGGCTGGGGTTGAGCGCCGCGAACGGCTCTTGATAGATCATCGAGATCGCGGAGCCGCGCAATTCGCGTAGTTCGACGGGGTTGAGCGTGGTCAGGTCCACGCCCTTGAATTTGATACTGCCGCTCTTGATCGCGCCGTTGCCGCCCATGTAGTTCATGATCGCCATAGCCACGGTGGACTTTCCGCAGCCCGATTCACCAACCAAGCCGATACTCTCGCCGCGGGCAACCGTAAGAGAAAAGTCGATCACCGCCGGGATCTCACCGGCGCGGGTGTAATAAGAGAGGTTCAGATCCTTGATGTCCAGGACCGGGGCGTTGTCGTCGAACTGCATGTCCCACCCTCCAAGGTGCGCCGTGGCTACGGCAATCGCGCGTCGGGTCCAGGCCACGACGCGCCGTTCATCCAATCAATCGCGCAGCGAAATCTCGCGCAGGCCGTCGGCAAGCAGGTTGAAGCCGAGAATCAACGAAGAAATCGCGAAAACCGGTGAGAGAACCATGTACGGAAACACCATCGCGAGTTGGCGGCTCTCGTTGATCATGCCACCCCAGTCGGGATCGGGTGGTGGCAGTCCCAGCCCGAGGAAGCCGAGTACCCCGATGGTGATGATCACGTAGCCGAGGCGCAGACAGGCATCGACGATCAGCGGTCCGCGCGCATTGGGCAGGATCTCGACGACCATGATGCGGAACGCCGATTCACCGCGGGTCTCGGCTGCGGCCACATAGTCGCGGTTGCGCAGGTCGAGAGTCAGACCGCGCACGATACGCATGATCCCGGGGCCGCTGGCGAAGGTGATGGCGATCACGATGTTGATGCCCGAGGCGCCGATCGTGGCGATGATGATCACATAGAGTACCAGCACCGGGAACGACAGGATGATGTCGGCGAGTCGCGACAGCACGTCGTCCACCCAGCCCCGGTAATAGCCGGCCGCGAGGCCCATGAGGATGCCCACGAAGTAGGCCGTGAAGGTCGCGAGCGGCGCGTAAAACAGCACCGTGCGCGAGCCCCAGATGATCCTTGAGAGGATATCGCGGCCGGTCTTGTCGGTGCCCAGCCAAAAGGTCCCGCCCTGGGCGAATTCAGTGCCGGGATGAGCGAAGGGCTTCAAGTGCGCGTTGGGTTCGAAGGGCGAGATCAGCGGCGCGAGGATCGCGACCAGGACCCAGAAAATGATGATCGCGGCGCCGATCATGCCGACCCAGCTTTCGCGCAGCAGCCCGAACGATTTGAGCATCCGCATCAGGCTCGCTGCCATTGTCTGGGAAGGCAGGTCGGCGTTGGCGGTTGTTGCGTCAGCCATGACTTGTCTCCTCAGCTAAAGCGAATGCGCGGATTGAGATAGGTGTAGCCGATGTCGGCGAGCAACTGGGTGCCGACCGCGACGAACACCGCGACCATCGCACAGGCCTCGAGCAGCGCGATGTCGTTGTTGAGCGAGGCCTCGAGCAGCAGCGCGCCGAAGCCCTTGTAGGCGAAGAAGAACTCGACCACGATGACCCCGGACAGCAGCCAGTTGACCTGCAGCATGATCACCGTGAAGGGGGCGATCAGGGCGTTGCGCAGGGCGTGCTTGAGGATCACCTTGCGGTAGGGCAGTCCCTTGAGCACCGCGGTGCGGATGTAGGGTGTCATCATTACCTCGGCCATCGAGGCGCGGGTCATGCGCGCCACATAGCCGAAGTCATACACCACCAGCACCAAGACCGGCAGTATCAACTGCTTGAACTCGAAGCCCTCGGCCATCCCGCTGGTGCCGGGCAGGAGCTTGAAAAAGAACACCAGCAAAAACGACCACAACACACAACTCGCGAAGTCGGGCACCGAGGTGGTGACGATGCTCGTCACCGAAATGGTGCGGTCGAGTTTCGATCCCTCCTTCATTCCCGAGAGGATCCCGAACACCAGGGATATCGGGATCATCACCGCGAACACCCAGAATCCGAGTATCGCCGTGTTCCACAGACGCCCCCAGATGAGGTCGTTGACCGGCGTCTTGAAACGCGTCGATTCGCCCAGCCTGCCGGTCGCGAAGTGCGCCAGCCAATCGACATAACGGATGTAGGTCGGGCGGTTGTAGCCATGCTGCTCGCGCCACATGTCCTTCTGCTCCGCGCTCACGTAGGCCCCGAGCACGCGGGTTGCGACGTCGCCGGTGTTGAACAGATTCGTCTCGAGCAGCACGAAGATCAGCATCGACACCACGATCATGGTGAGGATCATGAAGCCGATCCGCTTGAGAATGAAAATCAGCATGGCGCAGTCTCCTCCCTCACATGCTCGTTGACCCGCAGCCGCCCTTGAAAGGGTCTGATTGTTCTACGAGAAAACCCGGTCACGGGGGTGACGCCCCCGTGACCGGCGCGACTCAACTCTCGATCCAGACCTTTTGGAACTGGTGGTAGACCGTCGGATGCATGAAATAGCCATGCACCTTGGTGGTGGCCGCCGAGAACCGGGCGCGGAAGAAGGGTTGGAGCATGATCGCGTCGTCCTGGAGCATCTGCTCCACCGCCTCCATCGCCGCGCGGCGTTTTTCCACGTCGAGCAGCGACTCGGCCTTGTTGAGGAGGGCGTCGAACTTCGGGTTGGCGTAACCGGTCTCATTCCACGGCACACCGGTGCGGTAGGCGAGGCTCAAGACCATGGTGCCGAGCGGCCGGTGGGTCCACTCGGTGAGGCTGAACGGCGCCTTGGCCCACACATCCCAGTACTGGGCCGCCGGCATTACGTTGATCTTGATGTCGATCCCGGCCTTGGCGGCGTTTTCTTTGAGCAACGCGACGGAATCCTGCTGCCAGGTGCCCGAAGTGTTGCCGACATTGCAGGAGACCTCGATGCCGTTCGGGTGACCGGCCTCGGCCAGCAGACGCTTGGCCTCGGCGATGTCCTGCTTGTACGCCGCGAGCTTGAAGTACTCCGGAT
>CAZSDY010000047.1:0-18328 GCA_964605765.1 uncultured Ectothiorhodospiraceae bacterium | reverse complement strand
GGACTCCGCGCGACGAGCCAGGGCAGACACAGATAGACCGCACCGGCCAGGACCATGACGAACGTGAACGCGAGCACGGGTCCTGCGGCGTTGCCGGGCTCGTGGGGAAAGCGCAGGGAAAGACCCCACACGAGAGCCTGCAGCGCGAGCAGGGCCACACCCAGACACAGCCAGACGGCGGCGAGGTGCCGGTTCATTCGATGGCGGTCACGCCGGACACGGCCGCGGCGCGAAGGGCCCGATCAGGGCACACCGGGGCTGCCCGAAAATCGACGACGCTCAAGGTGCTTCATTCAGACGCCAGTCATAGAAGTCGTCGTCGATCTCAGCGACGCCGCCGAGCCGGGACGCCAGCGCCGGCGCGGCATAGCGGCGCAGATGCCGGATCACCCCTGCGTCGCTGCCGCCGAAGTCGGCCGCGTACCACGCGTAGATGCTCGATACACGCAGCCTGCCCCGGCTCGTTAATTCCACACCGCGTGCACTGTTGATGTAATCGCGCGCCGCCTCGTCGAGCGCCGTCTCCATACCCGACCCGGTGAAGGCGTGGCGGCGCAGGTTCGGGCATCCCACAGACGCGCAGTTCACCGCATAGTGCAGTCTGGGATCGCGCCAGATGGGTCGCAGTATCCTGTGCTCCATATCGTCCAGGCTGAGCGCCTCTCCCTCCACCGTCACGAGTTTCTTTCCCCACGGCCCGATGCTGAACAGACCCGGCGATATGCGGATATCGAGGATGCTCTTCACCGGATAATGATCGAGTATGAGCTTCACGGTGAGCGCGTTGTATAGATTGGCCCAGTAGGCACGCTGCTCGGGGCGCGAGTAGCGACTGATGGGCAGGGCGGCGAGCCCTGCGATGTAGGCACCCAGCGCGGTCTTGTTCGCTGCGCTCACGCGAGCGTAGGCAAAGCGGTTGAGACCGTCGGCGCCCCGGCTGACGTACGTGGCCAGGAAGTCGTCCCACGCGGCGTGGTCGATCGCCTGCGTCGAATCCGGGTCGTTCGCCACCCAGTGCGCCCAGATCTCCGCCTTCGGTGCCGCGCCGAGCGCCGTGCCTTCCACGGCAACAGCACCGGCAAGCCCGATCGCGAACGCCGCCCGCGTGGTGCCGCGGATGATGAAACGCAGGTATGTACCTATCGAGTGCATGAGAGTCACTGCCGCTCCCGTTGTGTAGCAGACCGCGCACGCGCGCTGCGCACGCCGTCTTAATGCAAGGACCGCTGTCGCGGCGATGAGTTCACCAGGAGCCGGCCCGGCGCTGCACGGCATTCACCGCGGCAGAAGATTCGCGGCCGGCGCGGCGCTCGGCCGTCTGCGACACCGCGGGATGCGTGATCAGCGGCCAACCGGGGCGATTTACTCGTCAATTCCCCGCGGCAATGGCAATATATCCTACGATTATCTCGATTGTGAGCGAGCACATGCCATGGACAGAATCGATCGCAAGATACTGGCACTGATCCAGAAGGACGCCACCCTGTCCACCGCGGAAATCGCACGACGGGTCGGCTTGAGCACCACCCCGTGCTGGCGGCGCATCCAGAACATGCAGAAAACCGGTGTCATTCGTGCCCGCGTCGCATTGCTCGATCGCGACAAGCTCAACCTGGGCGTGGACGTATTCGTGGCCATTCGCACCAACCAGCACAACATGAAATGGTTTCAGCGCTTCGCCGAGGTGGTCGACAATCTACCCGAGGTTGTCGAGTTCTATCGCATGAGCGGTGAGGTCGACTATTTGATGCGCGTAGTCGTCTCCGACATCACCGCGTTCGATAACTTCTACAAGCGCTTGATCGAACGCATAGATGTCACGGACGTGAGCTCCAGCTTCGCGATGGAGCGCATGAAATACACCACCGAGTTACCGGTACAGTTTGCCGACTAGCGGGGAAAAGGGGTCGGTATGCTGACCTTTCTCGTAAAAGCGCAAAGACGCCGGGGACCCCGTCAGCGTGGATCGAAGGGCAATCACCGGTCGCCTCGCGCGCTCTGTGTCCTTGCGAGCGCCATTCTCTGCGGATGGATACTATAGATGGTCCCGGGTGATACGCCGTGACCAGCTGCGCTCGAAGACGCGCGTCTCCCCCTCGAAAGCCTGCAGCGCCGCCTCGATGATGAAGTGCGTGGTATCGGCCCGCATCACGGTGCGCGATTCGGTGCGTACCTGCCACGCATCGCGGCCAAGCGTCATGGTCCATGCGATGTCCGCGCGCGCGCTGAGCGGGTCACCGTCGACGATCTCGTAGCGTTCCCTGGCACACCCGCCGCGGGCCAGACCGTGTGCGCGGATGCGGCTCTCGCCGAAATCGTCATCGATGCTGACGAGCGTCCGCCCGCTGCCCAGATCGTGCTCCACGCGCCGAGCGTGGCTCGCCGGGCGAATCTGCTCCTGATCGAGCGGCGCCGTAGCGGGCGGAGGCGGCAGCGCTCGTGCCCCGTCGTCGTGCGCCCGGCGCCACGGCAGGTCCAGCATGCTCCCCGGTGCGAAGACGTTCAGCAGCACGGGCGCCGCGGCGGGCCACACCAGAGGCCAATACGTGGTGGAGATGGCGAGACGCACACGGTGGCCCGCGGGAAAAGCATAGGCGATGTCGTCGAGTTGCACGCGCACCCGGTAGCGCTTGCCCGGCACTAGCGCCGACGGCGCCTCGTGCCCGTCGCGGTGGCACAGGTTCAATACCGCGTAGCTCACCCGCGTCGACGCCCCGTCTGGCCACAGGTCGCACAGTCGCACAGCGATGAATGCGCTCGGACGATCGACGCTCAATGTCAGGTGCGCCACCGGCGCACCGAAGATCTCGAGCGTCTCGCCGAGTGCCGGGCTATCGTAGACGAGCGAGCCGGCATCGTCGGTGCGCTGATCGGCGGGAGAGTCCGGACCCAGCCACATGGCGCAATACTCGCCGCAGGCAAGTCCCACGGTCTGTGGCGAGCACACGCCGCGCACGCCCCGCGGCTGCCGCGCCTCGCTCAAGCCCGACTCACCGAGATGCCAGGTATTGGCCTGCGTGGCGCCTGCCGGCCAATCCCGCTCGGCAATCCAGCGCCCGGGGCGTGCATCGTAGGACGTGGCGGGGCGCACCGCATCCATCAGGTAGGCCTGATAGAGAGGGTCCTCGTCGACGCCGTTCGGCACACCCTTGAGCCAGCGGTCCCACCAGCGCAGCGCCTCGGAGATGAAATCCACGCGCGGCTCGGGCACGGCGATGTGCGGGTACTTGTGCACCCACGGGCCGACGAGCCCCTTCCTTGGCGCCCGCAGACCGGCCAGCATCCTCGGCACCGCGTTGGAATACGCGTCCCCCCAGCCCCCGATGGCGAACACTGCCGCCTCGATGGCGGAAAAGTCCTCGCACACCGAGCCGTGTTTCCAGTACGCGTCGCGGCGCTGATGCGCGAGCCAGGTCTCGATGAGCAACGGCATGTTCTGCAGGCGCTCCATCCACATCGCGCGCCACTGCTCGCCGGCGAGCAGCGGGTCCGGCGGGCGCGACGAGTAGGCAAGCATGGTGCTCGCCCAGCCGAGGTTCTCGAGCAGCATCGCGCCACCCTTGTAGTGGATGTCGTCCGCGTAGCGATCGTCGGTGGAGCACAGCGTGATGATGGCCTTGAGCGCGCTCGGGCGCCGCGCCGCAACCTGCAGGGCATTGAAGCCGCCCCACGATATCCCCATCATACCGACGTTGCCGTCACACCATGGCTGCGCCGCTATCCACGCGATCACTGCCAGTGCGTCATCCTGCTCCAGTGCGAGGTACTCGTCACGCATCAGGCCCTGCGACTCGCCGTTGCCGCGCATATCGACCCGCACGCACGCGTAGCCGTGTGCGGCGAGCACCGGGTGGGTCAGCTCGTCACGCGCGGCCGTAGCGTCGCGTTTCCTGTACGGCAGATACTCCAGGATGGCGGGCACCGCATCGCGTTCGGCATCCGCCGGGAGCCAGAGCCGGGCCGCGAGCAAGCATCCGTCGGCAAGCTCGATCCAGACGTTCTCGATTTCCTCGACCCGCATCATCACCCTTCACGCGTCAGCCCGGAAAACCAAGCGCCAGCGACGCCCTGCAAATTGTAGCCGATATCCGTCACGCGTCGCTTGCGCTCGCGGGCAACGTGAAGCAGACGCTGGTGCCCGAACCGGCGCCCTGCGACTCGACCCACACGCTGCCGCCGTGCCCCTCGATGATTCTCTTGACCAGCGCGAGACCCACACCCGTACCCTCTCCTCCCGGATCGAGGCGTTCGAACAGACCGAACACCTTGTCGTGATAAGCGGGGTCGATGCCGATGCCGTTGTCCTTGACGAAAAAAACCGGGCCACCGTGGTCACTGCGCCAACCGACATCGACTCTTGGGCAGTCCTGATCAGCCGTGAACTTGACGGCGTTCTCGACGAGATTCTGCAGCACCTCGCATAACCGCGTGCGGTCGGCACGCACCCGCGGCGCCGTGGTATCGATGCGCGCTTCGACCGACTTGTCGCGCAGCGCCTGCGAGAGATTCTCAAGCGCCTCGGCGGCGACGTCGGCAATCGACACCTTATCCTCCGGACTGATGAGCCGCCCCACGCGGGACAGCTCCAGCACGTCCTCGAGCAACACCTGCATGCGCTCAGCAGCGCGGCGAATGTGCCGCAGATCTTTCTCGCAGCGCGACGCATCACCGCCGTCCATGTCCTTTTCCATCAAATCCACGAACCCGCATATCGTGATGAGCGGGCTCTTCAGATCGTGGGACACCGTGTAGGTGAAACGCTCGAGCTCCGTGTTGCGCGCTTCCAGCTCCACGATGAGCCTCTCGCGCTCGTGCTCTGCAAGCTTGCGCGCGGAGATGTCGAGCCCCACCGTCGTCACCCAGCGCTCACCCCGAGTGCCCGGCACCGGCACCTTGGTGGTGAGCAGCACGCGTTGCTTGCCGTCCGCGCCGCGGAACGCTTCCTCGAAGAACGCGATGGGCTCCCCCGAGTCGAGCACGCGCTGGTTGAGCGCGTCGCTGTACGCGCCGTGCTCGGCCCCAACCAAATCGCTCACGGTTTTTCCCACGGCGTCCTTGACCGAAACCCCGTGGAGTCTCGCCTGGAAGGCGTTGATAAACACGAAGCGGTGCTGCGCGTCTCTCGCGTTGATGATCGCCGGCACGGTATCGATGATCGTGCGCAGCGTCTCGTGGCTGTTGCGCAAGGCGACCTCGATGCGCTTCTTCCCGGTAATGTCGACGAAGGTGCTCTGGATGGCGGGTTCGCCTTGCCAGCTCACCACGCGCACCGAGTTGATGAGATTGACGATGGTGCCGTCCTTGCGCAATCCGTCGAACTCGTAGTGCACGGGCGCGTCCTCGCCCGCTGTCCTCGCGGTTCTATAGCGGCACATTCGCGTGCGCTCGTGCGGGGCCTCCAGCTCGATCACGCTGCCGAGCGCGAACATCTCCCCGGGGTTCCGGTAACCGAAGATGTCCGCGCAGGACTGGTTGACGAAAAGCGGCACGGCGTCCCGGTGAATGATGACGCCCTCGATAGAGCCTTCCACCAGATTTCGAAACCGCGCCTCGCTCTCGCGCAGCGCACCCTCCGCGCGTATGCGCTCGGTGATATCCATGGCAATGGCACCGAGGCCGTGCACCTGCGCGTGCTCGTCCTTGATCGGGAACTTGATGGTGAGCAGTGTATGCGGGCCATCGGACATGCTTTCCAGGTACGCCGTCTCCTCGCGCACGACGGTCCTGCCGGTCTCCAGCACCGCGAGGTCCTGTGCACGGGTCGAGTCCGCAAGTGCCTTGTAGTGCACGTCGTGCGGCAGCTTGCCGCGAACCTCGGCGTCCTTGACCCTGAAGTCCTTCTCGAACTGGCGGCTGATGCGCAGATAGCGCCCGTCGCCGTCCTTGAAGTAGACCTCGCTCGGGGAATTCTCGAAGAAAGCATCGAGAAGGTGCTCGCTGCGCCGCAGGGCTTCCTCGGTCTTCTTGGACTCGGTGATATCGCGCAGCGTGCACACCGCGCCCATGATCCTGCCGTCGGCGCCCGCGTAAGGATCGAGGTAGATGTCGAGAAAACGCGACTCGCGCGCGACGTTCCCCACCCAGCGCTGTGAATGGACACGCTCGCCCGCCAGGCAGCGGTCGATCTCCGGTTTTGTTACCTGCTCGAAAAACGCCTCGCCGACCAGCGAGGCCACCGGCTGGTCCAGGATCTCCTCACGCGTCCTGTCCGGGTACATGGAGAGGTACGCATCGTTGATCGCCCGGAACCGGTACTCGGCATCGACATAGGACATCGGCGTGTGAGTCTCCGCCACCATCTGCTCGTAGACATCGAGCGAGCGCGCGGGGCGCTCCTGCTTGCCGATGTCTTCGCAGACGCAGACGAAGCGACCCTCGGGCAGAGCGCTCAAACGCACCCGCGTGCTGAGCACGCGCTGCTCGCGATGCCGGGCGTCGATCTCGCCGCTCCAGCTTCCGCGCTCGCAGAGCGCGGGCAAGCTCTCGCGCTCCATGCGATCGACCTCCGCCGCACCGTACAGGACGCGCCACGAGCGTCCTATCAGGGCCTGCGGGGAGTCGTAACCGTACATGGCGGCATGCGCGTGGTTCATGTAGAGATAGCGACCGCCGGCGTCGAGAATTGCAATACCCTGTGAAGCGGCCTCCAGCGCAGCGCGATAGTCGTTCCCATCGAAGACGGACACGCCGCCGCAATCATCAGCCATACCGTGATCCCCTAACCCGGGCGAGCCGGAACCAAACACGGCATCGGGTGCTCGGGGCGTTGCGGCTTCACCGGGTTGGACATCACGCGCCGGACAATTCTCTCGCCAGGTCGCAAAGCTCGCAAAGGCGGATTGCGGAAAACCCTGGTGAGGGCGGCGACACCGGTCCCGTCAACCACGGTATTGAGACAGATCGAATTTCTTGGCGTGCTCTGCGGCCTTGCGAGAGTCATCATCATCGTGCGATACCCACCGCTTGCCGAAAAGCCTCGGTCCTTGGTCGCCATGCACAACCTCACGAACAAGGGATTAGAACCGGTCGATCACCGTGATGCCCATCGTGTCATATTGGCTCATGGCGGCGAGCACCGCACCCGCCTCCTCCAGCGCAATGGTATGACGCACCAGCCCGGCGGGGTCCAGCCTGCCGGCCGTGACCATGCGCAGCATGGCATCGTAACCCGTCGGCGGCATGCCGTAGCTGCCGATGATCTCGATCTCTTTCTGCACCACCATGTCCACCGGCACGCGAAGGGAGCCGGCCGCCTCACCTGTCGTGAGTCCGATCTGCAGATGACGCCCTCTCTTGCGCAGGCTCTTCAGCGCCCCCTCGCACGTCGCCTGCAGCCCCAGCGCATCGACGCCAAGATGCGCGCCGCCACCGGTGAGCGATCGAATGGTGCGCGCGGGATTGCCATCCGCGCTCGCGTCGACAATCGCGGCAGCGCCCAGCTCGCGGGCGAACGCCAGCTTCCCGGCATCGACGTCTACACCGATGACGCTGGCGCCGAGCGCGCAACCGATCTGAATGACCGACAACCCCACTCCGCCGCAGCCGAACACCGCGACCCACTCCCCCGCCCCCACATGACCACGGTCCACCAGCGCGTGGAATGCCGTCATGAAGCGGCATCCCAGAGCCGCGCCGGCGACGAAGCTCACGGTATCGGGCAAGGCGACGAGGTTCAGATCGGCGTGGTCGACGGCGACGAGCTCCGCGAACCCACCCCACGAGTTGAAGCCGGTCGTCACCGGTCGGTCGCACAGGTGCGGCAAACCCGACCGGCACCAGGCGCAGCGCCCATCGCCGCCGCTGAATGCAACCACCACCCTGTCCCCGGGGCTGACCGTGCCCACCTCGGCACCCACCTCGACCACGACACCGCTCATCTCGTGCCCGAGAACGTGCGGCAACGCAAAGAGCTTCGGCCAGTCGCCAATCCACGCGTGCCAGTCGCTGCGGCACACGCCGCTCGCCTCCACGCGCACCACGGCGCCGGCCGCACCGGGCACGGGGTCGGGAACGTCGCGCACCACCAGCGGCTCGCCGAAGGCTTCAAGCACCGCTGCTTTCATGCGATCCCCGGCGCCGCCTTCCTGCGCGCGCTCCGGGCCTGGATGATGCGATCGGCGATCATGGCGATGAGCGCCACGCCGAAGCCCGCGACCAGACCCGGGCCGGTGTCGGCCTTGCCGAAACCGAAGTACACCGACTGTCCGGGCCCCTTGGTGCCGACCAGTGCGGCAATGACCAGCATGGCGAGCCCGCGCCCGTGCAGCGCAGCAGGCTCGCCGACAACCCCGTCGCCGGTATCGAAAAACTGTGCGGGGTCGGTCCCGTAGACCTTCCACACGTTGCGGCACGAGAGCTTTACTTCGCGTGGCGAGTCGTGGGTGTTGTCGGGTGCGGGGTTCTGGTCGGGCATGGTGTGTGCTCTGCGCCACAAGGTTACCGAATTATCACGAACCTGCCAACGCGATTGGGTTAGACTTGCGCGCACGGGCAAGGCCTTGCCGCTCGGGCGCGAGACGCCTTGTTCGCGGGCCGTCGCGCGGGCAAGCATGCGAGGGACACAAACGGTGTCGCAGGGCCACACTCAGACCGGAACTGGTAGCAACCCGGCTCAGTCGCCGGCCTTGTCGGCGATTGGCAATTTCGAAGAGGGTTTTCGCAGCTTCTTCCGCTTCAATACCCTCGGCCTGGGCATCACATCGCTGGAAGGGCGCTGGATCGCGGTCAACGATGAGGTCTGCAAGATCCTCGGCTATACCCGCGAGGAACTGCTGCATGGCTCGTGGATGGAGCACACCCACTCCGATGACCGCGCCCGCAACCAGGCACTTTTCGAGCAGGCGCTGCGTGGCGAGATCGACGAGTACGCGCTGGAAAAACGCTTCGTCGGGAAAGACGGCACACTGGCCTGGGTCAACCTGTCGGCACGCTGCGTGCGCCACACGGACGGCTCCCCGAAGTACTTTCTCGCGATCTACCGGGCCATCAGCGAGCGCAAGCAGTTCGAGGCGACGCTGCGCCTGCTGGCCGAGTCGCCGGGCCTGTACGCCGGTGACGCATTCCTGCACCAATGCGTGCGCGCGCTCGCCGAGACCCATGATGCAGCCTACGCCTTTGCGGGTCTGTTCGAGGACGAGGGCAGGCGCTCGGTGCGCACCATCAGCGTGTGGGCCAAAGACGATCACGTGGAGAATTTCACCTACCTCTTGCGCGGCACGCCCTGCGACGATGTGCTGGCAGGGAGTGTGTGCCTGATCGCCGACAGCGCCACAACGCGCTTCCCCGACGACGTGCTGCTTGCCGAGCTTGGTGTCGAGGCCTACTTCGGCGCACCCTTGATCGACTCCCGAGGCCACACCCTGGGCCTGGTCGCGGTGATGGACGTCAGACCCATGCAGCCCAATTCGTACACCAAGTCCGTTCTGGAGGTGTTCGCCGCACGCATGGCACTCGAGCTCGAGCGCCGGCAGGCGGAGCAGGAGCGTCATCGCTACGAGCGCATCCTCGCCTCGACTGACGACATGATGGCCTACGTGGACAGGCGCTACACCTACCGTGCGGTCAACGAGGCCTATGCCACCGCATTCTGCCGCACGCAAGAATCCATCATCGGGCAGCCCGTGTCCGCGGTTTTCGGGCAGCCGGGATTCGAGTCCCTGGCCAAGCCCTTCCTCGATCGCTGCTTCGCGGGCCAACCCCAAGTCGTGCAGCGCTGGATGGACCTGCCGGGGCGGGGGCGCTGCCACCTGGACATTCATCTCACCCCCTTCGACGACGGTCGCCGGGTCGACGGCTGCATCGTGAGCGCCCGCGACACCACCGAGCGGCGCGAGAACCAGCAGGCGCTCATCGCCTCCGAGGCGCGTTACCGCACGCTCTACGACTTCGCGCCCGCCGGCATCTGGGAAGAGGACTGGTCAGCCGTCAAGCAGGGCGTGGACGAGCTGCGGGCGGCCGGGATCACCGATCTCGACACCTGCTTCCGGGAAAACACCGACCTCGTAACCCGCCTCGGCAACAGCATCCGCATCCGCAGGCTGAACGCCGCGGCCATTGCCATGTACGACGCGCCGGACGAAGCGGCCCTGCGCAGGCTTTCGGAGAGCGATTTTCTGTCGAACGACGAGCGGCGCGCATTTTGCGAGCTGCTGGCGGCGTTTGCGGGCGGGCGGGCTTCCATGACCGTGGAGGCCTGGGAAACCACGTTCGACGGGCGCGACATCTTCGTGCGCGATACGGTGGTGATACCCGCGGAGTTTCGCGACGACTGGTCACGTGTCATCCACACGACCGAGGACATCACCACCCGCAAGCGCAGCGCACACCTGCTCGCGACGCAACGCGACGCGCTGGAGCTCATCGCCAAGGGCACCGATCTGCACGAGGTGCTCGACGCCATCTGCAAGCTGGCAGAAGGACAGATACCGCGCGCCATGTGCTCGGTGCTGCTCATGGACGACGACGGGGTCCACCTGCGTGCGGGCGCCGCCCCCAGCCTGCCTGCAGGATTTGCCCGCGCGCTGGACGGTCTGGCCATCGGAGAGTGCGCTGGATCGTGCGCGAGCGCCGCCTGTCACCGCAAACAGGTCATCGTGGCCGACATCGCCACCGATCCGCGCTGGCGCGAGAACCGGACGCTCGCGCTCGCGCACGGCATCAAGGCCTGCTGGTCGACGCCCATCCTCGAGGAGGGCGGTGAGCTGCTGGGCACATTCGCCGTCTCCCACCGCGAGAAGCGCCACCCCACGCACGACGAGCTGCGCGTCATCGATATTGCCGGCTACCTGGCGGGCATCACCATCGAGCGCGAGCGCAACCTGCGCCGCGCCGGCGCGGAGCTGGAGGCCCGGGTGGCCGAACGAACTGCCGAGCTGGAAGCGGAGAGAATCGCCGCCGGCGAGCGCGACGCCTCGATCCGCGAGGTTCACCGCCGCTTCAAGAACAATCTGCAGGGGATACTCGGCCTGCTGCGCGAGCACGAACGCTCCGCCCCCGGAGCCGGTGAGGTGCTCGACCGGGCGAGCTCACAGATCGCCGCCGTGGCGCTCGTCCATGGATTGCAGGCGGGAAGCACCCGCGAAGCCGTCATGCTGGCCACGCTCGTGAGTTCCATTGCGGGCGCGACCAACCGCCCCGACCACATCAACATCACCTGTGAGATCGACGATGTCGCGGCCGATACATGGATCGCGGAATCCGAGGCGGTACCCATCGCGCTCGTCATCAACGAGCTCATCAGCAATGCGATACAGCACCTGGGCGGCACACAGCCGCGCGAGCGCCGCTTACGCGTGCACCTGGGATTGGAATCCGGGCAGGCGGTGCTGCGCGTGGTCAACACCTGCAACCCGCTGCCCGAGGGGGCGGACCTGAAACCGTGCCTCGAGCGCAACGCGGCGACGGCGCTCGATCTGATGCGCTCGCTCACGCCATCCGACGCTGCGCACCTCGGCTTCGAGCTCGGCAACGATGGCATGACAGCGCGCCTCACCATAGCCCCGCCCCTCATAACCCCCCCTCGGGAAGGCCGGGTTTAGGACTGGTGTCGCGGGAAAGCCGGGGTCAGGTCTAGTGGTGATGCGTCGCGTCTTCGCGATGCATCGCTGCTAGACCTGACCCCTTCGAAGCCGCGGACGCAGAGTGATACCGGCACGGCGTCTCTCGAAGCCGCGGAAACAACCTGATACCGGCACGGCGCTGCGCGAAGGACGCGGTGACGACCCTCAGCAGGCTTGACCCCACGTCGACTTTGCTGCATGTTATTAGCCACACATATAACAATACCTAATAACATTAGGAACTCATGACAATCGATCTGGATCCCATTGATTTGCAACTGATGCACGAGCTGCAGTCCGACGCCAAGGCATCGCTCAACCGGCTCGGCCGTGCGGTGGGACTCAGCGCGCCTTCGGTGATGGAGCGGATCCGCAAGCTCGAACAGGCGGACGTCATCACGGGCTACTCGGCGCTCGTCGATGCGCGTCGCATCGGGCTCGACATCACGGCCTTCATCGGCGTCGCCGTCAACTATCCCGATCGCATACAGGAGTTTAAGGAATGGGTGGCCGGCGAACCGCACGTGCTGGAGTGCCACCACGTGACCGGGGGATACACGCTGCTGCTCAAGATAAAGTGCCGCAACACCGAGGCGCTGGAGCAGATCATCAGCACCATGCGCTCTCAGCTTGCCGTGGAGCGAACGGAGACCATGGTAGCGCTGTCGACCAGCGCCGAGCGGATCCGGCTGCCATTCGAAGGCGCCCGCGCAGCGGCCAAGGCGCGGCGGCGCAAGTCGACGCGGGCATGATCCCGCGGGGCAAAAGCATGCGCGAACGCGCTTGGCGCGCCGGCCGAGCGGCACGCCTGGGCCTTTACGAGCCCGGTACCGAGCGCGACAACTGCGGGGTGGGTTTCGTCGCGCGACAAAGCGGCACGGCATCGCGCGAGGTGATGGCCCAGGCGTTGGCCATGCTGTGCGCACTCAAGCACCGCGGCGGCGTCGGCAGTGATCCGCAGACGGGCGACGGCTGTGGCGTGCTGATCGGGATGCCCGACAGGTTCCTGCGCGGCCCGGCCGAGCTCGGATTCGCGCTGCCCCCGCCGGGCCGCTACGGCGTCGCCCAGGTGTTCCTGCCGCTCGGGGACCGCGCCGAGCGCGGCGCGTGGATTTCCCTCATCGAGCGCACGCTCGCCGACACCGGCCTCACGGCCATCGGGTGGCGTTCGGTACCGGTGCACCCCGATTGCTGCGGCCCCACCGGGCGGGAAACGATGCCAAACGTGGCGCAGTGCTTCGTCGGCGGCGCCGGACCGCGCGAGCCCGCGTCACATTTCGAGCGCCGGTTGTTCCGCGCACGCAAGTCGATCGAGAAGCGCGCGCGCGGGCAGACTTCCCGCGCGCCGATGTATGTCTGTTCCCTGTCTTCCAGAACACTCGTGTACAAGGGCCTGCTGCTGCCCGAGCACTTGCATCGCTTCTATGCGGACCTCGCGCATGGCGAGTTCGCGACGGGGATCGCCGTCGTGCATCAGCGCTTCAGCACCAACACCTTTCCGAGCTGGTCCAGGGCACATCCCTACCGGCTCATCGCCCACAACGGCGAGATCAACACGCTCAAGGGCAACCTGAACTGGATGCGAGCGCGCGAGGCGGACTTCCAGTGCCCGGTGTTGGGCGGTGCGCTCGACGCGATTGCGCCTGTCATCGACCCGCAAGGCAGCGACTCGGCCATGCTGGACAACGCGCTCGAGCTGCTCGTGCAGGCCGGGCGCACACTCCCCCACTCGTTGTTGATGTGCATGCCGCCGGCCTGGGAGACGGACCGGCGAATGCCCGCCGAGGTGCGCGCGTTCTACGCGTATCACGCCGCCTTGATGGAGCCGTGGGACGGACCGGCGCTGGTGGCATTCACCGACGGCGAGGTGGTCGGCGGATGTCTGGACCGCAATGGCTTGCGCCCGGGCCGATACGTGGTGACACACGACGGGCTGGTGGTCATGTCATCGGAGGCCGGCGTGCTCGATCTGGAGCCGGCACGCATCGCGCGCGCCGGTCGGCTGCGTCCCGGACACATGCTGCTTCTGGACACGCGTGCCGGGCGCGTGGTCGGCGATGCGGAGCTCAAGCGCTCGCTTGCGCGGCGGCGGCCCTACGCGCGCTGGATCGAGGACGCAGTGCTTCAGCACGACGAGATGCCGCCGGCGGCGCCCCTGCCTGCCCTGTGCGGACGCGCGCTGCTCGCGGCGCAGAGCGCCCACGCCTACACCCGCGAGGAGCTTAAGCTGCTGCTCGCACCCATGGCAGAGAAAGCCGAGGAGCCGCTTGGCGCGATGGGCGACGACGCCGCGCTCGCGGTGCTGAGCGAGCGCCCGCAGCTCCTGTTCAACTACTTCAAGCAGCTTTTCGCGCAGGTCACGAACCCGCCCATAGACCCCATTCGCGAAACCCTCGTGATGTCGTTGCGCACGCTGCTCGGCAGGCGCGGCAACCTGCTCGACGAGGCACCGGATGCATGCCGGCAGATAGCGCTCCCGGGGCCGGTGCTGAGCAGCGAGCGCCTCGCCAGACTTCGCGCGCTCCGCGATCCCGCATTCCGTTCGCGCACCCTCCCCATCGTGTTCACGCCCGAGCCCGGCGGGCTTCGCGGTGCACTGGACAGTCTGCGCGCGCGAGCAGTCGATGCCGTCGATGACGGGGTCACGCTGCTCGTGCTGAGCGACCGCAGCGCCGTCACCGGACTCGCCCCCATACCCAGCCTGCTCGCCACGGCCGCCGTCCACCACCATCTGATACGCGCGGGACTTCGCCAGCGCGTCTCTCTCATCGTGGAGAGCGCGGAAGCGCGCGAGATCATGCATTTCTGCCTGCTCATCGGTTACGGGGCGAGCGCGATCAATCCTTATCTCGCCTTCGACAGCATCGCGGCGCTGGTGCGCGAGAAGCGCATCGAGGCGGCGAGTGCCGCCACTGCCGTTGAGCGCTACATCGAGGCGCTCGACAAGAGCCTGCTCAAGGTGCTGTCCAAGATGGGCATCTCGACGATACAGAGCTACCAGGGTGCCCAGGTTTTCGAAGCCGTCGGTCTCGGGCAGTCATTGATCGACGAGTGTTTCCCGGGCACGCCATCGCGCATCGGCGGCATAGAGCTCGATATAGTCGAGCGCGAATGCGTGGCGCGCCATCGCCACGCGCTCGCCCGGCGCCGCGGCGAGCACGCCACCCTGGATTGGGGCGGTCACTACAGGTGGCGGCGCGACGGCGAGCGCCACCAGCTCACGCCGAACGTGGTCGGGTTGATGCAGCATGCCGTGCGCTCGGGTGATTATGGTGCCTTCGGGAAGTATTCCCGGATCGTCGATCGCCACACCACGCGCGCCTGCGACATTCGCGGCCTGTTCGACTTCAGGCAAACGCGGCCGGTGCCGATCGAGGAGGTGGAGCCCGCCGCGGAGATCGTGAAGCGCTTTCGCAGCGGCGCGATGTCCTTCGGGTCCCTTTCCACGGAAGCGCACGAAACGCTGGCGCTGGCGATGAATCGCCTGGGCGCGCGATCAAACAGTGGCGAGGGCGGTGAGGACCCGGCGCGCTACACGCCCGACCCGAACGGGGACTCGCGCTCGAGCGCAATAAAGCAGGTCGCCTCGGGGCGTTTCGGCGTAACCCCCGAGTACCTGCTGAGCGCCGCGGAGCTGCAGATCAAGATGGCGCAGGGTGCCAAGCCCGGCGAGGGCGGGCACCTGCCGGGATACAAGGTCGACGACACGATTGCCCGCGTGCGTCATGCCATGCCCGGCGTCGGTCTCATCTCGCCACCGCCGCATCACGACATCTATTCCATCGAGGATCTCGCGCAGCTCATCCACGATCTCAAGAACGCCAATGCGCAGGCGGATGTCTCGGTCAAGCTGGTGAGCGAGGTGGGAGTTGGCACCGTCGCGGCGGGCGTGGCCAAGGCGAAGGCGGATCATATCGTCATCAGCGGGCACTCGGGCGGCACCGGCGCTTCACCGCTCAGCTCCATCAAGCATGCGGGACTGCCCTGGGAGCTGGGGCTTGCCGAAGCACAGCAGGTGCTGATGTTGAACGATCTGCGCGGGCGCGTGACCCTGGAGGTGGACGGTCAGCTCAAGACCGGGCGCGACGTGGTCGTCGCCGCCTTGCTCGGCGCGGAACGCTTCGCCTTCGGCACCGCCGCGTTGATCGCGAGTGGCTGCATACTGATGCGGGTGTGCCACAAGAACACCTGCCCGGTGGGCATCGCCACGCAGGATCCGGTGCTGCGCAAGCGTTTTGCCGGACTGCCCGAGCACGTGGCTAATTTCATGCTCTTCGTGGCCGAGGAAGTGCGCGAGCTGATGGCATCGCTGGGGTTCCGCCACATGGACGAGATGGTGGGCGCGACCGAGCGGCTGGTGGCTCGCGCCGATCTCGACGATCACTGGAAAGCCCGGCACCTGGACCTGTCGCGTGTCCTGCACCGCGCGGCGTCCCCGCGGGCGGACCGGCGACGCACCACGGCCCAGGATCACGCGCTCGACGAAGCCCTCGATCAACGGCTCATTGCGGCGGCTGCGCCCGCGCTCGAGCGCCGTCAGGCGGTGCAGCTCAGCGCGCGTATCAGCACCGCCAATCGGTCCGTGGGCACCATGCTCTCGGCGCATGTGGTCAGGCGTTTCGGTCCCGACGGACTGCCGCCGGGCAGCATTGGCCTGCGCTTCAGCGGCGCTGCAGGGCAAAGCTTCGGGGCATTCCTGGCCGGCGGTCTGGATGTGCTGCTGCGCGGCACGGCCAACGACGCCCTGGGCAAGGGCATGGCGGGCGGGCGTATCGCGGTCATGCCGCACGGCGAGGCGTCGCACGCATCGTGCGCGGCCGTCATCGGCAACGTCGCCCTGTATGGGGCAACCGGCGGCGAGCTCTACGTGCGTGGCAGCGCGGGCGAACGCTTCGCGGTGCGCAACAGCGGCGCCACGGCGGTGGTGGAAGGCGTGGGAGAGCACGCCTGCGAGTACATGACCGGCGGGACGGTGGTCGTGCTGGGCCGAACGGGACACAACTTCGGCGCCGGCATGAGCGGCGGTATCGCCTACGTGCTCGATTCCCGCGGTGATTTCGCGTCGCGCTGCAACCGCGCCCTGGTCGAGGTCGAAGCGCTGGAGGAAAACGACGAGGGGCCGCTCCATGCGCTCATCCGCCGTCACTCGGCACTGACGGGCAGCCCGCTCGCCTGGCGCATCGTGTCTTCCTGGCCGCGCTACCGCAAGCGATTCCTGAGAGTCATGGCAACGCAGTACAGGCGCGCGCTGCACCGGGCGGCGCTCAATCGCGGCAAGGCCGGGATCGGCGCACAGTGACGCGCTCGGCAAGCGCCTTCGTCGATATTCCGCGCTCGCGTCCATCCAAGCGGCCTGTCAACGAGCGCATCACCGACTGGCGCGAGGTGGAAAGCGACCTCCCCGATGACACATTGCGCCGCCAGGCATCACGCTGCATGGATTGCGGCATTCCCTTCTGTCACAAAGGGTGCCCGCTCGGCAACTACGTGCCGGAATGGAACGAGCTCACCGGCGACAACGATTGGCGCAGCGCGATCACCCGGCTCCACGCCACGAACAATTTTCCGGAATTCACCGGGCGCGTCTGCCCCGCCCCGTGCGAGGAATCGTGCGTGCTCAACATCAACGACGATCCCGTCACCATACGCCAGATAGAGAAGCAGCTCGCCGATAGCGCATGGGACGCGGGCTGGGTCGTGCCACGGCCCGCGGCTCGGCCAAGCGGAAAACGCGTGGCCATCATCGGCTCCGGGCCCGCGGGACTCGCCGCCGCGCAACAGCTCTGCCGTGTCGGCCACGCGGTCACGGTGTACGAGCGCGACGACCGCCTGGGCGGGCTGCTGCGCTACGGCATCCCGGACTTCAAGCTGGAGAAATGGACCATCGACCGGCGCCTGGAGCAGATGCGCGCGGAGGGTGTAACGTTCCGGCCGGGTGCGAATGTCGGGACCGACGTGCCGCTCGACGTGATTCGGGCACAGCATGATGCGGTGCTGCTCGCCATTGGCGCGCAGCGCGCGCGGCGCATGCAGATCCCGGGCAGCGAGCTCGAGGGGATCCATCCGGCGATGGAGTACCTGGTGCAGCAGAACAAGGTGCTTGCAGGTCTCTCGCGCGCGCCACGCATCGACGCGCACGGCAAGCACGTGGTCATACTCGGGGGCGGAGACACCGGTGCCGACTGCCTCGGCACGGCGCACCGGCAGGGCGCGGCGCGGGTACATCACTTCCACTACAAGCCGGCTCCGCCCAGCGAGCGCACGGCGGACATGCCGTGGCCCTGGTGGCCGATGATCCTGCGCGATTCCAGCTCACACGAGGAAGGAGGGGAACGCGAATGGAGCGTCGTCGCCGAGGCGTTCTCGGGCGACCGGCACGCCAGGGTGCGAAGGATGCATTGCGTGCACGTCGAATGGGTGGGCGATGGCAATGCCCGGGCACGCATGTGCGAGGTGCCGGACTCACGATTCGAGGTGGATGCCGAACTGGTGCTGCTTGCCATCGGTTTCGACGGCGCCGAGAGCGACGCACTTTGCACACCCGGGCTCGGTGCCGGGCCCAATGGCACGCTGCGCGTCGACGACACCTACCGCACCAGCCTGCCGGCCGTATTCGCGTGCGGCGATGCCACGCGCGGAGCGTCCCTGGTGGTGTGGGCCATCTGGGAAGGTCGCGAGGCCGCGCGCCAGATGGATAGTCACCTGATGGGTAAGACCATGCTGCCCACTCTGCCCAACCGCCATCCAATTTGACGACCCGCGACGCCGGG
>CAZSDY010000046.1:0-18638 GCA_964605765.1 uncultured Ectothiorhodospiraceae bacterium | reverse complement strand
TAAGATCAACAACTTGCAACTGCTTCCTCATACCGAAAATGAGGGGATCTCTAAGGGACAGTCCCCTTTTCCCCCACGCGGCTCTTGCGCTTGAGGTCGCGTGTGGTTTGATGCAGAATTCGCGACGCTCTCCCCAGGGAATTTCGGGGAGCAGAACGAGAATCGAAGCTTTCCGGTGTGGCTGGGGCGAAAAGGCCCGGCCTTTCATGTGTCAGAGGATTTTCGCTTGAACTCATCAGCGATGCGCATTTCTGTCGCGCAGGCCGATCTGGATGCGTCTCAGCTCGCCGCGTTCCGGCGCGATGGGTTTCTCGTCATGAGGCATTTTCTGAGCGCGGCGGATATGCGTGACGTGGTGCGCTGGACCGACGAGGTCGTGTCGTGGCCGGAGATCCCCGGCAGGCATATGGTTTACTACGAGGATGACCGCAACGAGCCGGGCCGGCGCGTGTTGTCGCGCGTCGAGAACTTCTGCGCGTACCACACCGGCTTCGACGCACTGCTCAATGACGGACCGGTACTTGGCATGGTCTCCGCGCTGTTCGGTGAGCGGGCGGTGCTCTTCAAGGACAAGATCAACTTCAAGATGCCCGGGGGCGACGGCTTCAAATCGCACCAGGACGTGCAGGCCGGATGGGACACCTACGCGAGCCTGCACATCACGCTGCTTATCAGCATCGACGCGGCCAACGAGGAAAACGGTTGCCTCGAGCTCGTCGCGGGGGCCCACCGGGGCGGTTTGCTGGGCGAGTCGTGGAAGCCACTCGATGATGCCGGTGTCCCGTTGCGTTACGAGTCATGCCGCACCGACTCCGGCGACGCGGTATTCTTCGACTCGTACGTGCCGCATCGCTCGGCGCCGAACCGCACGGCGAGCCCGCGTCGTGTGTTGTACGTGACCTATAACAAGGCGTCGGAAGGCGACTGCCGAGCGCGCTACTACGCTGACAAGCGATCGTCCTTTCCGCCCGACGTGGAACGTGAGCCGGGAAGGGACTACGTGTACCGTGTTTGACCGGGTCCGCCAGGGAGTCAATCGATGAACAAGGCCATCATCCTTGCAGCGGGAATCGGTTGGCGCATGGGTGGCGGGTATCCCCCGAAGTCGCTGTTCGAGTTCGGCGGCCGTTCCTTGTTGATGCGCCACGTGGACATGCTGGGTGCCTGCGGGGTGGGTGAGATCGTCGTCGGCGTTGGATATCGTCACCACCTGGTGAACGCCGAGCTCGAGCACTGCCGTGGCGCGCGTGTCAGCACGGTCTACAACCCGGATTTCCGCGAAGGCAACATCGTCACCTTGTGGCATCTTCGTGAACACCTGGATTGTGGCGAGGACGTGATGTTGATGGATGCCGACGTGCTCTATGACATGCGTCTGCTGCAAAGACTCGTGGCCTCGGCGCACGCGAGCTGCCTGTTGCTCGACCGCCACTGTGATCCGGGCGAGGAGCCGGTCAAGGCCTGTGTGCGCGGGCGGCGCATTGTGGAGTTCGGCAAGACCATCGACCCCGCCGTGGACTGTGATTTCCAGGGGGAATCGGTAGGGTTTTTCAAGCTGTCGGCGTCCTGCGCCGCGTTCTTGCGCGAGGTCGTCGATGGGTTCATCGCGCGCGGCGAGCGCGACACCATGTACGAGGAAGCCCTGCGTGCCCTGTTGCAGGCCGACGCTGATCCGGCATTCGGTTTCGAGGATGTCACAGGGCTGCCGTGGATAGAGATCGATTTCCATTCGGACCTGGAACGCGCGCGCCGCGACGTGCTGCCGCGGTTGCACGATCTGCCCGAGCGCACCACGGATGCGGCGGCCTGAGCGGCATCGCGCAGCCTCGCCCATCCCGGCATATCAAGCCCGACCAGATACCCATACCTGCGAGGCCGGCGGCAGCGAACGATGGTGCCGGCATGTTAGAATCTACTGATTACGCGAGCACGCCCGGCGGTAGATCTCGGAGCAGACGAGGTGTCAGATCCACCACTTGAATCACGGGGAGCAGCCCTACCGGGAAACGCACCGCCCGCCCCGGGCTGGGAGCGAACGCTCGTGGAGCGTCTGGCATCGGGCGCCCTGGAAGAACAGCGCAAGGCACGCCGCTGGGGCATTTTCTTCAAGCTGGCGTTTCTCGCCTACCTGCTGCTGGTGCTTGTCATTTACATTCCCTTCGATGAGTTGGCGCCCGGCACCGGCGACAAGCACACGGCCCTGGTAGATATCCGGGGCGTCATCGCCGATGACAGCGACGCCAGCGCGGACCGCATCGTGTCGGGGCTGCAGGCCGCGTTCGAAGACGAGAATACCGCGGGCGTTATCCTTCGCATCAACAGCCCCGGCGGCAGTCCCGTGCAGGCGGCATACATCAATGACGAAATCGACCGGCTGCGCGACGAGTACCCGCAGACACCGCTTTACGCGGTGATTGCCGACATCTGCGCGTCCGGCGGATATTACGTGGCCGCCGCCGCGGACAGGATTTATGCGAACAAGTCGAGTGTCGTGGGCTCCATCGGTGTGCTCATGAACGGCTTCGGATTCGTCGGCGTGATGGACAAGCTGGGTGTGGAACGGCGGCTGGTGACGGCCGGAGAGCACAAGGGCCTGCTGGACCCATTCTCGCCGGTCAAGGAAGACGAGTTGCGGCACATCCAGGGTGTGCTCGGTCAGATACACGCGCAATTCGTCGACGTCGTGAAGCGCGGGCGCGGTGACAAGCTCAAGGATGACGGGCAGTTGTACAGCGGTCTGATCTGGACCGGAGAGAAGAGTGTAGACCTGGGATTGGTCGATGCACTTGGCAGCGCGAGCTACGTGGCTCGCGAGGTCATAGGTGCCGAGGACATCGTCGATTTCACTCCCAAGCGCAATGTGCTGGAGCGTATGGCCGAGCGCTTTGGTGCCGCGCTGTCGAGCGCCGTCCTGGAGAAATCGGGGCCGATGCTGCTGCTCGGCAACTAGATTCGGGTCAGAACATCCACGCCCTCGGCGGCGAGCATTTCCACCAGTGTGAAAAGCGGGAGGCCGACCAGCGCACTGGGGTCCTCCGCGTGCAGGCGCTTGAACAACGCCGCACCCAATCCTTCCGACTTGAAGCCGCCAGCGCAGTCGAACGGTTTTTCTCGCTCCACGTAAGCTCGCGCCTGCGCTTCGCTGAGTATTCTGAACTCGACGGTGACAGGAACCACATCGAGGTGCACATTGCCGGCGGCGGCGTTGAGCAAGCATAAGCCCGTGAAAAACACCACGTGGCGCCCCGAAGCGGCCAGCAGTTGGCGCACGTTCGCGGCCTGTCCGCCGGGCTTGCCGAGAATCGCGCCATCGAGCACCGCCACCTGGTCTGATCCGATTATCAGGGAACCCGGATGGCGCTCGGCGACGGCATGAGCCTTGGCCGCGGCGAGCCTGCGCACCAGATCGGGTGCCGGCTCACCGGGGAGTGGTGACTCATCGACGTGCGGCGAGTCTGTCTCGAAAGCGAGCTGCAGGCGATTCAACAAGGTGCGTCGGTAAGGTGACGTCGAGGCGAGAACGATCTGCATGGTGGCACACGGCCCGGGGCTGTGGTGGACTATTGCAGCAGCTCAGCGCGCTGTTCCGTGCAGGTCGCATATCTCGCCGGCTCGGGAGGCGTCTGGCCACCTTGCGCCGCGTCGCAACAGCGACGACTATTGCTCCTTGCCGCGCCTTGCCAGCCACCACGCGAGCTCGCCGAGAAACGCAACGTGCACGGGTCAGTACACTAGCAGCGTCGCGGCTGCCGGGGCAACACCCTGGTGCTTGCTCGCAAAGCGCGGGCGGTACACTTTGACAGTCAATCCTCGCAGTACGTAAACTTCCGCGCTTATGCTCGAAGTATTGCCCGACCGCATCGATCCGCTGCGTCTGGCGCGCCGCGCGAAACGTCTGTGTGGGCGCATACCGCTGGTGCGAATGTCGAGGCTTTGCACCAGCCTCCAGCGCATCGATGGCCACGTCGACGTCGATTTGCGATTCGACTGCGACGCCGAGCGCTTGCCGCGCATGACGGGCACGGTGCGGGCTCTCCTGGTGTTTTCCTGTCAGCGTTGTCTGGAGCCGGTAGCGCTCGAGGTGTGCGCCACGGTGAACCTCGCGCTGCTGGCGGCGGGTGATCGCGTGGTGCCGCGGGCAGGGCCGGAGTCGATGGAGGTGGTCAGCGGCCGCATGTCACTGACCGAAATGGTAGAGGATGAGTTGATATTATCGCTGCCGATCACGCCGATGCACGAGGAGGGCGAGTGTCGCACGCTGCGCACCCGCCAGGCATCGCCTCGTGTAGGGCCCGAAGAGGACAATCCTTTTGCAGTTCTTTCGTCATTCAAGCCCCGGGGCTAGTGCCTTGCTTACGACGACGCGTTCATGTTCCAGTACACTACCGCGAACGAGCAGAGATTTCTCAAAGCCGTCCGTTCATAGTTCCAGGAGATCACATGGCTGTACAACAGCGTAGAAAGAGTCGTTCCAAACGCGACACCCGCCGTGCGCATGACCACGCCACGTCACCCACCCTGTCCGAGGAACCAACCACCGGAGAAATCCATCTGAGGCACCATGTCAGCCCGGATGGATACTACCGGGGGCGCAAGGTCGTGGACAGCGCGGAAGAGTAGCGTTTGAGCTTCCGGGTTGCCCTCGATGCGATGGGTGGCGATCACGGTCCGCGCGTGGTGGTGCGCGCGGCGATTGACGTGATCGACAAGCATCCGGATGTCGACCTTATACTGGTAGGCGATGAGGAAGCGCTCGAGCGGCAGGCGCGGGCATACGGCAGGGCAGCGGGCGATCGGCTGCGCCTGCGCCACGCTTCGCAGCGTGTGGAGATGGACGATCTGCCCTCGCAGGCACTGCGTGGCAAGAAGGATTCGTCCATGCGGGTTGCCATTGACCTGGTCAAGTCACGGGCGGCCGATGCCTGTGTGAGCGCCGGCAATACCGGCGCGCTCATGGCAACGGCCCGCTTCGTGCTGAAGACCCTGCCGGGCGTGGATCGGCCGGCCATCATCTCTTCCCTGCCGTCCATCCGCGGGCACACGAATCTCCTCGATCTGGGGGCCAACGTTGACTCCACCCCCAGGCAGTTGCTCGAGTTCGCCGTCATGGGATCGGTGCGCACCAGCGCCGTCGACAACATTCCCAATCCCCGCGTCGGGCTGCTCAACATAGGGGAGGAGGAGATGAAGGGTAACGAGCGTGTCAAGGAGGCGGCGCGCCTGCTCGCGGCGAGCAACCTCAACTACGTCGGATTCGTGGAGGGTAACGACATCTATGCGGGCACCGCCGATGTTATCGTGTGTGATGGATTCGTGGGCAACGTCGCACTCAAGTCGAGCGAGGGCGTGGCCCGCATGATCAACCATTTCGTGCGCCGCGAGTTCTCACGCAACGTCCTGACCCGGCTGGCCGGACTGGCCGCGCTGCCCGTGCTGCGTGCCATCGGCAACCGGTTCGACCCGCGCCGCTACAACGGCGCGAGCCTGCTGGGTTTGCGCGGCGTGGTCATCAAGAGTCACGGTGGAGCGGACCGAATGGCTTTCGAGCATGCCATCTTGGAGGCCGTCGCGGAAATCAAGAAGAACATACCCGAGCGAATAAGCGCACACCTGGAATCGGCGCTTACCGAGCAGGAGGCCGTGTGATCTATTCTCGAATTCTCGGCACGGGCGGCTATCTCCCCGAGAAAATCCTGACCAATCACGATCTGGAAAAGCTCGTCGATACATCGGATGAGTGGATACGGGAGCGCACCGGAATTCGCCAGAGACACGTGGTCGACGACGATCAGTCAACCTGCGATCTCGCCGAGGCGGCGGCCCGTTCGGCGCTGGATGCGTCGGGCGTGGCGCCCGGTGACATTGACCTGATCGTGGTCGGGACGACGACACCCGACCGCATCTATCCCGCGACGGCGTGCCGCCTGCAGGCGCGCCTGGGTATACGCGGGTGTCCGGCCTTCGATGTGCAGGCAGTGTGCACCGGCTTCATCTACGCGCTCGGCGTCGCCGACAAGTTCATAAAGACCGACGGCGCCACGCGCGCGCTGGTGGTCGGCGCGGATACGCATTCCAGGCTCCTCGACTGGACCGATCGCAGCACCTGTATCCTGTTCGGTGACGGGGCAGGCGCCGTGGTGCTGGGCGGCGACACGCAGCCGGGGATTTTGTCCACGCATCTCCACGCCGACGGCTCGCACGAGCACCTGCTGTATGTCGCCGGCGGGGTACCCAGGGGCAACGGCCGCATCGCGGAGGGCAACGCCTACACGAAAATGCAGGGCAGCGAGGTGTTCAAGTTTGCCGTGCGCACGCTGAAGCATATCGTGGACGAGACGCTCGAGGCCAATGGCATGGCGAAAAGTGATGTGGACTGGCTGGTCCCGCATCAGGCCAACGACCGCATCATCAACGCCACCGCGCGCAAGCTGGATATGTCAGCAGATCAGGTCATCGTCACCGTAGCGGAGCACGGCAACACTTCGAGCGCATCGGTGCCGCTCGCGCTGGATGTCGCGGTGCGCGACGGACGCATACGGCGCGGCGATGTCCTGCTTCTGGAGGCCTTCGGTGGTGGCTTTACCTGGGGTTCGGCACTCATCAAATACTGAACGCGGCCCGCTCCAGATCACGTCAGCATCATGAAAATCGCAATCACTTTTCCCGGGCAGGGCTCACAGAGTGTCGGCATGCTGTCGGAGTTCGCGGACGGCCATCCCGAGATCGCCCGCACCTACCGTGAGGCCTCCGATGTCCTCGGATTCGATCTGTGGCGCCTGGTGCAGCACGGACCGGACTCGCGGCTCAACCTCACCGAAAGCACCCAGCCCGCGGTGCTGGCAGGCGCGATAGCCGTATGGCGGGTATGGCGATCGCTCGGCGGCAGCACACCGGCCGTGCTGGCGGGCCACAGCCTGGGAGAATACGCAGCGCTGGTTGCCGCCGATGCGCTCGATTTCGACGCGGCCGTGCGCCTGGTTGCGACGCGTGGAAACCTCATGCAGGCGGCCGTAGCCCCCGGCGAGGGTGCGGTGGCGGCCGTGCTGGGGCTGGACGACGAACGGGTGAGTGCCGTTTGTGCGGCCACGTGCGGTGACCAGGTGGTTGCGGCGGCAAACTTCAACGCCCCTGGGCAAGTCGTGATCGCCGGGCAAAGGTCGGCCGTGGACAGGGCGCTGGCGAGCCTGCGCGAAGCGGGTGCACGGCGGGGGGTGCTATTGCCGCTCAGTGTGCCCGTGCATTGCGAGTTGATGGAGTCCGCGGCGCGCGGCTTCGCGGCGCATCTGACCGCGGTAGCGTTTCGGCAACCGAGCATTCCCGTCATTCACAATGTCGATGTGAAGACGCGGGACGCGCCCGAGGCGATCCGCCTGGCCCTCGCGGAACAGGTGTACAAGCCGGTGCGATGGACGCAGACCGTATGCCGCATGGTCGAGGAGGGTGTGGATACGATCCTTGAACTGGGGCCCGGCAAGGTTCTCACCGGGCTCGCGCGGCGCATCGACAGGTCCCTGACGGCGCTGCCGGTGAGAGATCCCGAGTCCCTCGGAAAAGCGCTCGAGCATACGCGAGGCGGGGCATGAGACTGGACGCGGAAACGGCACTCGTGACGGGCGCGAGCCGCGGCATAGGTCGGTCGATCGCGCTGGCACTGGCGCGCAGCGGCGCGCGTGTGGTGGGCACGGCCACGACACGGGTCGGCGCAGATGCGATAACCGAGCATCTGGAGGAGATCCACCTTTCGGGTTTCGGCACCGTGCTCGACGTGCGTTCGGCCGCGTCAGTGGACGCGCTGTTCGCACACTTGCAGAGTGCTTCGGCGCTGCCATCGATTCTTGTCAACAACGCGGGTATTGCCAGGGACAACCTGCTGGTACGCATGCCGGCTGCCGACTGGGATGACGTTGTCGACACGAACCTGAGCTCTCTGTTCCGGCTTTGCAAGGGGTGCGCGCGGCACATGATGAAGGCGAGACATGGACGCATCATCAACATCACGTCCGTCGTGGGCGCGATGGGCAACGCGGGCCAGGCGAATTATGCGGCCGCCAAGGCTGGAATCATGGGGTTCACGCGCGCTCTCGCGAGGGAACTCGGCCCGCGGGGGATAACGGTCAATGCCATCGCACCGGGGTTCATAGACACTGACATGACCCGCGGGCTCCCGGACAAGGACCGCGACCAGATGGTGGCGCAGATCCCGCTCAAACGCCTGGGAAGCGTTGATGACATCGCCGGCGCGGCGGTATTTCTGGCTGGGCCTTCGGCAGCTTACATCACGGGCGCCACGTTGCACGTGAACGGTGGAATGTACATGTGCTGATGCGCTCCACGGTAAAGCGAATCAGGCCTAAGTTGCTTATTTGCAGGCATTTTGAGATCGTAGCGCAGGCCCCAAAAATGTGTCCTTGCAACTTGAATCTATTTCAATAAACTAGTCGCCGAGCTTCTGAGGCTCGGTATTGAGGGAGGAAAACAACCGCATGAGCACCGTCGAAGAGCGCGTCAAGCATATCGTCGTCGAACAGCTGAGCGTCAAGGAAGAAGAGGTGAGCGCGGATTCCTCGTTTGTTGACGATCTGGGTGCGGATTCTCTGGACACGGTCGAGTTGGTCATGGCGCTTGAAGAGGAGTTCGACTGCGACATTCCAGACGAGGAAGCCGAGGAAATTACTACGGTCCAGCAAGCCATAGATTACGTCAGCGCACATCTCAAGTAGACTCACGGAACACGAGAAGGGCCGCGGATCGATGGTCGGTGATCGCGGCCCTTTTCTTTTGTCCGCTCATGCACGACCGTGCCCGCACGGCATGCGCACGAGCTCGGCGCCGTCAAGCGGGCGCAGGGTAGCAGTGGGCATTAGTCCCTTACCCGTGAGCTTGTGCAAAACGACAAGGAGTCCGGGCTCTTCAGCAAATGGTGGGTATCGAACTATGATGATGACTCTCGCAAAGCCGCCAAGCACGCCAAGAGCAGCGATCTGTCTCAATACGGCGGTTGAGGCTACCGGTGACGCCCCCGTCATCCGGGTTTCCTGCAACCCGCCTTTGCGTGCTTTGTGTCTTGGGCGTGCATTATCCAGCGTGTGAGTCCAACCCGGTGAAGCCGCAACGCCTCGAGCGCTCGATGCCCTGTTTGGTTCCGGATCGGCCGGGTTAGGAGGTCCGCATGCGACGAGTCGTGGTGACGGGACTGGGGTTGATCTCTCCCGTGGGCAACAATGTCGACGAGGCCTGGGCGGCAATACTGGCCGGGCGTAGCGGGATTTCGCGCATAGACATTTTTGACACCTCCGGCTTCGCCTCAACGATCGGCGGTCTGATACGCGGTTTCGACGTCACCAGCGTGATGTCATCGAAGGACGCGCGCAAGACCGACCCTTTCATTCATTACGGCATCGCGGCAAGCGTGGAGGCCATCGAAGCCTCGGGAATCGAAATTCGTGAAGATAATGCCGACAGAATCGGCATCGCCATCGGATCCGGCATCGGCGGATTACCGGGCATCGAGAAGGGGCATGCCGCCTACATGGCGGGCGGCCCGCGACGAATCTCCCCGTTCTTCGTGCCCAGCAACATCATCAACATGATCGCGGGCAACCTTTCCATCAAGTACGGCATTCGCGGGCCGAGCTACGGTATCGTCACGGCGTGCGCCACGGGAACCCACAACATCGGTGACGCGGCGCGCATGATCGAGCGCGGCGATGTCGATGTGATGATCGCCGGCGGTGCGGAGATGGCTACCTCGCCGACGGGGCTGGGGGGCTTCGCATCGGCGCGCGCCCTGTCGACACGCAATGACGAGCCCGAGCGTGCCAGCCGGCCCTGGGATCGCGGCCGCGACGGTTTCGTGCTCGCGGACGGCGCGGGCGTCATGGTGCTGGAGGCTTATGAGCACGCGACGCGCCGTGGCGCCGACATCCATGCCGAGGTCGTGGGCTACGCGATGAGCAGCGACGCCTACCACATCACCTTGCCGCCGGAAAATGCCGAGGGTGCCGAACGCTGCATGCGTCTCGCGCTCGCGGATGCAAAGCTCAATCCCGGGGATGTGGATTACATCAACGCTCACGGTACCTCGACGCCGTCAGGTGACATCGCGGAGACGCGCGCGGTAAAGGCCGCGTTCGGCGATGATGCCTATAGGCTTGCCATCAGCTCGACGAAGTCCATGACGGGGCACATGCTCGGCGCCGCGGGCGGCGTGGAGGGAATTTTCAGCGTTCTGGCAATTCGGGATCAAGTATTGCCGCCGACCATCAATCTGGAAGACCCGGATGATGAGTGTGATCTCGATTATGTGCCCAACGCGGCCCGCGACGCACGTGTCGGCGTCGTTGCATCGAACTCCTTCGGATTCGGCGGCACCAACGGGACGCTCGTCTTCAAGCGCGTTCACTGATCCCGTCGGCGCGCCGGCGGAGCACGGCATCCGTGCCGCACATGGGTGCCATTGCCAAGGGCCGCGAAATAGGCACTTCGCGTTTTTGGGCGTCAAGGCGCTCGACCTGCAAGGCGCGAGGAGGGCGAACAGCCACTCTGCTCAAGCGACGAGCAACGCGGTCAGGCAGGATGGATCGGCGCTCGAAAACAGGAAGCTCTCGTTTCGCGGGCGCTTGTCCCTTCTCCGTGGACTTGTGCAAAACGACGAGGAATTCGGACTTTTCAGCAACCGGTGGATAGCGCAGCATGAGGATGGCTCCCGCAAAGCCGCCAAGCACGCAAAGAAGATCGATCTGCCTCAATATGGCGCTCGACGCTACCGGTGATACCCCCGTCATCAGCGTTTTCCGCGTCCCCTTTGCGTGCTTTGCGTCTTGGGCGTGCATTATCCGGCGCGTGATTCGGCGCAACGCCTCGCGCTCGACGGCCTGTTTGGTACCGGCTCGGCCGGGTCAGGGAGGATGACGGGTGAGCGCTCGAAACGCGATCTTCGGCGCGGTCCTGGCACTGCTGGTGTGCGCCCTCGCCTACGTGAGTTGGGTGCTAAGCCAGGGTATCACTGCGCTCGATGAGCCCATGTCGTTCGGACCCGATCCCATGCGCCTGGTGGTCCGTCCGGGCATGACGCTTTCCGCGGTTGCGGTTGTACTGGCTGAACGTGGCGCGCTCGCCCATCCGCAAGCGCTCGTGTGGCGCGCCCGCTGGGAAGGCAATGCCGCACGTATCCAGGCCGGGGAGTATGAGTTGCCCGCCGGCACCACACCGATGCAGGCTCTCGGCATGCTGGTGCAGGGCAAGGTCGTTCAGTGGTCGTTCACCATCATAGAGGGGTGGACCTTTGCCGAACTGCGCTCCGCCATCGACGCCGACCGCCATCTCGTGCACACGTTGCAGGGCGCGCCCGATGCCGACATCATGGCGCGCCTGGGCCAGCCGGGCTCGAATCCCGAGGGTTGGTTCTATCCGGAAACCTACCGGTTCCCGGGCGGTACCACGGATATCGAGTTCCTGTCGCGAGCGCACAATGCGATGCAGCGCCACTTGAAGCGCGAGTGGACGGCAAGACGGCCTGGTCTTCCCTATGCCGCTCCCTACGAGGCGCTCGTCATGGCCTCCATCGTGGAGAAGGAGACAGGGCGTGCCGAGGAGCGCGCGCGTATAGCGGGCGTATTTGTGCGCAGGCTGAAAAAACGCATGAGGCTGGAAGCGGATCCGACCGTCATCTACGGCATGGGGGCAGCCTTCGACGGCAACCTGCGGCGCAAGGACCTGCGTCAAGATACCCCGTACAACACCTATGTGCACCGCGGCTTGCCCCCCACTCCGATCGCGCTGGCGGGTGGCGAGGCGCTGCATGCCGCGCTCAATCCGTCTCCAGGTGAGGATCTGTTCTTCGTTGCCAAGGGCGACGGCACACACCATTTCTCGCCCACCTACGCCGAGCACAAGCAGGCCGTGGAGCGCTACCAGGTACGCCGTGCATCGCGGGGCAAGACGGGTGGCTGATTCGTGTTCGTCAACAAACGTCAATGTTTCTCTCGCGAGGGCGAAAAGCCACCAGGAAATCGTTCCGGTTCGAGTTTAATGACAATCGGCGATCGCTTTGTGATCTTTGCGTCCTGGCGAGGGTTATGCTGTCTGCACGGAGCTTGAGCAACATGCCGCGCGGCAAGTTCATCACCATCGAAGGCCCGGAGGGCGCCGGCAAGTCCACGCACGTGGGAAGCCTGCGCGAATTCCTCCAGGAACAGCACAAGACGGTTGTGACGACGCGTGAGCCCGGCGGTACAGAGCTTGCCGAGCGGGTGCGCGATCTGCTGCTCGACCCCGCGCTCGGCACCATCGCGGGCGACGCCGAGGCCCTGCTCGTATTTGCCGCGCGCGCCGAGCATATCGCCAGGGTCATTCGGCCGGCGCTCGCCCGGGGATGCTGGGTGCTGTGCGACCGCTTCACTGATGCCACCTATGCTTATCAGGGTGCAGGGCGCGACATCGGTGAGGAGCGCGTCGCGGTGCTGGAGAACTGGGTGCAGGGAAGTCTTCGTCCGGACCTCACGCTGCTGCTCGACGTGCCGGTCGAGGAGGGCATGCGCCGCGCGCGTTGCCGCGGAGCACAGGACCGATTCGAGCGCGAGGACATCGCATTTTTCGAGCGCGTCAGGCAAGCCTACCTGCAGCGTGCCCATGCGGCCCCCGGCCGTTACCGCGTCATCGATGCCCGCGATCCGCTCGAAACTGTCCGCCGCAACCTGATCCGGGTGCTGGGTGAGATACTGTGACCGGGCCCTCACTCACATGGCACGAGGCGCAGTGGCGGCGCACGATGGCCATGCTCGAGACCGAGCGTTTCCCACACGCGTTGCTGCTCGAAGGTGCCACGCATGGGGGAACGGAGGTGTTTCTCGACGATCTGCGCCGCGTCCTGCTGTGTCAGGCAGCGGCACTGCAATCGCGCCCTTGCGGGACGTGCAGAGGATGCACGCTCGCCGAGGCCGGCACGCACCCCGACGACTCGATCGTCGTCCCGCCGGAGCCGGGCAAGTCCATCGGCGTCGATCAGATCCGCGAGCTGATAGGGCAGATAGCGCTGAGCGCGGCCCGCGGCGGCTTCAAGGTCGGGACCATCGTGCCCGCCGACAGCATGACCACGGCCGCTGCCAACAGCTTGCTGAAGACGCTGGAGGAACCACCGCCCGGCGCTGTGCTGGTGCTGCTTGCGCGGCGCCGGGCGTTGCTGCCGGCAACCATCGTCAGCCGCTGCGTGCGTCTCGTGTTTCCGCCCGTGCCGCCGAGGCTCGCTATCGAGTGGCTGCAATCACGTCTCGCGCCGGGTGTGGATGCGGCGCTGGCGCTGGGTCTCGCGGGGAATGAGCCGCACGCGGCGCTGCGCCTGGCCGAGCAAGGTGTGCTCGACAAGCGGGCCAGGGTGTACGCTGATCTGAGGACCTTGATGGCGGGGGAGGCCGACCCGGTGGGGATCGCCGCGCAATGGACGAAGACGGGTGTGGAAGAAGTCATCGGCTGGCTCGTGCTGTGGGCGATGGATCTCGTCCGCTTGCACAGCGCGCGAGACATGTCGCTGTGCGTCAATCGCGACTGCGCGGAAACTATGCAATACATGGTAGAGAGGCTAGACTTAAACGTTGTTTACGCGCTTCTCGACCGATGCCTGGCGGGGCGGCGTATGGTAGCCACCCACCCGGGCCTCAACGCGCAGATGATACTGGAAGAGCTGGCTCTCGCGTGGTGCGCCGGGGGCCGCGCGGCAGCATCGGCGCCCGGCATGACTGGAGGCAGTTAAGTGGCGGCACCCAAACAGGGCATATTGTCCCTCACGATACGCGACAAGAGCGCCCTTTATGCGGCCTACATGCCCTTCGTCAAGAACGGCGGGCTGTTCATACCCACGGCCAAGAGCTATCGCCTGGGCGACGAGGTGTTCATGCTGCTGACACTGATGGACGACAAGGAAAAGATGCCCATCGCCGGGCGCATCGTGTGGATCACACCGAAGGGCGCGCAAGGCAACCGCACGGCGGGAATCGGCGTGCAATTCAGCGAGCTCGACCAGGGGCAGACCAAGAGCAAGATCGAGAATTATCTGGCCGCCGCGCTGAAGTCGGAGCGCCAAACCCACACGATGTGAATCCACTGCTGGTCGATTCCCACTGCCACCTCGATCGCGTGCCGCTCGACCGGCTGCTGGTGGAGACGGACGCTCCGTACCTCGCACCGGTGCCGCATCGTGGAAAACCCAACGAGCCGGCATACGTGCGCCACGTGGCCGAGCACATCGCGGTACTTCGCGGCGTGACACTGGGGGAAATCGCCGAGGCAACCACGCGGAACTTCTTCGAGTTGTTCCCGCGCGCGGCGGCGCTTCGCGCCGCGGCCAGCCGCCATCCCCACGACACCCAATCGGCCGCGCACGATTTCTCGGCTTGACGGACCGCTCCAAGCAATGGTGGCTCACGGCAGCGCGCGTAGGAGCGGACTTCAGTCGCGAACAGCCGTAGCGCGGCGTTAGGTGCTCTGGAAGGTTCGCGGGATGAATCCCGCTCCTACAGGCGGACCAGTCAAACCGCCTTGGCCTATCGAAGCCGCCCTGCGTTTCACCCCGAGCCGCGCGTGCGGGTGCTGTGCGGCTTGGCGTTTTTCTCTATGAACTCGACAATCAACCCGGCGATGTCCTTGCCGGTCGCCTCCTCTATACCCTTGAGTCCCGGTGACGAATTGACCTCCATCACCACCGCACCGTGATTGGAGCGCAGCAGATCCACGCCGCATACGTTCAGGCCGAGGATCTTGGCCGCGCGCCGGGCCGTCGACCGTTCCTCCGGGGTCAGCCTGACCAGGCTGGCCGTGCCGCCGCGATGCAGGTTGGAGCGGAACTCACCGTCTTTTGCCTGGCGTTTCATGGCGGCGATGACCCTGCCGCCGACCACCAGGCACCGGATGTCCGTGCCCCCGGCCTCCTTGATGAACTCCTGCACGAGGATGTTGGCGTCGAGGCCCATGAATGCCTCGATAACGCTTTCGGCCGCCTTGCGGGTCTCGGCCAGCACCACGCCTATGCCCTGGGTGCCCTCCAGCAGCTTGATCACCAGCGGCGCGCCACCGACCTCGTTGACGAGGCCGTCGATGTCGTCGGGAGAATGCGCGAATCCGGTCACCGGCAAGCCGATGCCGCGGCGCGAGAGCAACTGCAGGGAGCGCAGCTTGTCGCGCGAGCGCGACACCGCCTGGGATTCATTGACCGGGAATACGCCCATCATCTCGAACTGGCGCAGCACGGCGGTGCCGTAGAACGTGACCGAGGCACCGATCCGCGGAATCACGGCATCGAAACCGGTCAGCTCTTCGCCCTTGTAGTGCATGGTCGGGTTATGCGAGGTGATGTCCATGTAGCAGCGCAGCGCGTCAATGACGCGCATCTCGTGACCACGGTGCTCACCGGCCTCCACCAGGCGGCTGGTCGAGTACAGCCTCCGATTGCGCGACAGGACGGCGATCTTCATCGGCGGTTCCCCGTGCGTTGTGGTCTTGGTGGCCGGCCGGTCACGTAGGACAGCGCCGGGTCGACCGCGTACCGGTCCCGAATCGCCGTGCGGCCCAGCAGCATGCGAAAGCGCATCGTATCACGGTCACCCAAGGTCAATTCGATGGGCCAGGCCCGATCACCGATGCGGATTGTCGTGCAGATGAAGATGCGCCGCTCACGATGTCCGCCGGAGTCCGAGACCACGCGCTCATCGATGACATCCGCGACACAGGTGACCTCGATGTCCGAGCGCTGTTGCAGCGGATGCAGCCGAAATCGCACACGCTTTGCGCCGTGCGCCAGAAACGTCTCCACCTCGAAGGCGTGCAGCGCCGAGGTGCGCGCGCCCGTGTCGACCTTGCACTTGATGTGGTCAATGCCGAGATCGGGCAGCGATACCCATTCGCGCCACCCCAGCACGGGGCGCGTCTCCATGGTGCCGGACAATGGTTTTCCCCCGAAGCGTGAAGACGAATGCACGCGATTCTAGCAGCCCGTCAGCATGACGGAATCGCCGCGGGGCGAGTGGGAGAGCACGGGACCGATCAAATCAGCTTTAAGAATGATGGAGGCTGATTGCGGCTTCCGTAGGAGCGGACTTCAGTCCGCGAACGTCGATGGTACGGCGTGGGGGCTCTGCAAGGTTCGCGGGATGAATCCCGCTCCTACAGCGAGGGCATTAACCCGCGCCGCGAACCGAACGTGCAGGTCGCCTGGACAGGCGACGGCCCGGGAGGCAATCGGCGATCAGTGCGCTCGTGTCCGGTTTGATTTCCCTCAACCAGGACCTGGTCCGACCGATGCTCGCGGCCGGTATGATCGCGGGCGTCCGCGAATGGCAAGCGGATACCGAGTGCTGGCGCAGCCGGACGCGGCGGGGCACACTGTGGCATGGACGTTCTCCGGCAGGGAAGTGATAGGACGGGGAAATCCGTGAGGTTCGTAGGCACGGCTACCGGCTTTGCCGGCGGGAGGTCCGCGGCCGAGGCGGAGCACTCGGCGGGGTGGGTCTTTTTGAGCGCCACCTGGCCCAGGATGAGGCGAAGCGCCGCGACGGGTGGCGCTTTGGCTCGAATTTGATGAAGAAGATCCCTCAGGGCTGGCCGATGGCGAGAGGGGCGCCGGAGGCACAGCTACGGATCGGGTCGGCCGAGTTCGCCGCCGGCGTCAACTCCTCGGGAACATCACGAGGCTTGTGACGCTTCTGCGAGCGGCCGTCAACGGCGTGTTGCCGTCAAGAGCGAGCAGGGCGCTGATCTCGAAGTAGCCCGTGGCAATGTCGAAGGCCTTGGCGATCCCGGTCCATTCTTCGAGGTAGCGCAGGCCGGCCCAGCCCGGCTACGGAACCGACGCATGATCTTGGAGGAGAAACGATGAGCAACGGTCTCAGGTTCCACAGCCTGCGCCTGCGGAACTGGAAGAACTTCACACACGTCGAGGTCGCGATCCAGAACCGCGTGTTCCTGGTGGGGCCAAATGCCTCGGGGAAATCGAACTTTCTCGACGTGTTCCGTTTCCTGCGCGATCTTGCCTCCTCGGGCGGTGGTTTTCAGGAGGCCATCGGTCGTCGCGGTGGTGTCACCGCGATCCGCTGCCTGGCCGCTCGGCGGCATCCGGATGTCGAGATCCGGCTGGAAATGCAGGAAGCGCGGGACGCGCCGCGGTGGGCGTACGAGCTTGCGTTCCACCAAAACAAGCAAGGCCGACCGTTGGTGCGCAAGGAGCGCGTTTTTCACGATGACAATGTGCTCCTCGACCGACCCAATGAACAAGACCAGAATGACCCCGCGCGATTGACGCAGACCTATCTCGAGCAGGTCAACGTTAACCGACCGTTCCGCGACCTGAGCGCGTTCTTCGCGACCATCCGGTATTTGCACATCGTTCCGCAGCTCGTCCGTGAGCCGGACCGCTCCGTCGGAAGATCGAATGACCCCTTCGGCGGTGACTTCCTGGAGCAGGTGGCGAGAACTCAGGAGCGAACTCGTAACGCCCGACTGAGACACATTCAACAGGCGCTCTGCGTCGCAGTGCCTCAGCTTCAGGAGATCGAGCTGTGGCGCGACGCACGTGGTACGCCGCATCTGCGCGGCAAGTACCAGCACTGGCGTCCACAGGGGGCCTGGCAGACCGAGGGGCAGTTCTCGGACGGAACGCTCAGATTGATAGGGCTTCTCTGGGTGACGATGGCTAAGGGAGGTCCCTTGTTGCTCGAGGAGCCGGAGCTCTCGCTTCACCCCGAGATCGTGCGCGTGTTGCCCCAGATGCTTGCCCGGGTTCAGCGTCGGACTGGAAGGCAGGTCTTCCTCAGCACGCACTCCCCGGAGCTTCTGCGAGACGGGGGAATCGGGCTCGACGAGGTGCTGCTTCTCAGTCCCGGAGCCGAGGGTGCCGCCGTGACGCCGGCCGGCTCGAACCAGGAAATCCGTGACCTGCTCGAGGGTGGCCTCTCGCTGGCCGACGTCGTGATCCCCATGACGCGGCCCGAGCAGGCTATGCAGTTGACCTTGTTCGGGGATGCATAGGGGTGCCCGGCCCGGTGGTCATCTCAGCGGCCGTGGAAGGCGTCGTCGACGAGGTCGTCGTACGACGGCTCATCACCTGGGCCGGCGGTCGTCCGGGCACGGTCTATGGGAAGGCCGGCAAGCCCTTCTTGCGCCAAGAGATCAACGGCTACAACAACGCCGCTCGCCGTGCACCGTGGATCATCCTCGTGGACCTGGACCGCGACGCGGACTGTGCGCCGCCTCTGCGCGAGGCATGGCTAGCCGCGCCGGCGCCCAATCTGTGCTTTCGGATCGCCGTGCGCCAGGTCGAGGCCTGGCTGATGGCAGACGCAGAAACGCTGGCGGCCTACCTGAGCGTGGCGCGAAGCGCAGTGCCCGCCGACCCCGAGGGCTTGGAGCACGCGAAAATCGCGATGGTCAACCTGGCACGCCGCTCGAGACGCGGGGCGGTAAGCAAAGACATGGTGCCGCGCGAGGGAAGCGGACGCCCCGTTGGCCCGGCGTACACATCGAGGCTCATCGAGTACGTCGAGAGCCGGTGGCGACCCGAGGTCGCGGCGCAGGGCGCCGAGAGCCTGCGCCGGGCTATGGCCTGCATCGAGCGATTGATTATGGATGCGTCATGACTCCGAAGGAGTGCGAAG
>CAZSDY010000045.1:0-18758 GCA_964605765.1 uncultured Ectothiorhodospiraceae bacterium | reverse complement strand
AGGTTGCCGCGGGTGGCGCGTGCGCAGCCGGCAGCCGATTCGGGGTCGGCGCGCGGGTGCGCGGCCGCTGCGCCGGCCCGCGCAAGGCAGGGGAGGGTTGGCGTGCCCGCCGTAGGGCGCAATTATTCCGCGAACCTTCGCAACGGGCGCGGTGAGGGGATGACTGACGAACGCTTGGTTTCGGATCAATCGCTCAGTGCTTCGTCCTCACCGCGTTTCGGAGCGCTCACGTAAATCCTGGAGAACACCACGCCGAGCTCGAACAACGCCCACATGGGCAAGGCCAGCAGGGTCTGGGAGATCATGTCCGGCGGTGTCAGCAGCATACCGATCACGAACGCCCCGACGATGATGTAGGGGCGCTTGGCGACCAGCTTTTCCGGGGTCGTGAATCCGGTCCATACGAGGAGGATCGTCGCAATGGGCACTTCGAATGCAGCCCCGAACGCGAAGAAAATCTTGAGCACGAAATCGAGGTAGCGGCTGATGTCCGTCATTATCGCGACGCCCTCCGGCGCCACCGCCTGGAAAAAGGCGAACATCAGGGGGAAAACGACGTAATACGCAAACGCGATGCCGAGGTAGAACAGCAGCGTGCTGGTGATCATCAGCGGGAAAACCAGCTTCTTCTCGGTCTTGTACAACCCCGGCGCCACGAACGACCACAACTGGTACAGAATGACCGGCATGGCCACGAATATGGACAGCACGAGGGTGAGCTTGAACGGTGTCAGGAACGGTGCCGCCACCTCGGTGGCGATCATGGAGGTGCCTTCCGGCATGTTTCTGAGCAACGGCGCGGACAGGATGGCGTACAGATCGTTGGCGAACGGGAACATGACGAGCAGCGCGATCGCGACTGCGAGCAGGACACGCACAAGCCGGTCGCGAAGCTCGACGAGATGCTCGACGAAGGTCATCTCGTCGAGAGTCTGTTCCTCATCGGGTGCCTTTTCCGTCATCCTTTGTCAGGCTCGCGCTCGGCTGGGGCCTGCGGCGCGGTCTGCGCCGCGGCACCCTCAGCGGGGTCGGCTTGCGCCAGTGCCGGCGGCTCGCCCGCCCCCGATGCGATGCTGTCACCGGCTTGCACGAACGCAGACTTCAGATCGTCGTCTTCCGTGCGCGCGGTCTCGACGGCCGCGTCCTCCACCGATTTCAGCACCTCCCCGGTCTCCGCGATCGCGCGGCGGGTATCGTCCACGGCACCGTGAATGGCCTCGAGCGGGGCGGGCGTATCGAGAAGCTCCTTGACCTCCGTGGCGTGCACCTCTCGCTCGATCTCGCGGCGTACGTGGTCGGCATAACGGCGGAACTTGCCGACATACAGGCCCACCGTGCGCGCCAACGCGGGCAGGCGCTGCGGGCCCACCACGAGCAGCGCGATCACCGCAATGAGAGCCAGCTCCCAGAAACCGACGTCGAACACGGGAAGCCGAAAGGACTATTGACGATACACTGTGAGATGCGGCGTGTCGGTCAAACCCTGTCGTGTTCCTTGCCGACCACGTCGCCTTCAATCACCGTGCCGGGCGCATCCTCCATCTTGTCTTCCTGCGCCGCGGCCTGCTCGCCGCCTTCCTTCATCGCGCCCTTGAAGCTCTTGATGGCACCGCCCAGATCGCCACCCAGATTCCTGAGCTTCTTGGTGCCGAACAGCAGCAGCACGATTACCAGAACAATCACCAACTGCCAGATGCTAGGGCCCATGTCATGCCTCCGAATACGTCTACACGCTTATGTTGTCTGTCTTGTACCACGGCCCCACGCAGCAGCGCCGTCTATCTTGAATTCTAGTCCGAAACGCGACACCTCGCCGCCTTTTCCGCAAGGCCCGAGCGGCCGAATCGGCGCTCCAGCTCGGCCAGCACATCGCCCGGGCGCAAGCCGCGCTCGGCCAGCAGAACGAGCGTATGAAACCACAGGTCCGCCGTCTCATACACGACATCGCGTGCGCTGCCGCCCTTGGCGGCAATAATGAGCTCGCTCGCCTCCTCGCCTATCTTCTTCAGGATGTGGTCGAGCCCACGCTCGTACAGGCGCGCGACATAGGATGCGTCCGGCGATTGCGTACGCCGGCTTTCTATCACCGCCGCCAATCGTTCCAGCGTATCAGTCATCGCCGCATCCGAGCTAACCGAACTGATTAGTATACCATTGACCAGGCTCCGCACGATCAATGCTCACCGTAGATCTCCTCGGGCCTCTCGAGCACCGGCTCGACCACCGTCCAGGCGCCGTCCCGCAGGACGCGGAAAAAGCACCGTCGCCTGCCCGTGTGACAGGCGATGCCGCCGACCTGCTCGATCTTCAGCAACACCACGTCCGCGTCGCAATCAATCCGAATCTCGCGCACCCGTTGCCAATGTCCGGAGCGCTCCCCCTTGCGCCAGATCCTCCCCCTGGATCTCGACCAGTAGACTGCCACGCCTTCCTCGACCGTGCGCGTCAGGGACTCGGCGTTCATCCAGGCAAACATCATCACGTCACCGCTCGCGGCGTCCTGCGCGATGACCGGCACAAGTCCATCGGGGGTCCAGGTGATGGCATCCAGCCATTTCGTCGTCTCCATGCTTGGCCACCTCCAACTCGTCAGATGCGCGCCCGCGCAATTGGGAAAAGTTCAGTACGTTGCCTATCCGGTGAAAGCTGAAACTATCTCCAACGCCTGCTCATGTACGCGGGGGTCCCCGGCGGCGACAACCCGGTGACCCGATTGCAGCGTCAACGGATTTCCGTCCCAGTCCGTGATCACCCCGCCCGGGCCCGTGATGACCGGGACGAGCGCCAGATAGTCCAAGGGATCAAACGCGACGTCGACCCCCACATCGATGCGCCCCGACGCGATCCGGCCGTAAGCCATGCAACTCCCGCCGTAGACGGTCCAGCGGGTCGCCGCCCGCATGCGATCCAGCGCGGGGCGGTCCACTTCGGTATAGAAATCCGGGTTGCTGGTGGACATCAGGGCGACGGACAGATCATTGCAAGTGCGAGTCCTGACCGGCTTGCCGTTGTGTGTAGTCGGCAACCCCTGGCAGCCGAGCCAGCGCTCGCCGGTGATTGGCAATTCGATGACTCCCAATACCGGAGCCTGGTCGCGGACCAGCGCCAGCAAGGTGCCGTAGACAGGAAACCCGGCCAGGAACGGCAATGTGCCGTCAATGGGGTCGATGACCCAGACCAGTTCCCGGTCGGCCCCGGTCGCCCCGCGCTCCTCGCCCACGATGCCATGCTCCGGATAGGTCTCGGCAATCATCTCGCGCAATCGGTCCTCGACGGCTTGGTCGACGGCGGTGACCGGGCTGCCATCACCTTTTTCGATCGGCTCGGGCGTGGGCCCCGCCAACTCCCGTATGCGGTCGCGGGCTGCATCGGCCAATTGGCCGGCAAAGGACGTGAATTCGGAAAACTCGGAGGACACCGCGGAAATCCTTCTCTACTGCTGGATGATCTGGCTGAGGAACTCTCTTGTCCGGTCACTCTTCGGATGGTCAAAGAACTCCGCCGGCGTGTTCATTTCAACGATCTCACCCTCGTCCATGAACACCATCTTGTCGGCGACGGAACGGGCAAATCCCATTTCGTGGGTAACGCAAATCATGGTCATGCCGTCATTAGCCAGATCGGTCATGACTTCGAGAACCTCGTTGATCATTTCCGGGTCGAGGGCCGAGGTGGGTTCGTCGAACAGCATGATCTCGGGTTTCATGCAGAGGGCCCGGGCAATGGCGACACGCTGTTGCTGACCGCCGGAAAGCTGGATCGGGTATTTATCCGCCTGTTCGGGAATCTTAACGCGCTCCAGATACCGCATGGCGTTTGCGTGGGCTTCTGTTTTGCCGGATTTTCTGACCAGCCGAGGTGCGAGCATTAGGTTTTTCACCACCGTCATATGGGGAAACAGATTGAAGCTCTGAAACACCATTCCGACTTCACTGCGGACGGCATCGATATCCTTCACATCGCTTGTCAATTCGTTGCCGTCGACGATGATTTTGCCGCTATCGTGTTCTTCGAGACGGTTGATGCAGCGGATCATGGTTGATTTCCCCGACCCTGACGGCCCACAAACGACAACCCTTTCGCCCTTGTCGACGGTCAGGTTCACATTCGCCAGAGCCTGAAAACCACCGAAGAACTTGTTGACGTTTTCGAGAACAATGATCGGTTGTTCGCCGTTTTCACTCATGTCATGCCTCGTTCCTCACGTAGCGGCTCATGCGCCGCTCGAACAGGCCAAATCCCCTCTGAATCAACCACGTTATGACCAGATAAATCACCGCCAATGACATAAATATCTCATAGGGTGCGAAGGTTTCTGCGACGAGGTTGCGGGCGATTCCCATCATATCGAGAATCGTAATCGTGCTGGCCAGTGCCGTCGCCTTCATCAGGCTAACAACGTCATTGCTATAAGCCGGTATGGAGAGGCGTATTGCGATGGGTGTTGTGATGTACATGAAACGCTGGCGAACCGATAACCCCAGGGCCGCACCCGCTTCAAGCAACCCTCTATTCACGCCATTCACGCCGCCTCGGAAAATTTCAGAAACATATGCACCATTATTCAGGGTCAGGGCGACAACTGCGCAACCATAGGGCTCGCGCAGGATGGGCCAGAAAATACCGTCACGTATAAATTCAAGCTGGGGAAATCCGTGGTAGATGATAAAAATCTGCACAAGTATGGGCGTGCCGCGAAAAATGTAGATATAGGCGATAGCCGGCCACGCCAGATACCACCTGTTACTGATCCGCATGAGCAAAAGCAAAACGGCCAATGCCGTCCCCAAAACCATCGATAGGCCCAACAACTCGAGGGTCACGCCAATGCCCGTTAGCATCTTGGGGACGCTGTCGATTATCAATGATAAGTCAAAGATCATCGGGCGCCCTCCAGATGCTGATTGGCGCGTTTCTCAAGAAACATCACAGCCAGTGTGATAACCGTCGAAAACCCGAGGTAGATGCACCCCACTACAAAGAACATGGTGAAGGGCTTGCCTGTAGTCCCGGTTGCCTGCTCGGCGACATACATGGTCTCGTTTAACCCGATAATGGAGATGAGCGCCGTATCCTTGACAAGCGAAAGCATGTGATTGCCGAATGCAGGTAAGGCCAAGCGCCACATTTCCGGAATTCGCACATAGATAAATGTCTGGAAATTGGAGATACCGAGAGCCCTCGCGGCCTCGATCTGTCCCGGATCGACCCCCAGGAACGCACCGCGAAATGTTTCTGTCGCATAGGATCCCACAATCAGGGAAATACAGAACGATCCTGCCCAGAAAGGAGGGACATCAACAAACTGGATGGTCGAATCAAAGACCTGGATCAGGGATGTCAAGAAAACCGCGGAACCATAATATATCAGCATCAAGACCAGAATTTCCGGCGTTCCCCGGAATATTACGGTATAGGCGGAGGCGATTTTGTGGGCTATGCGGCTATTGGAGAGCTTGGCCGCGGCGCCAATCAGTCCAAACAGGATCATCATGATCAATGAGACAACAAACACCTCGAGCACGACCACCGAGCCCCAGAAAAAATCGTCCCACCAACCGGTTAAAACTTCCATAGTCGCCCACTCCAACGCGGATTGAAGTGTGGTTCAACCCTACGCGAATTGGAATAAGCGAATAACAGAAAGAACGCGGTGAGGGTAAGTAAAAGACCCCCACCGCATCAGGAGGGTGCGGTCTATTCGACCGGTATATGCATTTACTTATGGATCGCGAAGGGGAAGTATTTCAAAGCGTACCTCTCCAGCGAGCCATCGTCAGTCAGTGTCTTCAAGGCGGCATTCAGACGGGCTTTCAAGGCGTCGTTGCCCTTGCGAAGGCCAATACCGACACCGGTGCCGAAGTATTCGGGCTCATCGATCTGCGGGCTGACGAATTCAAAACCCGCGCCGTCCTCTTTGCCGAGAAACCTGAGGTAGGCTTTCATGGGATTGGTCATGATCATATCGGTACGCCCATTCACCAGGTCGAGATACATTGCCTCATTGGAGTCGTACAAGACCACGTTGGCGTCGGGAAGTTTGGCTTCGAACCAGCTCGAATATGTCGTCGCCCTCTCCAGGCCGACTTTGAGGCCCGAGAAGTTGGCAGGAATCGGTTTGCCGGCGCTGTCAAACAGCTTCCATCCGGCATTCTTTCTGCCAACCAGGCGGCCAACCGAAATGCGGTAAGTGCTGGAGAAATCCATTTTTTTCAGACGTTTAGGTGTAATCGACATGGACGCGACTATCAGATCGTACTTGTTAGCCAGCAAAGAAGGAATCATGCCATCCCACTTCTGGCAGACCTCTTTCATATCTGCGCCCAGAATGCCCAGGACTCCTTTTGCTACGTCGACATCGTAGCCTTCGAGATTGCCGTCGGCATTGCGAAAATTGAACGGCGCATAATCGCATGAGAATGCGACGCGCAACGTCTCCGCCGCAGCGGGTTGGACCGCGCTAATTACCATGATGGCGAGCGCCGCCGCCGAAAGGGTGAGTAGCTTCTTCATTGTCCTATCTCCTTAATTGGTCTTCATGCCGATAATTGCTCTTCGTTGGCTAGTGGATAACGTCGTCAAGTTGCCCACCAACCAGTCTACGTCCTCTTCTGAATGATAATGCGCGAGAGAGACGCGAACGACTCCATTCTGAGCCCAAATACCGAGCGCGTCGATACAGCGAGTGCCAGGAAGCATAACCAAGAAACCATCGCCTCTGAACAACCGCCCTCTCCACTCTTCGCCCTGATCGATGCACAATCTGCGCTGAATTCCACCACCAATGGCTGAACTTTCTCCAGGTTTTCGCCCATTTCTGTCCCATGCTTGCCTGCACGCCAACATAATCGCTGCCGCTCCGTCAGAGTCGCAGCAACTTGAAAGGTGATGAACTCGATGCCGAGCTTGGCGAGGACGTCACTCATCACATGGCTGTGCCGCGCGGTAGCGAAGAGCTTGAGTCCGAGCAGGGCGCGCATGGCGCAGCCGGCGGGCACCATTTGAGTGCCGGGCAGTCCCGCGCTGTGGCCCTTGACCCCCGCGTCTCCGCTCGCGAGAATCATTTCGAGACCACCACGACGATCGGGTGAACAGCGATGTACGCGAAAATCTGTGTGCTCGGTGGAACGGGATTCGTTGGCCGGTACTTGTGCAGCCGGATCGCCAGGGGGGGCCGCCGCGTTCGCGTCCTCACGCGCCAGCGCGAGCGCCACCGCGAGCTGCTCGTGTTGCCGACCCTCGAGCTGCACGAGTGCAATGTGCATGACAGGCTCGCGCTCGCCGGCGCCCTCGAGGGGTGCGACGCGGTCGTCAACCTGGCCGGCATCCTCAACGAACGCGCGCGCCCGGGAGAGGATTTTCAAAGCGTTCACGCCGAGCTGCCGCACACAATCGCGCGGGCGTGCGGGGACAGTGGCGTCTCCCGGCTGCTGCATGTGAGCGCGCTGAAGGCATCGGCCGACGCGCCGAGCGCTTACTTGCGCTCCAAGGCGGCGGGCGAGGAGGCTGTGCACGGTGCCGTCCCGCAGATTGCGGTGACGAGCTTTCGTCCATCGGTGCTGTTCGGACCGGGAGACAGCTTTTTCACTCGATTCGCCTCGTTGCTGGGCATATCTCCCCTGGTTTTTCCCCTGGCCTGCGCGCAGGCGCGCTTCGCGCCCGTCTTCGTCGAGGATCTGGTAGCTGCCCTGACCCGCGCGCTGGACGACCCGTCCACCCATGCCCAACGTTACGATCTTTGTGGCCCGCGCCAATACACGCTGAAAGAGCTCGTCGAGTACACCGCTCATGTGGCCGAGCTCGAGCGCACCGTCATAGGGCTCGGCGACACGCTGTCGCGGCTGCAGGCCAGGGCGCTGGGACTCCTGCCCATGCAGCCCTTCACCATTGACAACTACCGTTCCATGCAGGTCGACTCGATCTGTGAGCGCAACGGATTCGCGGCGCTAGGCATAGAGCCCGTGAGCCTCGAGTGCGTCGTCCCGACCTACATCGGCAGTGAGCACGCCAACGCGCGTTACCAGCAGATGCGCCATTACGCGCGACGCGGCTGATTAGGGGACACACATAACTTAATAACTTAAGGCTTGCCCTAAGTTATTAAGTTATGTGTGTCCCCTTTCGTAATAGGGCAAGCCTTAAGTTATTAAGTTATGTGTGTCCCCTGTCGCAGTCACGCGAGTGCCAGGATGATCCCGCCAAGCACCAGGCGATAGATAGCGAACGGCGCCATGCCCACCCGATCGAGCAGCTTCAAGAAGTAATGGATGCAAAGGTAGGCGCTCACCGCGGAGATGGACGCCCCGCCGCCGAGCGCCAGCCAGTCGGGCCCACCCGGCAGGGTGGCCGCATCCACCACCTTCAATCCACCCGCAGCGGCGATGATCGGGATGGAGAGCAGGAACGAGAAGCGCGCCGCGCCCGCCCGCGTGAGCCCCATCGCCATTGCAGCGGTGATGGTGACGCCCGAGCGTGACACCCCGGGGATGAGCGCAAGCGCCTGCGCGCAGCCGATCACGACAACATCCGCCCAACCAATATGACGCTCGTCGCGCTGCCGCGATCCGTGCCGGTCCGCCCACCACAGCAGGACCCCGAACAACACCGTGGCAAGACCTATCACCGTGGGCGAGCGGAGCGACTCGACGCCGTGCTGATTCAATACGAAGCCTGCCGCTCCCCCGGGGACGGTGGCCAGGATCACCGACCAGCCGAGCCTGCTTGCACCGACCTCACGCCCGAGCGCCACGGAGCGTATCCAGTCAGCCACGATGATCCTCAAATCGTTGCGAAAATAAGCCAGCACGGCGATCAACGTACCGATGTGCACAGACACATCGAAGGCAAGGCCCTGATCCGGCCAGTCGACGAGGCTTGGCAGCAATGCCAGGTGCCCGGAGCTGGAAACGGGCAGAAACTCCGTCAGTCCCTGCAGCAGGGCAAGCGAGACGACCTGTATCGGGTCCATGAGATCGGGTCAGCCCAGGCGATCGCGCATATCGCGCCCGGAGAATCCGCGCAGAGGGGCATCGACGTCGCGCGCCAGCGCCAGAACCTTGACCAGCTCGCCCATCTCGCCGGGCAGGATCAGGTGCTTCACAGCGCCGCTCATGCGCAGATAGCGCGGCGAACCGGGCTCTGCGCCTTGCAGCATCTGCACCAGCCCCGAACCGAGCAGAAATTGCGCCTGCGTGGTGAACCCGGCCACGCTGAGCCCCCGCGCAGCACCCGCTTGTGCAACGCCGCTGAATTCCACGTGCGCGCTGATGTCCTGGAGGCCCGGAAGAATGAACGGATTCACATGCATACGGTGTCGATGGTAGCAGCATAGGGTGCCGTCAGTGCGATCGGGCCGGTAGTATTCACGGCGCGGGTAGCCGTAATCGAACAGCAGGATGACGCCGCGCTCCAGGCGCTCGGCTACCGCGCTCACCCAGTCGCACCGTGCGTCGCCGAGCTCGGACTGGTAGCCGTCGGGCAGCGTGACCCCCGCGCGCCGCTCGATGTCCCTGACGACCCCCGCCATCGCGGGCGCGTGCCCCGTGGGTTTCCAGGCAAAGTGACCCTGCCTGTGCCCCACGCCAAGCTCGCGCACGACGCCCCGCTCGATCCGGAAGCGTGTGACGGGCAGCGCATCGAGCAACTCATTGGCCAGCACCACGCCGTAAAAGCCCCGGGGCGGTAGTTCGTCCAGCCATGTGACAGGCGTATCACAGCAGCGCTCGCCGAGCAGAGCGCGCTGCCGCGCTCGCATCGCGGCAGCGCGCTCAACGATGAGATAACGCCGCGGTCTCACACCAAGGCGCGCCAGCTCATCGAGCAGATCCCGCGCCATGGAACCATTGCCCGCACCGGCTTCCAGCACGTCGGCGGGACCCAGATGCTCGAGGATCTCGGCCACCTGGCGCGCCACGCAGCGTGAAAACAGGGCCGAGAGCTCCGGTGCCGTCATGAAGTCGCCGCGCGCACCCGGCCCCGCGAGCCCGGCCGTGTAATACCCCAGCTGCGGCGCGTACAGGGCAAGCTCCCAGTAACGATCGAAGCCGATGAAACCGTCGTTGGACTCGATCTCGCCCGCGATGAGCTCGCTCAACCGTGCGCTGCGCCGCGCTGCCTCGCCATCGGGTGCGTCCATCTCAGCTTGCGCGGCGCGCGCACGTTCGTCATGCGAGCGCCATCCGATTTGTTTACAGTTAGACATGAGCCCTGTTGCCTGAAGACGACTATCCCAGGATCATATGCTCGACCCGCAACCCCCGACACTGGCCGGCAAAGTGGCGTTGATCACCGGTGCTGCGCGGCGCATCGGCGCGTGCATCGCACGGACGCTTCACGGTCAGGGCATGTCCGTGGTCATTCATTACAACCGCTCACGGGCCGAGGCCCGGTCGCTCTGCGACGAGCTCAACCGGCACAGGAAGCAAAGCGCCATCTGCGTGCATGCCGATCTGCTCGCGAGCGATGCGCCCGCGAGGCTGGTGGCTGACACGGTTGCCTTTCATGGCAGACTCGATGCCGTCGTCAACAATGCATCGAGCTTTTATCCGACGCCGATCGCACGCGCCACCGCGTCGCAATGGAACGACCTCATGGGCACCAATCTCGCAGCACCGTTCTACGTCTCGCAGAGCGCCGCGCCGCATCTGCAGGCCGCCTGCGGCAGCATCGTCAACATCGCGGACATCCACGGCCAGCGGCCGCTCGCCGCGCACCCGCTCTACAGCACGGCCAAGGCAGGGCTGCTGATGCTCACTCGCGCGCTTGCCCTCGAGCTTGCGCCACGGGTGCGGGTCAATGCCGTCGCGCCCGGGACCATCTTGTGGCCCGAGGGCGATAGCGACGAAGCCGCCCGCGTGCGCCTGTTGGAACGCACACCTCTCGCGCGCCGCGGCGAACCGGGCGAAGTCGCGCGCGCGGTCCTTTACCTGATACGCGATGCCACGTTCACCACGGGCGAGGTCATCAGCGTGGACGGCGGCAAGTCCCTGGCCGAGTAACGCGGCCGCGCGCCCCGCGCCGCCCTTCTCAATCGTTGCCGCCCGCGTGCGCTTCGCGCCCGGGACGCTCTCTGATATCCCCCACGTGCAGGGCGAACTTGCCCTTGCCGCGATCGGCCAGATACCAGCGCAGGGTCTTTTCGATCGCCGGAAAAGCGATCTCCTCCCACGGAATCTCGGATTCGCCCAGCAAACAGACCTCCAGGCTTTCCCGGCCCGGGGAGACATCCAGGTCGATGAGGCGCGCGCGAAACAGCATGTAGATCTGATTGATGAACGGGATGTCGATGAGCGCGAACAAGGACCCCATCTCCACGCGTGCATTGGCCTCCTCCAGGGTTTCCCGGGCGGCGCCTTCCGCCGTCGTCTCGGCGTTTTCCATGAACCCCGCGGGCAGTGTCCACAGGCCGCGGCGCGGCTCGATGGCGCGCCTGCACAGAAGAATCCTGTCCTCCCACTCGGGTATGCACCCCGTCACCACTCTGGGATTCTGGTAATGAACGGTGGCGCAGCGCTCACACACGTAGCGCTCGCGATCGTCGTCGGGCGGCAGGGTGAGAGTCACGCGGGCGCCACAGGCGCTGCAGAACTTCATACGCCTCTGCACGCTACGCGGAGATGAAAGCGCGCCGGCCACACCGCCTGGGAAGGATCGGTGAAGCGCGACCACAAGGCGGCAAAGCTTTCACCGAGCACGGGATGCACGCGATCGCCGGCAATCTCGGCGAGCGGCCTCAGCACGAAGGCGCACGCCGTCGTCTCCGAGCGCGGCAGCGTGAGCTCGTCATCGTGCATGACCAGGTCCCCGTACAGCAGCAGGTCCAGATCAAGCGTACGCGAGCACAAACGGTGGCGGCTACGGTCCCGTCCGCCGCGCGCCTCGATAGCTCTCAAGGCGCGGGAAACCTCCCAAACCGGCAACGCGGTGTGAAATCCGGCGACCAGGTTGAAGAAGGGATCTCCATCGAAGCCCACCGCATCGGACTCGTACACGCGCGAGAGCAGCAGCTCCCCGAACGCTTCCTCCAGCCGTTCACACGCGAACTGCACGTAGCGTTCGCGATCGATGTTGCTGCCTACGCTGACGAAGGCTTCAACCACGGTATCCCCGCTCAATCACGACGCCCACATCGACCGCGTGGCGAAGTGCACCGCGCTTGTTGACGCGCAAGCGCAACCACGCCACGCTGAACTCCTGCATCACCAGCTCCGCGCAGCGCTCCGCGAGCGTTTCCACCAGATGGAAGCGACTCGCGCCCACGAACTCGATGAGCCGCTTGGACACCGCCTTGTAATCGAGTGCATCGGCCAACGTGTCGGTGGCGGCAGCCGTGCGGATATCCGTGGCCATCTCGAGGTCCAGAATAATGGTCTGCTTGATGTCGCGTTCCCATTCGAACGCCCCGATGACGGTCTCGATGGCGAGCTCGCGCAGGTAGACGATATCCATGATTGCCCGGGTCGGTGAGACGAGGTGAACCCGCCCACACGATAGACGAATTCAACGCCGCACGCACGCCACCCTTGACCCGACCCGCGCGTACCGCTGCAATAAGCGCATGTTGCTCAATTTGTCATTGCTGCTCGCCGCTTATCTCATCGGCTCGGTCTCGACCGCAGTCCTCGTGTGCCGGCTGACGGGACTGCCGGACCCGCGTGCCGCGGGCTCCGGCAATCCGGGCGCGACAAACGTGTTGCGCCTGGGCGGCAAGCTTGCGGCCGCCGCAACGTTCGCCGGGGACGTGCTCAAGGGCGTGATCCCCGTGCTCGCCGCACGCTGGCTGGGCGCGGACCACGCGCTGGCCGCCGCGGTTTGCCTGGCGGCATTCCTGGGCCACGTGTTTCCGGTGTTCTTTCAGTTTCGCGGCGGCAAGGGCGTCGCGACCGCGCTCGGCGCCATTACGGCATTCGCCTGGCCGGTCGGGCTCGCCATGGCCCTCACCTGGCTGCTGGTGGCTCTCACGTGGCGATACTCTTCTCTCTCGTCCATCGCCGCCAGCGCGCTCGCGCCCCTATATGCCGCCATTGTGCACCTCCCTGCGGTCGCGGTGGCGCTGCTCGGGACCCTGAGTGCGGTGCTCATCGTCCGGCACAGAGCGAACATCGCGAGACTGCTGGCCGGCACGGAAACTCGCATCGGCGCACGGGCCCACACGCCTTAGACGGGCTCGAGGCTATCCAGCGGCCAACGCGCCCGGGTCTCGAAAGAGAGCGGCGCGCGCTCACCCGCCTCGAGACGCCGGCACCCCGCGTAGGCCACCATGGCCGCATTGTCGGTACAGAACTCGACGCGCGGAAAGTGCACACCGCCTGCGTGCTCGCACACCATCGCCTGCATGGCACGGCGCAGCCTGCGGTTGGCGCCTACGCCACCCGCGATGACGAGCCGCTCGAGGCCGGCGTGCGCCAGAGCACGCCGCGCCTTCACGACCAGCGTCTGGACGACCGCCTCTTCGAACGCGCGCGCGATATCCGCCCGCGTCTGCGGGTCATCACCGGTGCGCGCCAGCGTCGTGACGGCGTGGGTCTTGAGTCCGCTGAAACTCATGTCGAGGCCCGGCCGGCCGGTCATGGGGCGCGGAAAGCTGAAGCGGGCCGGGTCACCCTGCTCGGCGAGAGCGGCCAGCGCAGGGCCACCGGGATAGCCCAGTCCGAGCAGCTTGGCCGTCTTGTCGAATGCCTCGCCGGCCGCATCGTCCAAGGACTCTCCGAGCAGCTCGTAGCGCCCGACCCCACGCACCGCGACAATCTGCGTATGCCCGCCCGAGACCAGCATCGCGAGGAAGGGAAACGCCGGCGGGTCGGGCTCCAGCATGGGTGCGAGGAGGTGCGCCTCCATGTGGTGCACAGCGATGGCGGGCACCTGCCACGCCATCGCCAGGCTGCGCCCCAGGGCGGCGCCGACCAGCAACGCCCCGATCAGCCCGGGACCCGCGGTGTATGCGACGCCATCAACATGGCGCACCGCACAGCCGGGGCGCTCGAGCATCTCGCGCACCATGGGCAGGAGCTTGCGCACGTGATCGCGCGAGGCGAGTTCCGGCACGACCCCGCCGTAGGCAGCGTGCACCGCCGTCTGGCTGTGCACCGTGTGCGCCAGCAGCCCCTTGGCTGTGTCGTAGACGGCAACCGCCGTTTCATCGCAGGAAGTCTCGATACCCAGTACACGCACGTCCACGTTCTCCCGGGCACCCAGATGGTGCCGGAGTCGACTCGTGACCTAATTCGAACCACATTGGTTATTGTGCCTCAATCATTAGGTCACAAATCAACTCCGGCACCGTCTGCGCTTTACAGTACGCCCCGCGCCTCAGTAAAATGCGCAGTTCACCGTCACACAATGATCGATTGACTGGAGCATTGATGCCGTCTGTACGAATTCGAGAAAACGAGCCTTTCGACGTCGCCTTGCGGCGCTTCAAGCGCTCGTGCGAGAAAGCGGGGATCCTCACCGAAATACGCCGTCGCGCATACTACGAAAAGCCCACTACCGTGCGCAAACGCAAGGCCGCGGCCGCGGTCAAGCGCCACTTGAAGAAGCTCGCACGCGAGTCCCTCAAGCGCCAACAGTACCAGCAAGGCCGCCGCTGAAAGCCCTCCGAGGGCCGGCAACTGGGCGTTCACGGGCGCTCTGAGCCCATGACCGAGACGCTGATCGCGAGAATCACCGAGGCTACCAAGGCGGCCATGCGTGCGCGCGACAAGGCCCGCCTGGGCGTTCTGAGGATGGTCAACGCAGCCATCAAGCAGGTCGAGGTGGACGAGCGGCGCACCTTGTCGGACGATGACACCATCGGCGTGCTGGAAAAGATGCTCAAGCTGCGCCGTGAAGCACGCTCGCAGTACGAAGCGGCGGGGCGCCAGGACCGTGCGGACCAGGAGATATTCGAAATTGCCGTCATCAACGAATTCATGCCCGATGCACTCGAAGAGGCCGAGATCGAGGCCATCATCGCGGACGCGCTCAGCGCTTGCGAGGCCACCGGCATGAAGGACATGGGCAAGGTCATGAGCGTGCTGCGCCCGCAGCTCAAGGGCCGCGCCGACATGCGCAATGTGAGCGATCGGGTCAAGCAGCGCCTGACCGGTCTCTGAGCACCCGGCCAACCGCCGCCTGATACCAGGCCATTCGCCCCGGGGGGCGGCGTATGCTACCGGCAACGCGTGATGTACGCACGAAAATCGGGCAAACTCTCCTCGCGGCCACGTATGTTTCCGCATGCGACGTCGGATTTGATGACTCCTTGCTGACCCGCCGGCGCCGGAAGTTCGCTCGCGCGCGATGGCGCACAATGCACACTTCGAACAGCGTGGCGATATACGGCCGCGGATGATCCGAGCGGGTGAAGGTGGCTGGCCGCATTCCACAGAGTTTCATCGATGAGCTGATCTCTCGCGTCGACATCGTGGAGATCATCGACGAGCGCGTACCGCTCAAGAAAGCCGGCCGCGACTTCGTCGCCTGTTGCCCGTTCCATACCGAGAAGACACCCTCGTTCAGCGTGAGCCCCGCCAAGCAGTTCTACTACTGCTTCGGCTGCAACGCGCACGGCACAGTGATCGGCTTTCTCATGGATTACGCGCACCTCGACTTCGTGGATGCCGTGCAGGAGCTCGCGGACAGGGCGGGCGTCGACATTCCGCGTGAGGCAGCCGGCATTTCGGACGCCGGCGAGAGCCAGGCGCTCTACAGCGTTCTTGCGCAGGCCTCGGCCTTTTACGCACGCCAGCTTCGCGAGCACCCCGACGCGCGGCTCGCCATCGAATACCTGAAGCGACGTGGCGTGAGCGGCGAGGTCGCCGCGCAATTCGGGCTCGGCTTCGCTCCCACCGGATGGGATACGCTGGTCGGCGAGATGCGCGCGGCCGGAATCGCGACGAGCACACTCGTCGGCGCGGGTCTGGCGATAGAAAAGGAATCCGGCGGTCTCTATGACCGTTTCAGGAGCCGTGTCGTCTTCCCCATACGAGACCGGCGCGGGAGAACGGTGGGATTCGGCGCCAGAGCACTCGGCAGTGACGAGCCGAAGTATCTGAACTCGCCGGAGACCGCCGTGTTTCACAAGGGCCGTGAGCTGTACGGCTTTCATGAAGCGCGCCAGGCGAACCGCTCCATCGACAGCCTATACGTGGTGGAAGGCTACATGGATGTCGTCGCCCTGTCGCAGGCCGGCATATCCAACGCGGTTGCAACCCTGGGCACCGCGGCGACCGCGGACCACATGCTGCGCCTGTTCCGCACCACACCACGCATCAGCTTCTGCTTTGATGGCGACGCGGCCGGGCGGCGCGCTGCCTGGCGCGCCGTCGGCACGCTGATGCCGCTGTTCCACGACGGCTGGATCGCTTCGTTCATGTTCCTGCCGGAAGGCGAGGATCCGGACAGCCTGGTTCGCGCGCGCGGCGCGGCTGGATTCGCCGCCGAAGCCGAGAACGCACTCGGCCTGTCCGAGTTCCTCTTCGAGCAGCTCGCTTTGCAGGTCGACCTCGACACGCTGGAAGGCTGCGCACGGCTCGTCGAGATCGCCCGCCCGTTGATCTCACCCCTGAAGGCACCTGCCTTGCAAAGTCTGCTCATCGACCGGCTTGGCGAGCTGAGCGGGATAAACGCCGCAGAATTGACTAGAATGATGCGAGAGGGGGAACGTGCCACGATACGGCCCATGAAGAAGGCCGGCACCGGCAAGCGTAGCAGCCCGTCGCTGATACGCCGCGCCGTGAGCCTGCTGCTGCATCACCCCGACCTTGGATCAATGGTGGAAGGCACGTCTCGTCTCAGGATCCTGGAACTGCCTGGTGCGGTTTTGCTGGCCGAGATCCTTGATTTGACGCGAAATGGTCCCACACTAAGTACTGGAGCCATCATCGAACACTTTCGCTCGCACGAGGAAGGCAAGCACCTGTCCAGACTCGCCATGCTTGATGCGCCAGTGCTCGATCGCGGTCTGGAGCACGAGTTCAAGGACGCGCTGGAGCGTCTCGACCAGATGGTTGACGAGCAGCGCTTCGACCAACTCAAGCGCAAAGCGCGAGAACAGACGCTGAGCACGGAGGAGCAGCAGGAGTTCAGGCACCTGCTGGAGCGCCCGGCAGCGGGCTAGTGCAGACGGTGCCGCTCGCACCCACACCGGTGTTGTTCGCGGCGAGCAGGAGTTCGAGAAACTCTGATATACTAACAGGTTACGTTTTTTCTTTTTTTTCTACCGGGTGACGCAACGATCATGGATCAGGACCAGCAACAATCACAACTCAAGCAACTGATCGCAAAGGGAAAAGACCAAGGCTATCTGACCTATCACGAGGTCAACGATCACCTGCCGGATGGCATCGTCGATCCCGAGCAGATCGAAGACATCATCAGCATGATCAATGACATGGGGATCACGGTGCACGAAGCCCCGCCCGACCAGGATTCCCTGCTGATGATGGAGCACGCCGTCAACACCGACGACGACGCCGCCGAGGAAGCGGCTGCCGCGCTGGTGACGCTGGATAGCGAATTCGGACGCACGACGGATCCCGTGCGCATGTACATGCGCGAAATGGGAACCGTCGATCTGCTGACTCGCGAGGGTGAAATCCGCATCGCGAAGCGCATCGAGAAGGGGCTCACCCAGGCGCTCTCGGCGCTGGCAAGCTTCCCGCCCACGGTGGAAGATTTGCTGTGGATGTACGAGCGCATAGAGGCCGAGGAGCTGAAACTGACCGATGTGTTGTCCGACTTCATCGATCCCAATGCGCAGGAGCAGGATATACCGATACCGCGACCTCCCACGCCGGCCGCGCAGAGCGACAACAACTCGGGTAATGATGCAGATGAATCGGAAGAACTGATCAACACCGGGCCCGACCCGGACGAGGCGCGTGCGCGTTTCAAGAAGCTCAAGAGAACGCACGTTCGCCTGACCCGCGCCACCGAGAAGCACGGCACGACGTCGAAGCAAGCGCAGAAGATCCGCCGGGAAGTTTCCGATCAGATTACCGAGCTCAAGCTGGTGCCGAAGCTCGTCGACCGATTGACGCGCAATCTTCGCCACGTGATCCAGCGCACGCGGTTCTACGAGCGCGGCATCATGAGCATGTGTGTGAAAAGTGCGGGCATGAAGAAGAGGGACTTCATTCGCTCATTCCCTGAGAACGAGACGAACCTGAACTGGCTCAGATCACACCTGAGCAAGCGCCACGACTACGCGCCCGCCCTGCGCACGCACGCCGAGGACATCAAGCGGCTGCAGGGGCGGCTGGCGGCAATCGAGAGGCGCTGCCGCTTGACCATAGCAGAGATCAAGGAGATCAACCGACGCATGTCCATCGACGAGGCCAAGGCGCGGCGCGCGAAGAAGGAGATGGTCGAGGCCAACCTGCGCCTCGTGATCTCCATCGCCAAGAAGTACACGAACCGCGGCCTGCAGTTCCTCGACCTGATCCAGGAGGGCAATATCGGGCTGATGAAGGCGGTGGACAAGTTCGAGTACCGGCGCGGCTACAAGTTCTCGACCTATGCGACGTGGTGGATTCGCCAAGCCATCACGCGCTCGATCGCCGATCAGGCGCGCACCATTCGCATCCCGGTGCACATGATCGAGACCATCAACAAGTTGAACCGCATCTCGCGCCAGATCCTGCAGGAGAAAGGCCGCGAGCCGACGCCGGACGAGCTCGCCGAACGCATGGAGATGCCGGAGGACAAGGTGCGCAAGGTGCTGAAGATCGCCAAGGAGCCGATCTCCATGGAGACGCCCATCGGCGACGACGAGGACT
>CAZSDY010000044.1:5427-18775 GCA_964605765.1 uncultured Ectothiorhodospiraceae bacterium | reverse complement strand
GCTGGTCTATCTCGCGGTGTGCGCGACCCCCTCGCTGCGCGCGGCGGTGTGCACCGTGTCGCCGAGGGCGGTGTACTCGGGGCGGGTGCGCGAGCCGACGTGCCCGATGACAGCCGCGCCCGAGTGCAGGCCGATGCCGATGGCTATCGGCTCCACGCCGAGCGCCACGAGCCGCGCGTTGAGCGGCGCCAGGCGCGCGAGCATCTCGCGGGCGGCGGCAAACGCCGCGCGGGCGGGGTGGTCCATCGCATTGGGCGCGCCGAAGAACGCCATCAAACCGTCTCCGATGAACTTATCGACGGTCCCGTCGTGCGCGTGAACGGTGGCGGCCATCTGCTCGAAGTAGTCGTTGAGCAACGCGAGCAAGGTCTCCGGCCGCTCGTGCTCGCTGCGCGTGGTGAAGTTGCGGATGTCGGAGAACAACACGCACACCTCGCGGCGCTCACCCGCCATGCTCGGGGTGATGTCGCCCGCGAGAATGCCGCCGAGCACGTTCGGCGACACGTAGCTGGCGAAGGAATGGCGCAAGCGCCGGCGCTCGCGCACCGCGTGCAGGCCCTCGTAGCCGAGCCGCCCGAGCGCGGTGATGACAAGGGCCAGCGCGGGCTGCGCAAGGGGCAGCGCCAGGCGATGGCCGAGCACGTAGACGGACGCTGCGCCGAGTACCACGAGCGCGAGCAGGGCAACACCCAGGGTGCGCCTTGCCGCGGATCCCGCCCACCAGACCAGGGTGCCGAGCACCACGAGCACCAGCACCATCATGGTCCCAGGCGGCGCAATCAGACCGCCGTCCAATACCGAGCGCAGGGCCTGTGCCTGCGCGAGCACGCCGGGCAGATCCCTGTTGCCGGGCTCCCATGCGGCCAGCGCGACCGGTAGCGTATGGCGGTCGCTAAACGGCAGCACGGCACCGACCAGCACCGGCCGGCCGGCAATGGCTGCGCGCAAGCCCTCGAGGTCGCCGGCACGAAACCGGGCTATCACCTGCTGCATGGGCAGGTACTCGAAGGCGGGGCCGCGCGCGTAGTCTATGAAGCCTGCGCCCGCCTCCAGACCGAGCGCGCCGGCCATGCGCCCGAGCAGGGTGGGCAGGCCGCTTGCGTCCGTGGTGAGCGTCGCGTTCGCCCGGCGCACCGTGCCATCGGCGTCGACCGGCACCAGCGCCAGCGCCGCCGCATCGGCGCCCGCCATCGCCAGCAGCGGCGCGAACAACGGGCGCAGGCGCCCGCGCTCGTCGAGCGTCTGCGCGAGCACCACCGGCGTGCTCTTGCGCAACGCACGCAGCGCGGCCAGCAGCGGCCGGTCGTAGCCTCGGATCAGGAACTCGTAGGACTTGTCGGGCAGCACCAGGTCAAGAGCGACCAGGCTGGGTTCAGCGGCGGCCAATGCGCGCAGCAGCGCCGCGAGATGCGGGTGCCATAGCGCGAGCGGTTCCCTGTAGGCGCGAAAGCTTGCCTCGTCAATGCCGACAACCACCACTTCGGGCGCGTCGCGATCCGGCGCGACGTGTCGAAGGAGGCGAAAGCGCAGGTCCAGCGAGTACCGCTCGGCCTGCTCGCCGAGCGGGGACAAGGCGATGCCGGCAGCCAGCAGCGCAATGGCGCAGTAGGCGAATGGCAATTGCATCAGGCGCGGTCGTGCCACTTTGCACTCCCTCTGTCACCGCGGGCGCTTGTCTGCGCACCCGTCGTCGTCAGGCCGATTCCCGCTGGACGGGGCGTTATTCGCCGGATAAGGCAGCCACGGCCAGTTCCTGCTCGAAACCGAACAACCTGAGATCAGGCATGCGTTGCGGGTAGAGGATCCCGTCCAGGTGGTCGCACTCGTGCTGGACGACGCGCGCGTGGTAGCCCTCGACCTCGCGCTCTATCGCCTCGCCCCGTTCGTCCGCGCCGCAATACCGGATACGCGTGTAACGCGGCACCAGGCCGCGCATCCCGGGCACGCTGAGGCAGCCTTCCCATCCCGTTTCCATGCTGCCGTTGAGCGGCGTAATGGTGGGATTGATGAGCACCGTAGGCGCAATTGGCGCGATGTCGGGCTCGCGCGAGGGCTCATCGAGACCGAACACGACCACGCGCTGCGCAACGCCGATCTGCGGCGCGGCAAGCCCGATGCCGCCAAGCGCCGCCATGGTATCCCACAAATCCTCTATCAGCCGCGCCAGCGCCTCGGTGGAGAACGCCGTGACCGGCGCCGAGACGCGGCCGAGGACGGGGTCCCCCATGCGTAGCACGCGCCGCTCGGTCATCGTGCTCGGATACCGCGGGCCATTCGCCCGCCATGGCGGGGAGCGCGTGTGTACATGGGCTTGCACCGCGCACACAGGCGACGCTGTTCGATTCGCATGCGTGACCCGCGATCGGTGAACAAATCCAAGTGCAATCCTCTTTGGGCTCATTCGCCCAGATGTTAGACTTTGCCGCAACTCGTGCTCAGATGAAAGTTTCCTATGGCGGGTCACAGCAAGTGGGCCAATATCCAGTTCCGCAAGGGCGCGCAGGACGCCAGGCGAGGCAAGCTCTTCACCAAGCTCATTCGGGAAGTCAGCGTCTCGGCACGCGCGGGCGGGCCGGATCCGGGCGCTAATGCGCGCCTGCGCGCGGCCATCGAGAAAGCCTACAGCGGCAATGTCCCCAAGGACACGGTGGTGCGTGCCATCAAGCGCGCCTCCGGCGAGACCGGCGGCGAGAACATCGAAGAGGTGCGCTACGAAGGTTACGGCCCGAGCGGTGTCGCGGTCATGGTCGACTGCATGACCGACAACAGGAATCGTACGGTTTCCGAGGTGCGCCACGCCTTCAGCAAATGCGGCGGCAATCTCGGCACCGGCGGCTCGGTGGCCTATCTGTTCACGAAGACCGGGCAGTTGAGCTTTGCGGCGGGTGCCGATGAGGATGCCATCATGGAAGCGGCACTGGAGGCCGGGGCCGACGACGTGGTCACCAACGCGGATGGTTCGATCGACGTGCTCACCTCGCCGGAGAGCTTCGGCTCGGTCAAGGATGCCATGAGTGATGCGGATCTGCGCCCCGAGCAGGCCGAGGTCACGATGCGCCCCGCCAGCAGTGTCGCACTGGACATCGACGAGGCGCGACAGATGCTGCGCTTGCTCGACATGCTCGACGATGCAGACGACGTGCAGCAGGTGTACTCGAACGCCGATATCGCGGACGATATCCTGGCGACGTTGGAATGACCCGCATTCTCGGCATAGACCCGGGCTCACGCATCACAGGATTTGGCGTCATCGACGTGCTCGGCACGCGCAACCGTTACGTGGCGAGCGGCTGCATTCAGGTGCGCGGAGAGAGTCTGAGCAAGCGCCTCAAGTGCATCTTCGAGGGGGTGAGCGAGGTCGTCGAGCGGCATCGTCCCGCGGAGCTTGCCATCGAACAGGTGTTCATGCACAGAAACGCCGCATCGGCGCTCAAGCTCGGTCAGGCGCGCGGCGCGGCGATGCTTGCCGGCGAGCTCGGGATGCTCGATGTCTACGAGTACACCGCGACCCAGATCAAGCTGTCGGTGACCGGCATGGGACGCGCCACCAAGGCGCAGATCCAGCACATGATCAAGATCCTGCTGTGCTTGTCGAGCGTGCCCCAAGCGGACGCGGCTGACGCACTCGGCGTGGCGCTTTGCCACGCGCATATCCATGGCACCCGCGTCAAGATCGAGCGCGCCGCGGCGGAGGCGGAGCATTGATTGCCTGGATGCACGGCAAGTTGCTGGTCAAGCGCCCGCCCGTGCTGCTGCTCGATGTGCAGGGCGTGGGTTACGAGCTGGAGGCGCCCATGACGACGTTCTACGTGCTGCCGGAGCTCGGCGCGGACGTGACGCTCTTCGCGCATCAGGTGATACGCGACGACGCGCATCACCTGTACGGTTTCGCCAAGGAGGACGAGCGCAACGTGTTTCGCTCTTTGCTGCGCGTCAACGGCGTGGGCGCGAAGCTCGCTCTGGTCATCCTGTCCGGCATGGATGCCGACTCCTTCGCGCGCGCCGTGATCGAGGGCGATTCGGCAAGTCTTTCCCGGCTGCCCGGGATCGGCAAGAAAACCGCCGAGCGCTTGATCATCGAGATGCGTGACCGGCTGGAGAAGCCTGCGGCCTCGATGACCTCCGGGGGCATACCCGTATCAGGTGGACCGCTTGCCGGCCACGCCGACCCGATGCGCGAAGCGGTAAGCGCGCTCATCTCGCTGGGTATCAAGCCGCCCGAGGCAAGCCGCAAGGTGCATGCGCTAGACTGCGAGAACTTGAGCTGTGAGGAAATCGTGCGCCGCGCGCTGCAGGGCATGGTGCGGCAGTGATCGAGCCCGAACGCCTGGTGACCCCTGCCGCCTCCGCCCAGGACAAGGCGCTCGACCGCGCCGTGCGCCCCAAGCGGCTCGCGGAGTACATCGGGCAGCGCCCGGTGCACGAGCAGATGGAGATATTCATCCAGGCGGCCTGCGCCCGGCACGAGGCGCTCGACCATGTGCTAATCTTCGGCCCCCCGGGGCTCGGCAAGACGACGCTCGCGCACATCATCGCCAACGAGATGGGCGTGAGCCTGCGCCATACCTCGGGACCGGTGCTGGAACGCGCCGGCGATCTCGCGGCGCTGCTCACGAACCTGGAGCCGAACGACGTGCTGTTCATCGACGAGATGCACCGGCTCAACCCGGTCGTCGAAGAGATCCTCTATCCGGCCATGGAGGATTTCCAGCTCGACATCATGATCGGCGAGGGTCCGGCGGCGCGCTCCATCAAGCTCGACCTGCCGCCGTTCACGCTGGTCGGCGCTACCACTCGGGCCGGCATGCTCACCTCCCCGTTGCGCGATCGCTTCGGGATCGTGCAACGCCTGGAGTTCTACGATACCGCCTCGCTCGCCACCATCGTGACGCGCTCGGCAAGTATTCAGGGTGTGGAGATCGACGAGCACGGCGCGCAGGAGCTTGCCTGCCGCTCGCGCGGCACGCCGCGCATAGCCAATCGCTTGTTGCGCCGTGTGCGTGACTACGCGGAGGTCAAGGCCGACGGCCGCGTGACCTCGGCCGTGGCCGCTCGCGCGCTCGACATGCTGGACGTGGACCAGGCCGGCTTCGACGTCATGGACAGGAAGCTGCTGCTCGCCATTGTGCAGAAATTCGAGGGTGGACCGGTCGGTATCGAAAATCTGGCGGCGGCTATAGGCGAGGAGCGGGACACCATCGAGGACGTGCTCGAGCCGTACTTGATCCAGCAGGGCTTTCTGATGCGAACGCCGCGCGGGCGCGTGGCGACGCGCAATGCGTGGTTGCACTTCGGCATGCCTGCGCCCACGGCGAGCCCCGTGCCGCGTGACCTCGACCTGTTCGACGAGTAGCCTGCACACGTGAACGCTGATCTGTCACTGCTCGAGCTGGTATCCAACGCGAGCCACCCGGTGCAGCTCGTGATGTTGATTCTGCTGGCCGCCTCGGTCGCTTCCTGGACCATGATCTTCATGAAACGCATGGTCATCAAGCGCGCCCGCGTGTCAGCCAACAAGTTCGAGGACCAGTTCTGGTCAGGCAAGGACCTGGTGACGATCTACAACCGCGTCAACGACCCCAAGCACGAGGCGACCGGCATGGAGGTGATCTTCCTGTCCGGCTTCAAGGAGTTCGCCAGGCTGCGCAACCATGCGGGACTCGAGGGCAAGGCCATCCTGGAAGGCACGCAACGCGCCATGCGCGTGGCGCTCAGCCGCGAGGTGGACGAGCTCGAGATGCACCTGTCCTTTCTTGCGACGGTCGGGTCCACAAGCCCCTATGTCGGGCTGTTCGGCACCGTGTGGGGCATCATGAACTCGTTCCGGGCACTCGGAAACGTGCATCAGGCGACCATGGCGATGGTCGCTCCCGGAATCGCCGAGGCACTGATTGCCACCGCCATGGGCTTGTTCGCGGCGATCCCCGCGGTAATCGCGTATAACCGCTATGTCAATGATGTGGAAAGACTGACAAACCGTTATGACACCTTCGTCGAGGAGTTCTCGACCATCCTGCAGCGCCAGGCGCACAGCTAGGGGTCGGTTGCGGCAAGCAAGCATCGGTGCCGGTCGCATCGACCCGCCAGGTTCATCCTGAAGCCCATGCCCCAGCACCGCCGAGCACGCAAGCGCCTGATGTCGGAGATCAACGTGGTCCCCTACATCGACGTGATGCTGGTGCTGCTCATCATTTTCATGATCACCGCGCCGCTCCTGTCCCAGGGCGTCAAGATCGACCTGCCGCGTGTGCCTGCCGAGCCGCTGCAGGACCAGAGTCAAGAGCCTCTCATTGTCGACGTGGACACCGCCGGGGCTTTTTATCTCAACTACGGGGACACCCGCGACCAGCCCATCGACCCCGATACGCTGGTCAACCGTGTGCGCGGCCTGCTGCGTTTTCGCCCGGGTATCGCGGTGCTCGTGCGCGGTGACGAGTCGGCGAGCTACGGGCAGGTCGTCATGGCCATGGCCCTGTTGCAAAGAGCGGGTGTGACGAGCGTCGGGCTGATGACCGATCCGCCCAAGAGCAACCCATGAGGCTCACGCGGTTCACCGACAAGCTCAGTGCCGGATCGCTGGCCGTGCTCGTGCACGTGGCGTTCCTCGCCCTGCTGTTCGCGAGCCTGGACTGGACACGCGAGCCTTCGGATTCGGGCGGCGAATTCAATGCACTGCAGGCGGTGGTGGTCGACGAGTCGAAGGTTCGCCAGGAGTTGGAACGGTTTCGCGAGCTTGATCTGCGCAAGCAGCGCGAGGACGAAGCGCGCGTCACGGAGATGGAGAGCAAGCTCGATGAGGCCGCGCGACGGCGCGAGCGTGAGCAAAAGCGCCTGGAAACGCTGCAGGAGAAAGTGCTCGAGGAGATCAAGCGCGCTGAATCCCAGGTCGAGCGGCGCAAGCAGGAAACAGAGAAGCTTGCTGCCCTGAAGCGACAAAGGGAAGAGCAAGCGAAGCGCCTGAGTGAGCTGGAGGCGCAACGCAAGGCCGAGGACGCCAAAAAGAAGCGCGCCGAGCAGGAGCGCTTGCGGATCGAGGAGCAGAAGCGCGCGGCGCAGCGCGAAAAACGCCTCGTGGAGGAAGAAAAACGCAAGGCGGAGAGCGACAAGGCGCGTCTTGAGACGGAGATGGCGCGCGCGGAGGAGGAAAAGCGCCAGGCACAGGCGGACAAGGCGCGAATTGATGAGGAAAAGCGCCAGGCGCAGGCCGACAAGGCGCGTATCGACGAGGAAAAGCGCCAGGCGCAGGTGGACAAGGCGCGAATCGACGAGGAAAAGCTTCAGGCGCAGGCGGACAAGGCGCGAATCGACAAGGAAAAGCTTCAGGCGCAGGCGGACAAGGCGCGTATCGAGGAGCAGGCGCGCAAGGCAGAGGATGAGCGCCGGCGCATAGAGCACGAGAAGCGCCAGATCGAGCTGGAGCGCGAGCGTCTAGAGCAGCAGAAGCAGCTCGCGGAAAAGGAGAAACGTATCGCCGAGCAGGAGAGGCGTCTGGCCGACGAGCAAAAGCGAATGGCCGAAGAGCTCAAGCAACGTGCTGAAGAGCAGCGCCACCTGGCCGAAGAGCAGCAGCGCGAAGCCGAGAAGCAGCGCCAGCACGCCGAGGACGAGCGACGCAGAGCCGAAGAGCAGAAGCGCATGGCCGAGCAGGCCAAGAAGATCGCCGAAGAGCAGCGGCGCAAGGCCGAGGAAGCCAAACGTGTCGCCGAGGAGCAAAAGCGCAAGGCCGAGGACGAGCGCCGGCGCAAGGAGTCGGAACTGGCGTTGCAGGAAGCATTGGCCGAGGAGCAGCTCAATCTGGACGTGGCACGCCAGTCCTTGCGGGCGAAGGCCAAGGCGGAGTATATCTTGCGGATTCGCGCCAGGGTCGAGCAGAACTGGATTCGCCCCGCCGGCGCGCCCAAGGGGCTCAAGTGCGTGGTGCGCGTTGAGCAGGTGCCCAGCGGCGACGTGGTGAAGACCCGAATCACAGCGAGCAGCGGCAACGTGCTGTTCGACCAGTCCGTGGAGGCCGCCGTTAACAAGGCATCGCCGTTGCCCAAGCCCAAGGACCCGACCGTGTTTGCACGTATCATCAATTTCGAATTTGCCCCGGAGGGATAGCAACTTGACTGCGCGAGCGTTGATTTTCTCACTCTTGTGGATGTGGGCCCTGGGCGTCGCCGCCCAGGGAGAGCTCACAATCAGGATAACCGAGGGGATAAAGGACAAGCAGCCGATTGCCGTGGTTCCGTTTGCCGATCCGGGCCGACCGGCGCCGGTGGATGTCTCGCAGGTGCTCGCCGACGATCTCAGGCGCAGCGGTCTGTTCAGGCCCATCATGGACGGACTGCCAGGCACCCCGCACGAGCCGCGCCAGATCAACTTCCCGGACTGGCGCCGGCTCGGTGTCGCGAATCTCGTGATCGGCAGCGTCGGTGCTCAGGGTGCGGGACAGTACGTGGTGCGTTTCCGGCTGTATAACGTATTCAAGCGGGCGGCGGAGATCGGCGCGATCCCACCCGCGGAGCTGGCTTTCCCTTATTATGGTACGGCAGCCGAGTTGCGAGGCTTCGGGCACCAGATAGCCGATGCCATCTACGAGCAGTTGACGGGTGTGCCGGGTGCTTTCAATACCAGTATTGCCTACGTCACAGAGGCCCCCGGCACGGATGGCAAGCCACGCTACTCGCTTTGGGTGGCCGATAGCGACGGCTACGCGAAGCAGTCGATATTGAATTCGCGCGAGCCCATTCTCTCGCCGGCCTGGTCACCCGACGGCAAGCGCCTCGCCTACGTGTCGTACGAGACCGGGCGCTCCAACATCTATCTCCAGAATCTCGCGAGCGGCAAGCGCCAGCGTGTGGCCGCCTTCCCCGGGATCAACAGTGCGCCGGCCTGGTCACCCGACGGACGCCAGCTCGCCATGACGCTATCCAAGGACGGCAATCCCGACATCTACATCATGACGGTCGACACGGGCCGGTTCAGGCGCTTGACGCGCAACACCGGTATTGACACCGAGCCCGCCTGGTCACCTGACGGACAATCGCTGGTGTTTACCTCCGATCGCAGCGGCCGCCCGCATATCTACCGCATCCCGGCCACGGGTGGGCGCGCCCAGCGACTGACGTTCCAGGGCAAGTACAACGCGCGCGCCTCTTTTTCACCGGATGGCTCCAAGATCGTCTTCGTGTACGGCGCGGACAGCCGGTTTCGCATCGCGGTGCTGACCCTGGCGGACGAGGCATTGCAGGTACTGACCAGTTCGCGGTTCGACGAATCACCCAGTTTTGCACCAAACGGGAGTATGATCCTGTACGCGACGACGGACTCGAGCGGGGGCAGGCTGGCCGCAGTCTCGGTTGACGGGCGTGTGCGCCAGGACATCGCCGTTCAGGAAGGCAATGTGAGGGAGCCCGCGTGGTCGCCATTCAAGGTGCCCGGGCAGGCGAATTGAGGGTTTTTGAGCGAGCCCTCGGGACAGGCGGCGCGCAACTTTGCGCGCACACGTGGAGACCGGGCTGCACGGACGTGGTGTGAAGCCGGTCTGCGATGCCGGCGCGCCTGCCTGGCTTGACACGGTAACTGAAAGAGTAAGGAGAAAGACGCATGACCCAGGTGCACACGAGAGTCCTTGCGGGCCTCGCGGCAATATTTATCTTGGGGGGCTGTACGACCACCCCGGAAACCGCGGAGGGACAGGGCGAAGAAGCGGCGGTCGTCGATCAGAGCACGACGGCCGGCAGTGGCTCGGATTCCTCCGCCACCACGACCGGTGTCGATGAGGGCACGGGCTACCGCGGCGATCCGCTGGAAGACCCTGCCAGCCTGCTGTACAGCAAGATCGTCTACTTCGACTTCGACAAGAGCGATATTCGCATCGAGGACAGCGAGATCATCGAGGCCCATGCCCGCTATCTCGCCGATCACCCTGCAGCGAAAGTGACCCTGGAGGGGCACGCGGACGAGCGCGGCACGCGTGAGTACAATATTGCGCTGGCCGAGCGGCGCGCCAATGCCGTGCGCAATCTCATGACCCTGAGCGGCGGGGCCGGACAGCAGATTCGCACCGTGAGCTATGGTGAGGAACGTCCTGCTGATCAGGGACATACGGAAGCAGCCTGGGCGCTGAACCGGCGCGTGGAGATAATCTACATCAGCCGTTAGAGGGTGGGTGTCATGGACAAGCGAATCCTTGCGGCCTGCACGCTGGGGGTGTGTTTTGTCCTGCCCGGGGTGGCGCTTGCCCAGACGAGCACCGCACCACTGAGCGATCGTGTTGCCCGGCTGGAGCGCTTGCTCAACTCCGACACGTTGATTCAGCTCCTGCAGAGGCTGGAGCGGCTGCAGAAGGAAGTCCAGGAGCTGCGCGGCGAGCTGGAAGTGCAAACGCACGACCTCGCGCAGCTCAAGCAGCGCCAGCGCGAGCTCTATCTCGATATAGACCGCCGCCTGCGCGAGGCCCAGGCAGCGCCCGCACAAGGTCCCGCAACGGTGGCCGCCGCGACGGGCAGCCAGGCGGTGCCCGTTGCGCCCGCGCAGACAGGTGGCACCGCGACGAGCGAGCCCTCTACCGGCGCCGCGGCGCCGCCGGTGACCGCCGCCTCCGCGGCCACGCCGGGGGCCAGTGAGGTCGATCCGATCAAGGAACAGGATGCCTACCAGACGGCATTCAATCTGCTCAAGGCCGGGCGATACGATCAAGCCGGGACCGCGTTCGACGGCTTTCTGCGCGAGTACCCGAAGGGAAAGTACTCCGACAATGCGCAGTACTGGCTCGGCGAGGCCTATTACGTGACGCGCCGGTTCGAGCCCGCCATGGGTGAGTTCAAGAAGCTGCTTGCGGGCTTTCCCGAAAGCCCCAAGCTCACGCACGCATTGTTGAAGATCGGCTATATCTATGACGAGCTCGGTCAGTGCGCCGAGGCGGAGAAAACACTCAACGACCTGGTGGCGCGTTTCCCGCAGACCACCGCGGCCCGGCTGGCGCGTGAGAGGTTGCAGCGCATGCGCACTGGAAGCTGCCCGTAGCACCGGATGTCCCGACGCGGGGTTGATCGGTGAATTTCATCCGCGCCTGGTTTGTCGGTCATTTCTCCGATCCGCAGGTGGTGGGGCTCGCCCTGCTCCTGCTCACCGGCTTCGCCGGCATCATGTGGTTCGGGGGCATCCTGGCGCCTGTCATTGCGAGCGTCATCGTCGCCTATCTGCTGGAAGGGCCGGTGGCATTCATGCAGAGAAAGCACGTGCCGCGGTTACCCGCGGTGGTGGTGGTTTTCCTGGGCTTCGTGGCGTTCTGTCTGGCCGTGACATTCGGGCTGCTGCCGTTGCTGTACCGCCAGGCAACGTCACTGTTCCAGCAAGTGCCGGGTATGCTGGGCAAGGGTCAGGAGGGCCTGCTCAGCCTGCCGCAGCGCTATCCCGAGATCTTCTCCGAGGAGCAGGTTCGAAATCTCATCGACGCCATAGGCGCGGAGCTCACTGCGCTCGGCCAGAGCGTGGTATCGGCGTCGCTCGCTTCCGTCGTGAGCGTCCTGGCCATGCTCGTCTATCTGATCCTGTTGCCCCTCATGGTGTTTTTTTTTCTCAAGGACAAGAGACGGATACTGGAGTGGTCGAAATCGTTTCTGCCGATTAAACGCGGCCTGGCCGTTCGGGTATGGCTCGACGTCGATGCACAGATAGGCAACTACGTGCGCGGCAAGGTCATCGAGATCCTCATCGTATGGCTGGTCTCGTTCATCACGTTCAAGCTGCTGGGCCTGAATTTTGCCATGCTGCTGAGCGTGCTGGTCGGCGTGTCCGTGGTGATACCGTACGTGGGCGCGGTCGTGGTAACCGTGCCGGTCGCGTTGATCGCATACTTCCAGTGGGGGCCGAGCAGCGAATTCGCCTGGTTGCTCGGTGCCTATCTGATCATCCAGTTCCTGGACGGCAATCTGCTGGTGCCGCTGCTGTTCTCCGAGGTTGTCAATCTGCATCCCGTGGCGATCATCGTCGCGGTGCTGTTCTTCGGGGGATTGTGGGGCTTCTTGGGCGTGTTCTTCGCGATTCCGCTGGCGACGCTGGTGCAGGCCGTGATCAAGGCATGGCCGAGCGCTCCGCGGCCAGACGGGGAGACACGCGAGGCACTGCCCGGCGGGATCGAGCACGCGCCAGCCGAAGAGCCGGCCGTTCACGACAACGGATGCTGAGTCCGCCGCAAGCGGAGCGGCGAAGGGGTCTGGTCGCCCATTGGCCACGTGACCCGAGCAGATTGCCCGTTCGTGAAGCCGCGGCGGTGTCCGCTCCCGGCATATCAACCGTACCCACCAGCGCGCCGGTCACGGCTCCCTATCGATTGTAGACAGGCACCGGGCCTTTGAGGGCGTCCCAGATCGCGTCGCACGCGGCGAGCGCATCGGACGGTGGAGGCGGCTGCTCGATCGCTTTCAGATTTTCCTCCAGCTGCACGTCTTGCGATGCACCCAGTATCAAGCAGTCGGTCTCGCGGCGCGACAGCAGCCAGGTGAGGGCAAGCTCTGCGGTACGCATACCGGCAGCGCTCGCGATGGCCGTCAATTGACATACGGCGTCGAAGGTCGCCTCGTGCCAGTAGCGGTTCATGTAATTTCTCTGCACATCGAAGCGGGTGCCGGGTGCCGGCGCTTCGGCCGCATGGTGCTTGCCGGTGAGCAATCCCCCCGCCAGGGGGTTGTAGTAGACGTTCGAGATACCGAGTCTGTCGGTGCATGCCAGGTACTCCTGCTCGATGCCCCGCGCGAGCAGGTTGTACATGGGTTGCGCAATACACGGTTTCGCGTAGCCCTGTTTCTCGCACAGCCAGTGCATCTCGCAGATCTGCCACGCGCTGTAGTTGGAAGTGGCGGCGTGACGGATCTTGCCTGCCTGCCTCATCGACTCCACGGTCTCCAGGCTCTCCTCGATCGGCGTGTCGTAATCGGGCCGGTGCAGGTAATAGATATCGAGATAGTCGGTGCCGAGCCGGCGCAGCGAATCGTCAAGCGCTCGCGTCAGGGCCGCGCGCGACAGCCCCCGGTACTCGACCGGATCGCCCATTTCGCCCCAGGCCTTGCTGGCAAGCACGACGTCGGCGCGGCGTGCGCCGAGCGCTCCGCCAAGGATGCGTTCTGCCTCACCCTGGCTATAGGCGTTGGCCGTGTCGAAGAAATTGATGCCGGCCTCGAGGCAGCGGTGAACCATCCGTTGCGCCTCGCGACGGTCGGCCTGCGCGCCGAACGTCATGGTCCCCATGCAGGCCCGCGTGACCTCGAGATCGGTGTTCTGCAGCTTGATTCGTTTCATCGTTACCCGTGCTCCGGGCACTCGTCAATCAGCACCGTGGGTGAGCCGGGACTCACGAGCACGA
>CAZSDY010000044.1:1971-5327 GCA_964605765.1 uncultured Ectothiorhodospiraceae bacterium | reverse complement strand
CGGACTTTACAGGCTCTTGTGAGTGCCATCGCAAAACGGCGCATCCGCACTGCGCTTGCAGCCGCACAGGTACACGGTCTTCGACGTCTCGGCGGTAAACGTGAGAGGGGTGAACCCGGTCTCCTTGTGCGAGCCGTCGCAGAATGGTTGCTTCGCACTGCGGCCGCAGCGGCACCAGTGATAAGTCCGGCCCGCCTGCACGTCGACGCTGAAGGGTTCCTTCGCGGCAATCACGGCATCGCTCATGGCAATCTCCTTACCCTATATCCAATGGGACCTCAGCCCCTACGCCGGCACGGTGCGGGTCGTGTCTCCCCCAACCCCGGTCGGATAGGGGGCCGAACCGGCGAGAAAGGCAACTTGCATGGGGCGGTGCACTAGCCTACCTCAGGCGGCGCCCCCCGGCGTGGCTGCCCCGCTGGCGTTGTCGATCACCGCGGATGCCTCCGGCACGGGTTTCCCGCGCCGGAACCTGTCGACGGCAAACGGCAGCATGCGCTCGTCGAAGTTGCCGGTCAGTATGGCCCTGGAGAGCAGATCCGCCGCTCCGGGCGCACCGGCGATACCATAGGTCCAGCCGGCGCTGAACCATAGCCCTTCGATGTCCGGGTGCGGCCCCAGCAGTGGCCCGCCGTCCGGGGCGGGATGGATCATCCCGGCCCATTGGCGAAGGATGCGAAGGTGAGCGATCTGTGGAAAAATCTCCACCATGTGCCGGGCGTATCGCGGCATCACGTATTCCGTCGAGGCGAGCCCGCGCTTGGCGCTCTCGCCCGCGATCTCGGTGCCACCCACGATCTCGCCACGCGCGCTCTGGTGCACGTAGCTCAGGCGATCCATGAGCGCCACGGCCGGGCCGATGAGCGGGCGCACGGGCTCGCTCGCCATGGCCTCGATACGAAACGCCTGTGCCGCGAGATCCACCCCGGCCATGGCGGCGACGTCGCTGCTCTGCGCACCGGCCGCGACGACGATCAGATCGGCAGCGAAGCGCCCGGCTTCCGACTCGACCGAGACGGCGCGCCCGGCGTGACACTCGATAGCCGTGACGGGTGTGTGATAGCGAACCTCGACGCCGTGCGCCCGGCACGCGGCGAGCGCCCCCTTCATCGCCGCGTGATGCGGCGCCGTGCCGCCGTCGGCGAGATAGATCGCCGCGCGAATGCGTCGCGGGTCGGCAGCCGGCAGCACGCTCGCCACCTGCCCGGCGCCGAGCCTCGTCGAGCGAACGCCGCACGCCTTGTGGGTTGCGGATGCCGTCTCGATGATGGCCTGGGTACGCGCCGACTCGGCGACGATGACGTAGCCGCGGCGCGTATACATCACGTTGTGCCGGAGACGCTTCGAGAGGCGCTTCCACTCCTGCACCGAATGCTCGAAGAAGCGGGTCCATTCGTGCGAGGAGAAGCCGCCCCTCACCAGCGTGCCGTTGCGTCCCGAGGCGCCGCCCTGCCAGTAGCCGGCATCGAGCACGACCACGCCTTTCTGCCCTCTGTCCGCAAGATTGAACGCGAGCAGCAGCCCCTGGATGCCCCCGCCCACGATGACGACCCCGGCACGAACCGTGCGACTCACCGGCGAACCTCCGTGAGATCGGCAAGACCGGCGGCCTGCCCGAAGGTCAACGCGGCACGCGGCGGACGGTAGCTCGGGTGCCCCACGCTCTCGGGATTGCCCCCGGTGGCCCGCGCGATCAGCGCGCCGAGCAGGTCCCAGCACGGGTCGCCCTGGCACGGACCCATCCCGCAGCCTGTCAAGCGCTTCAACTCCTCCACGTGGGTGACGCCTGCTTGCACGTGGGCAAGCACCTCGCCGACCGTGACGTCCATGCACGGGCACACGTAGGCGTCGGTCGGCGGATCGGAGGGCATGTGCACCGGCTCTGGAACCTCGGCTGCCGCGCCAACCACACGCACACTGGCCGGTAATCCCTGCCCCGAGAGTCTCAGCTCTCCACCGCATGAGGCATGAAAAGCGAGCTGCGGGTCCGGTCGCCACGGGCCGGCATGGACCACGGCGTCACAGTCGAGACGCCTGCCGAGCGCTTCCACTCCGGTCACCTCGGAACGGCCATGCACTGCGATCAGCGTGTTGACGTCCACAAATTCCACCACCGGCACGCCGAGCGCTTGCAACGTGCCGGCGACGTCCTGCCCTGCCGGCGTGCCGACAACGACGACCCGTCTGCCGGCCGGCACCCCGTGCTCACGGGCGAGCCTCAAGGCCATCGTGGCGTCCATGACGCCCGGCAATGCCGCCCCCCTGACAAGGGGCGGTGTCGAACGCAGGCCCGTTGCCAGCACGACATCGCGCGTGTCGACCAGGACGGCGGGCCGCGCCGCGTCCGGCGGCGCCGCGGCGACCAGGCGCCCTCCATCATAGAGTGCAAACACTTCGTGCCCGTAAAGGGCCGTCACGTTTTCCGGCAACGTTTCCCGCTGGCGTCCCCGCGTGATCAGGACCACCGTGCCGCCGGCCTTTCTTGCCGCCGCGATCCCCGTCGGCCCCCCACCGACAATGACGGTGTGCGTGCTCAGGCGCCGCCCGGCGATCTCGCCACGGGCGTCACGAGGCGGGGGCGGTGCAACACCGGCTGCGAAGCGCAGGAAACGCTCCCAGGGGCGCCACAGCCACGAGCGATCCGGAATGAAACGCGGATGCTCGAATCCGCCTCGCAGGCAGCGCGCCGGCAACAGGCGTGCCAGCCGAAAGGCATCGAATGACGCGGCGGGCCACACGCCCTGCATCCGCACATCCAAGCCCTCGCGAACGGCAACTCGATCCAGCCGGCAGTGCGGCACGCCGTCCACGCAGGCCAGATGCCCGGCAACGAAGCGCCCGGACAACCCGCGCGGCTCGTGGAATTTCCGCGACGGGGCGAGATAACGGGTGCCCGCGGCATGCAGCGCCGCGGCAATGCTGTCGCCCGGCCTGCCGGTCACGGTCACGCCGTTCCACTTGAAACGAATCGAGCCGCTTTCGGCATTCGGCAGTCGCGGCATCGGATCGATCATGGGACACGCTCCGCAAGCGAAACAGGATGCTCACGCATCGCCGCTCCATTGTCGAGCCGTATGCACCGGAAATCCACACCCTGGCGCCATGCACGGTGCGCCTGGACCGGTTGAGACACGGCCGGGGCGCGGTGTGAATCAGTTCTCGATGGTGCAGAACCCTTCGCGTTGGGCGGACTCGCACAGCCGTTCGTCGAGGGATACGAATCCGAGCGATGCCGGTTCTCCGTGCGCGGCGACGATTGCCGCTGCGAGCTGCAGAGCATCGGCGGCACGGAGGCTGTGGACACGCAGCAGACGCCGGGCGGTGTCGCGCACTGCGACCGAAGGCTCGATCTCGTT
>CAZSDY010000044.1:0-1871 GCA_964605765.1 uncultured Ectothiorhodospiraceae bacterium | reverse complement strand
TAACCTGTTGCCAACGAGAGAGATTGGCATCTTGGAGAAAATGACAGCGTGCGTGACCTGCTGAGGATGCCGTTCTATCATCCGGTCATGGAAGACGCTCCGAAGAGCGCCCACTTGCAGATTGAGGGGATCAGCGGTATGCCACCGGCGCTTTCTCCCCGGGAGTCACCGTAGATGGCGGGGGATGATGCCTACCGGCTACTCGCTCGGGTCGGCGACGTGCCGCCGGGGCACATGATCTGCATCGAGGTCGATGGCAGGAGCGTGCTGCTCGCCAACGCGGATGGTGAGTTCCTCGCCACCGACGACACCTGCACGCACGAGGACGCGTCGCTCGCCGGCGGCTCACTTCGGGGGTGCCTCGTCAAGTGTCCGCTGCACGGCAGCCGCTTCGACCTGCGCACCGGGGCGCCCATCGAGGAGCCCGCCGATGAGCCCCTGCGTTGCTACGCGGTGAAAGTCGCCGGTGACCGAATCCTCGCCCGGCTATTCTGAGCAAGACGTTACCGCGGCACGAGTAGCCACCGAGCCCTGAACATGAGCCAGCCCGACGCATCCACCGACACCGAGGCCACCATGCGCTCCATTCTGCAGCGCATAGCGACCGGCCCGGAGCTCAGCAAGGACATCTCGCGCGACGAGGCGTGCCTTGGCATGCGCCTGGTGCTCGAGGGTGCCGTCGACCCGGTGCAGGCCGGGATCTTCCTGATAGCGCTGCGCATGAAGCGCGAGACCGATGATGAGTTCAAGGGCGTGCTCGACGCGATTCTCGAGGCGACTGGAAGCGTCACGGCGGCCGTGGACGACCTGGTGGACATTGCCGATCCGTACGACGGGTTCAACCGCAACCTGCTGGTCTCCCCGTTTCTGCCCGCGCTGCTCGCCGCGCTCGGAATCGCTTCGGTCACGCACGGCACGGCTTCGGTGGGACCGAAATTCGGCGCCACGCACGCCGCGGTGCTGCGCGCGGCCGGTGTCGCGCTCGCCAGCGGCGTGGCCGAGGCCGCCGTGCGCATAGGCGATCCCGCCGTCGGCTGGTCCTACGTCGACCAGAGCGCGTTTTGCCCGCGGCTTCACGCGCTCGGGCGGCTTCGCGAGCTCATCGTGAAGCGCCCGGCCATCACCACCGTGGAGGTGCTGGCCGGCCCCGTGCGTGCGCGTTCGAGAACCCACCTGATGACGGGGTACGTGCACAAGCCCTACCCCCGGATCTACGCCATGCTCGCGCGCCACGCGGGTTTCGACTCGGCACTTCTGGTGCGCGGCATAGAGGGCGGCGTGCTGCCCTCGCTGCGCCAGACCGGCAAGCTGTGGCGCTACACGGGCGGAGGGATGGAGACCGATGCCGACGTGCAACCGGGTGACATCGGTATTCACAGCGAGCTGCGCTCGGTGCCGTGGCCCGATGGCCTGCCGGGTTTCAGCGCGAAGGCCGATGAAGTCGGCGCCCGCTTCGACCCGGGCCCCATTGCGCAGGCTTCGGCCGAGGCCGGCATGGCGGCGCTGGCGGGGTCCCTCGGCCCTGCCCGCGAGGCGCTGGTCTATGGCGCGGCCCTGTGCCAGTGGCACCTGGGCAGGGCGGCGTCCCTGCCTGCCGCTGCCGAGCTTGCCCGCGAGGCGCTCGATGGCGGGCGCGCCATGCGGCACCTCGACGCCGCCCGGCGACCTTGATTTCAAGGCATCCCGTAGACCTGGGTACGAGAATTGCTGTTCTCGTGCCCCCATGGCGCCCCCTTTGTGCTTCGATAATCGCACCGCCCTGGCGCCGGACTTTTCCACCCCTTGACCACCGCTCGCCTGTGTTAGAGGCCCTGCGGCCGTGGACAAGGCATGGAAAAGTCCACCCCCCGACCTCGAGACAGTTATTCCGA
>CAZSDY010000043.1:0-18952 GCA_964605765.1 uncultured Ectothiorhodospiraceae bacterium | reverse complement strand
ACAACACGCTGCAGGGTCGCACCCGACTTGCGCCAGAAGCCCGCGCTACACGCGATTGTCGCGCAGGAATTCTCCGAAACGCCCGAACTCCATTGCCCGTGCGCTGCCGCGCCGCCAGACGAGCCCGATCTCCCGGTGGCCGCCGCCCGGCACCGGGTAGGTCTCAACGCGCGTGTTGCGCAGCAGGGCCGAGCCCTCGGCCATCTCCGGGAGGAAGGTCACGCCGAGGTCCGCATCCACCATTTCGACCAGGGTGAGCAGGCTGCTCGCCGAGAAGCGGCTCACGGCATCGCGGTTGCGAAGGCGGCACGCGGCCAGCGTGTGATCGCGCAGGCAATGCCCGTCCTCGAGTAGCAGCACGCTGCCGGCGTCCAGGCGGCTGAATCGCAAGCGCTTCGGGTCCACCAGCCGCGTTGCCTTGCGGCACGCGAGAAGGAAACGATCGCGAAACAACGCCAGCACCTCCACATTGCGCAGCTCGAAGGGCAGCGCGAGCAGAAGCAGATCCAGGTCCCCCTCCATCAACGCGCCGTGGATGCGCACGGTGGTGTCCTCCTGAAGGTAGAGCTTCAGGGCCGGATAGGCGCGGCGCAGGCGCGGCAGCAGGCGCGGCAGCAGGAACGGCGCGATGGTGGGGATGACGCCGAGACGCAGCGCTCCCGCCAGCGGCGCGCGCTCTGCCCGCGCCACTTCCACCAGGTCCTCGATGTCGCGCAGGCAAAGGCGCGCCTGCGCCGCCACCTCCTGCCCCACCCGGGTGATGGTAACCGAGCGGTTGGTGCGATCCACGAGCCGCATGCCGAGCAAGGTCTCGAGATCGCGGATGGCGACGCTGAAGGCCGACTGGGAGACGAAGCAGGCCTCGGCGGCCTTGCGGAAGTGGCGCTGTGCGGCCAGCGCGGCGAAGTAGCGAAGCTGCTTGACGGTGGGCAGGCGGGGCATCCCGAACACTCGGCGGCGGTCAGATGTTTAGTATAAAAATACGAATACAATAATACAAATATACTGATTTTCAGATTGTTGTGGCTCGCGTATGGTAGCCGCTCACATGCTCACTCATCGAGGAGATACGACATGCAGGCAACCAACATCGGTATTCCCGAGACGCAGCGCGCGGCGATCGCCGACGGGCTCTCGCGGCTGCTGGCCGACAGCTACACCCTGTACCTCAAGACCCACAACTACCACTGGAATGTGACCGGGCCGCAGTTCACGTCGCTGCACGCGCTGTTCGAGCAGCATTACACCGAGCTCGCCGTCGCGGTCGATGAGATGGCCGAACGGATCCGGGCGCTCGGCTTCCGGGCGCCGGGCTCCTACCGGGCCTTCGCCGAGCTCTCCTCGGTGGCCGAAGAGAACGACGAGCCAGGAGCGACGGAAATGACCCGCCGGCTCGCGGTCGCACAGGAGACGGTAGTGCGCACGGCGCGGCAGGTCTTTCCGGCGGTCGACGAGGCTCGCGACGAGCCGAGCGCCGACCTGCTCACGCGGCGCATGCAGGTCCACGAGAAGAACGCGTGGATGCTGCGCAGCCTGCTCGAGGCTGACTGAAGGCGCCGGCCGCGGGCGAATCCGACAATTTCACACGGGAGTCAGACAGATGAGTGCGAAAGCAACGATGGAGGGGCGGCGGGTGCCCGAAGTAATCATCCGCACACGGCGTGGCCATGAGTGGGTGGAGCGTTCCACGCGGTCGATCTTCGAAGGCAGGACCGTGGTTGTCTTTTCTCTTCCAGGGGCGTTCACGCCGACCTGCTCCTCGGCCCACGTGCCGCGCTACGAGCAGCTGGCGCCGGAGTTCTCGCGTCTCGGTGTTGATGAGATCGTCTGCGTCTCGGTCAACGACGCCTTCGTGATGGAGGCCTGGCGCGTGGCGCAGCGTGCGGGCAATATCAGCTTCCTGCCTGACGGCAACGGTGAACTCACCGCGGCCATGGGCATGCTGGTAGACCGTTCGGCGCTCGGCTTCGGCAAGCGCTCCTGGCGCTACTCCATGCTGGTGCGCAATGGCGTCATCGAGAAGATGTTCGTCGAGCCCGAGAAACCCGGTGATCCCTACGAGGTCTCGGACGCGGACACCATGCTCGCCTATCTCGCCCCGGCGGGGCCCAAACCCCTGGACGTCGTGCTCTTCGGGCGCAGGGGCTGCGCCCACTGCACGCGCGCGCGGGCGGCGCTCGAGCGCACCGGAATCGCCTACGAGGCCCTGGAGCTCAACCGCGACTACACCGAACGTGCGCTGCGGGCGGTGAGCGGCGCGCCGAGCATGCCGCAGGTGTTCGTCGGTGGGCGGCTCATCGGGGGCGCTGACGAGGTCGAGGCCTGGCTCGCTGCCCGCACAGAGGCGAGCCCGGACCGTGATTCTCATCAATCCATATCGTAGGCCTGCATCTTGCGGGTGAGCGTGTTGCGACCCCAGCCGAGCAGCCTGGCGGCCTCCCGGCGTTTGCCCCCGGCACACTCCAGTGCTACCCGGATCAAGGTCCGCTCGAAGTCCGGCAGTGCCTGGGCCAGCAGATCCGAACGGTGACTCGCGAGCACCGCCCGCGCCCAACCGGCGAGACTGTCGCACCAGTCATGGCCACCCGCATGCGCCGCCTCGCCGCGGATCTCGGCGGGCAGGTCGCCTTGCCGGATCTCGCTGCCGGCGGCCATCACGGTCAATAGGCGGCAGGTGTTCTCCATCTGGCGCACGTTGCCCGGCCAAGCCGATGCGACGAGGTCTGCCTCGGCCCGCGCGGAGACGCTTTTCGGCGCCACGCCCAGCTCGCTCGCCGCGCTCGTCAGAAAATGGCGCAGCAGGACGGGAATGTCCTCGCAGCGCTCGCGCAGCGCCGGTACGTGCACGCGAATCACGTTGATGCGGTGGAACAGGTCCTCGCGAAACTGGCCCTGCTCGACCTTGTGCTCCAGGCGCTGGTGGGTGGCGGCGAGGATACGCACATCGACACGAATCGGCGCGTGACCGCCGACGCGGTAGAACTCGCCTTGCGCCAGTACCCGGAGCAACCGCGTCTGCAGATCGGACGGCATGTCCCCGATCTCATCGAGAAACAGCGTGCCCCCGTCGGCCTGCTCGAAGCGGCCGCGGCGCTGCGTCTGGGCACCGGTGAACGCGCCGCGTTCATGGCCGAACAGCTCGGATTCCAGCAGCTCACGGGGGATGGCTGCGGTGTTGAGCGCGATAAACGGGGCCTCAGCTCTCGGGCTGTGGCGATGCAAGGCCCGCGCGACCAGCTCCTTGCCGGTGCCCGACTCACCCGTGATCAGCACCGTCATGTGCGAACGCGCCAATCGCCCGATGGCCCTGAAGACCTCCTGCATGGCCGGCGCCGAGCCGAGGATCTCGGGCACGTTGCCCGCCTCGGATCCTCGCGCGACACCGGCGACAACCGGTTTACTGTCGAGCGCGCGGCGCACCAGGCTCACCGCCTCGTCCACGTCGAAGGGTTTAGGCAGGTATTCGAAAGCGCCCGCGCCAAAAGCGGATACGGCGCTGTCGAGATCGGAGTAGGCCGTCATGATGATGACAGGCAGGTCGGGCCGCACGCCCGCCAGTCGTTCGAGCAGCGCCAAACCGTCCATGCCGGTCATGCGGATGTCGGACACGACGACATCGGGATCGGCATTGCCGAGCGCTTCCAGGAGCCGTTCGGCGGAATCGAACTCGACAACCCGCAGCCCCGCGGCGCCCAGTGCCCGCTTCAACACCCAGCGTATGGATTGGTCGTCGTCCGCGACCCAGATTTCAGGCAAAAAGGGGTCAGGTTTATTTTCTATCATGGGAAGACAAACTGTCAGTAGAAATGCGGCAAAATAAACCTGGCCCCTTTTCGGGCAGCAGGATCCTGAAGGTGGTCTCACCCTTCTCCCGGTAAAACTCGACCACCCCGCCATGCTGATTGACCAGCGATTGTGCGATGGGCAACCCCAGTCCAGTGCCTTCGGCGTGGCCGCTGATCATGGGATAGAAGATGTGCTCGCGCAGCGCGGGCGGCACGCCGGGGCCCGTGTCCACGATATCGATGGCGATGACCAGGCGGTGCTTGTGCGAACCGATGGTGGATTGCTGGTGCACGCGCGTGCGCAACACGATGCGGCCCTCGCCCCTGACCGCCTGCACGGCGTTGCGGGCAACGTTCAGGGTCGCCTGAATGAGCAGGTCCGGGTCGGCGCGGATCTCGGGGATGCTCGGGTCGTAGTCGCGGCACACCTGCACGCCATCGGGGATCTCCGCACACATCAACGTGCGCACGCGCTCGACGATCTCATGCACGTTCACCATGGTGAAGCGCGGCACCGTCCGCGGTCCCAGCATGCGCTCCAGCAGATGCTGCAAGCGGTCGGCCTCACGAATGATAACGTCCGTGTACTCGGTAAGCGACGCGTCCCCGAGCTCGCGGCCTAGAAGTTGCGCGGCGCCGCGCAAGCCACCCAGTGGATTTCTGATCTCGTGGGCGAGACCGCGAATGAGCGCGCGAACGGAATGATTCTGCGCCACCAGCCACTCCTCGTGCGCGATGCGCCGGTGGTGATCGATGTGCGCCAGCTCCACCAGAAGAAAATCGCCCTCATCACCGACCGGCGTGACGCTGCAGTCGACCGTCACCTGCCGCTCCCCCGGCAAGGACAGGCGCATTTCCCGCTCGGTCAATGTCTGCGACGAGTGCAGCACGCGCCGCAACGCGCGCTCGTGCAGGCGACCGGCCGGCAGCAGTTGCGCCACGCTCGAGCCCCGCACGTTGTTGGCACTGGTGTCGAACAACGCCTCGGCGGCGAGATTCAGCCCGATGACACGGCACTCGTCATCCAGAACGACAACAGCCGTGCTCAGGTTGTCGAGAACCGCTTGATCGAGCGAACGGTCGAGCAGCATACCCCTGTCAGTTCAGGAGCGAGCCGCGGTGCAGATAGAACGTCACCGACCGGGTTTTCGCCACTTGCTTGCCCTTCTCGTCGACAACGGTCGCGTACACCGTATGCGTACCCCTGTCAACGTTTTGCACGTTGACCGACATGGCGCGCCCGTCACCGCCGAGGTCTCTGCCATCCATGAAGATCGCAAGCTTGTGCGTGCCGGACAACTGCGGGCTCAAGGCGAGCTTGATCTCGATGTTGCCCCCGTTGTCGCGCAGCGTCTCGTCGTCCGTGGGCATGATGACGCGAAACTCGCCGTAGCCGGGAGGCTCGGGCTCCTTCGGCGTGGGCTCGAAGCGCGGCAACGCGGGAGCCTCGTATGTCTGTAGAGGCCCTATGTCAATCTCCTCGGCACCCGGTTGCGGCGTGTCTGAATAGGTGACGTTGCCTTGCGTGTCGACCCACTTGTACACATCCGCGCCGGCAGGCAAAGCTACCGTGGCGAGCAGGATCAAGGCCATCACATGGGACATGCCAAAAGCATAGACAAGGGATGCGGGGCACTCAACCGGATGTGGCCCCCCTTGCACGTCCGGGGGGCCACGAGCGGCGCGAGCGCTAGAGGCTGTAATACAGGTCGAACTCGATGGGGTGCGTGGTCATGCGAAAGCGCGTCACCTCCTCCATTTTCAGCTCGATATAGGCATCGATGGCATCATTGGAAAACACGTCACCGGCAAGCAGAAACTCGCGATCCTCGTCGAGCGCATCGATCGCCATTTCGAGCGAGCTCGCCACCGTGGGAATGTCCTTCTCCACCTCGGGCGGCAGGTCATACAGGTCCTTGTCGAGTGGCGCACCGGGCTCGAGCTTGTTCAGCACGCCGTCGAGACCGGCCAGCATGATCGCGCCGAAGATGAAGTAGGGGTTGCCGCTGGAATCCGGGAACCGCACCTCGAGACGCCTGCCCTTGGGCGACGCCGCATGCGGGATGCGAATGGAAGCAGACCGGTTGCGTGCGGAATAGGCGAGCAGCGTCGGCGCCTCGAAGCCGGGTACCAGGCGCTTGTAGCTGTTGGTCCCGGAATTCGTGAACGCATTGAGCGCACGGGCGTGCTTGAAGATGCCGGCGATGAACTGCAGCGCCGTCTCGGACAGGCCCGCGTACTTCTCACCCGCGAACACATTGGTCCCATCCCTGGCGAGCGATGCATGCACGTGCATCCCGTTGCCGTTGTCCTCGACCAAAGGCTTCGGCATGAAGGTCGCGGTCTTGCCGTAGGCATGCGCAACGTTATGTACGCAATACTTGAGGATCTGCAACTCGTCGGCCTTTCGCACCAGCGTGTTGAACTGCGTGCCGATCTCGCACTGCCCGGCGGTGGCAACCTCGTGATGGTGCACCTCCACGACAACGCCCATGTCCTGCATGGCAAGACACATGGCGGTTCTCACGTCGTGCAGCGAATCGACCGGCGGCACCGGGAAATATCCACCCTTCACGCCGGGGCGATGCCCCATGTTGCCATCCTCGTAGCCGCGACCCGAGTTCCACGACGCCTCTTCCGAATCTATCTTGTAGAACGCGCCGCTCATGTCGTCACCCCAGCGCACGTCATCGAACACGAAGAACTCCGGCTCGGGACCGATATAAGCGGCATCGGCTACTCCCGTGGCCTTGAGATACGCCTCGGCACGCTTGGCAATGGAGCGTGGACAACGGTCGTAGCCTTCCATCGTCGCGGGCTCCAGGACGTCACAACGCAGGATCAGGGTATTCTCGTCAGAGAACGGATCCATCACCGCCGTGGCGGGTTCCGGCATGAGGACCATGTCCGATTCGTTGATGCCTTTCCATCCTGCGATGCTCGAGCCGTCGAACATCTTCCCGTCTTCCAGGAACTCGCTGTCGAGCATGCCGGCGGGCACGCTGATATGCTGCTCCTTGCCCCGGGTGTCGGTGAAACGCAGGTCGACCATCTTGACCTCTTCGTCTTTAATCAACTTCAGCACATCTTGCGCGGACATGGATGCCTCCGATTTGCAGTCAGGTAAATACTTCCAGGATAAATTTTCAAAGCGCCAAGAACGGCCTGCCGGTTCGTTTCCGTCATCCAGCCGTATAACCCTGGCCCAGATCCGATGCCCGAGCCATGCACTTATCGTGCCATTGTGCCGGGACGCAGCAAGGTGGCCAACCGTTACGCCGACATCGGGGACCCGCGCGCGTTATCGGGGCGCGATCCGCGCCGCCAGAGCACACCCTCCACGCACCAGTATAGTGCGCGCGAGGGTCGCGCAGGCACCCGATTGGTGCACTTAGCCATAGAGCAGCCGGATTTCGCAGACATCGTGGTCATCGGCCACCGTCCGGTTGAACGCCTCGCGCCGTGCGCGCACCTTCGCCGCATCGCGCGCCAAATCGACAGGCAAGGTCACCTCGACGTCAATCTTACCGTTGAAATAATGCAGATTGATATCGCGAATGTGCTGTGCCCCGTCCACATCCCGCCATTGCGCCTGCAAGCGGCGCAGCAGATCGGCGCGCAGCGGCAGGCGGTCGTTCGGCGCCGACAGTTCATCGTCTTCCGGATCAATATGCACCATCACGTCCATGATGTCCTTGTCGCGACTCATGAGCCTCGCGCGCACCGTCTCGCTGATCTGGTGGCCCTCGGAAACGCTGAGGCGCGCATTGGCCAGGATGATGTGCACATCGATGAGAATCTTCCCGCCCATGCGTCGCGTGCGCAGCATGTGCAGCGCCTCGACACCGTCGATGGACATGATCGTTTGGTGGATGCCGGCAATCTCGCCGGGCTCGAGCCCGGTATCGACGAGCTCGCGCACGCTGCTCCTCGCGAGGTCCCATCCGATCTTGCCGACCATCGCGCCCACCACCAGCGCCGCGATGGAGTCCACGTACGCGAATCCCGCCATGGCACCCGATACGCCCACTATCACGGCAACCGAGGATAGGGCATCACTGCGGTGGTGCCAGGCGTTGGCGCGCAGCATGCCGGAGCGCAAGCGCTCGGCATGGTGCAGGGTGTAGCGATACACGGCCTCCTTGCTGACCACGGACAGCACGGCGACGACGAGCGCCAGGGCCCCGGGATGCATCAGGCGCTCGGGATGCACCAGGCGCTCGACGGCATCGTAGGCGATGGCCGCCGCGACGATAATCAGCGCAACACCCAGGCCCACCGTAGCCGCCGTCTCTATGCGTCCATGACCGTAAGGATGATCCTCGTCGGCGTCGCGGTGCGTGTGCTTGGCGACAACAAGGACCAGGACATCGGTGGCCAGATCCGACAGCGAGTGTATGCCGTCGGCAATGAGCGCCTGTGAATGCGCCAGCCAGCCACCGGCGAGCTTGGCGACGACGAGGAGCAGATTCACCACCGCCCCGACCAATGTCACCTTGCGCATCAGCGCGTACCGAGCCTCGCCACTGGCCGGGGGGGAGTGAGTCATGTCTCTTTAGCCCCGGGCTGACCGCCTACCCGGATGACAATCGCATGCTCGTCGTCTCCTTCGCGCACTTCGACGATTGCATGCCCGTTGATACGCGACCAGGCCGGTATGTCATTCAATGCACCGGGGTCGGTGAAGGCCACCTCGAGCAGATCGCCCGCGGCGAGCGTGCACACGCGGTCCTGCACCCTGATGACGGGCAAGGGACACAGCAAGCGCCGCGCATCGAGCGCGTGACGACTCATATGAACCACTCGGGGGGAACCTTGTCGGCAGGCGTTGGCGGCACCGTGATCGATTGAGTCGTGCCATCGGGAGCCGTGACCTCCACTTCCACCTCGTCGGCGTCCCGCCCCTGACTGTAACGCGCGGTAATCGCGGCCGCGAGATGCATATCGTCGTCCTCCTCCAGCTTCCCATCGACCAGCGTCAGGGGACCCGGATGACTCACCGCGCGCAAGCACACGAACTGCCGCCGGTAGCCCCACAGAAATTTGTTCTCGCCGTCCTCGCGCGCGATGATGAGCTTGAAATGCGGCCTTGGCCTCAGGTGGCGTCCCACCTTCAGCAGCAGGATGTCGTCGAGCTCGTAGTCGCGCTCTCCTCGCGAGCCCCACAGATCGGAGAGCTTCGCCGAGTACTGCTTGTTGGTGAGAAAGCAGCAGCCGCCCGCCGGCTGGGCATAATCATCGATGCCGAACTCCCTGGCGAGCGCGATCTGCGGCTTTCGCGTGCGCCCCCCGCATACCGGCAGCTTGCTGACATCGACCCATCCTTCGCGCTGCGCCAGCGTGGGAGGCAGCGAGCGCGCGCAAAGCGGTCGCAGGAGCCTGTCGTGCGCACCGGACTCGCGGGCGACAACGGGCATCGTGTCACGGCGCTGCGATTTGGGCCGCTGGCCGATGACCTCCCCGGTGATGATGAAATCAAAGCCGCGCTCGTTCATCCAGCGGAAAGCCTTAGCAACCATGAACGTCTTGCAATCCAGGCATGGGTTGAGGTTGGCGCCGTAGCCGTGCCTTGGATTGATGACGATGTCCTTGTACTCCTCGACCACGTCGATGAGGTGCAGCTTGATGCCGAGCTGCTCGGCCACCCAGAGCGCGTTGTTGCGCCTGGGCCCCGCACGCCGCCGAATGGCGTGCGTGTGACCTTCCACGCAAAAACCTGTGAAAAAATTGAGACCCTCGACATGAACCCCCTGCGCCATCAGCAGCTTGGCGGCCAGCATGGAGTCAAGCCCGCCCGAGATCAGCGCCACCGCCTTTGGCTGTCCGCTCATCACGCTACTCCATGGGGTCCTGGCCCGGCAATGCGGCTTCGCCGCCTCAAGGCCCGAGCCCGGTCAACACGTGCTCGCCGGCGAACAGACCACGCACTGTTTCACGTTCGCGCACCAGTTGGTGGCGATCACTGTCGACCATGACCTCGCAGGGACGTGGCCGCGAATTGTAGTTGGAACTCATGCAGAAAGCGTAAGCCCCCGCGGACCGTATGGCGAGCAACGCCCCCTCATTCACGCGAAGCGCGCGGTTCTTGCCGAGAAAATCGCCCGACTCGCATACCGGGCCGACCACATCGTAGACGCGTTCCTCGGCCATCTCGGCGTTGCGCTCATCGACGGGAACGATGTCGTGCCAACCACCGTAGAGCGCGGGGCGCAGCAGATCGTTCATGGCGCAATCCACCACGGCAAAATGCTTCGCCCGATTGGCCTTCAGGTATTCGACCCGGGTGAGGAGCACGCCCGCGTTGCCGGCAATGGCGCGGCCGGGCTCCAGATCGAGCTCGAGCGACCGGCCATCGAGCGCACCCAGCAGGGCCGTGACGAGCGCCTCCGGGTCGGGCGGCGTCTCGTCGCGGTAGCGTATGCCGAGCCCGCCGCCCACGTTGATGGACTGCAGCCGTACGCCGTGCCCATCCAGTGCATCGACCAGCGCCAGAATCCGCTCGAAGGCTTCGACGAACGGCCCCAGACTCGTCAACTGGGATCCGATGTGGCAGTCGATACCGCGCACGCGCAGGTGGGGGAACGTCAGGGCGCGCTCATAGACCGATCTCGCATCGGCTATAGGGATCCCGAACTTGTGCTCGTGCAACCCGGTCGCGATGTAGGGATGGGTCTGCGGATCGACATCCGGGTTGACGCGCACCGATATGGGTGCGCTCGAGCCCAGCTCACCCGCCACCCGGTTGACTCTCTCGAGCTCGGCGGCAGATTCCACGTTGAATCCGCCGATGCCCACTTGCAGGGCACGCCTGATCTCGGACGTCGCCTTGCCGACACCGGAAAAGACCACACGAGCCGGGTCCGCGCCGGCGGCCAGCACGCGCTCCAGCTCACCCACGGATACGATATCGAATCCCGAACCGAGCCGCGCCAGCACGTCCAGCACGGCGAGGTTGGAATTCGCCTTTACCGAGTAACAGATGAGATGAGGGTGCCCGGCCAGCGGTGCGGAGAACGCCGCCCAGTTGCGCTCCAGCATCGCCCGCGAATAGACATAGCAGGGGGTGCCGTAGGCCTCGGCGACGGCGCCCAGGCTGACCCCCTCCGCGCAAAGGCGCCCGTCGCGGTACTCGAAACCGTCCATGCCTGCCTATACCGCTTCAGAGCCAGCCGGTCAGTTCGTCTGCTGCTCTTCGTCCTGATCCCGGCCGGCATCGGACGGCAGGTAAAGCGAGCCTTTCTGGCCACAGCCGAAAAGCACGAGAACCGCGATCAGGGTGATCAGAATCCTTGCTGCCGTCACCATCTCGAGTCTCCAATTCCGACCTGCCACGCGCACACCTGCACGTGATCAAACGCACACGCTCGTATTCCATCCAGAAAGAACAACTCTCGCCGGATCGCAAAGATCGCAAAGCGATAAATGATTGCGATCAAGCCCACACAAAAACGTTTTCTTGGCGGCTGTGCGCCTTCGCAAGAGAAATATCGACCTTTCTGCTCAGGTACTATCTCACATTCACACGGAAAATAAAGCCGGGGAATGGGGTCGGGTCAATGGTCCTTGCCCGAGCGCCCCTGGACACCACGGTGGCGTCCACGTGGGCCGCCTGCGCGTCGGCGCGTCGTGTCGTGCCGCGCCCGCCCCCGAGCGTGGCGCGCGCCATACGAGGTCCTTGACGTGGGCTGCTTGACCTCGGCCAGCAGCCCGTCATCGACCGGCTCGACGGCAATGCTCTGCCCGATGAAGGCCTGGATATCAATCAACGAGTAGACGTACTCCTCACAGGCGAAGCTCACCGCGTCGCCGCTGGCCCCCGCTCGGGCCGTGCGCCCGATGCGGTGCACATAGTCCTCCGCGTCCTGCGGCAGATCGAAGTTGAAGACGTGGCTCACGTCCGGGATGTGCAAGCCCCGCGCGGCGACGTCGGTCGCCACCAGCAATGCCAGATCGCCGTTACAGAATCGCTCCAACAACTGCAAGCGCTTTCGCTGCGGTACGTCGCCGGACAGCATGTCCGCGTCGACCTCGTTGGCGCGCAGAAAGTCGCACAGCTTTTCGCCGCTGCGCTTGGTGTTCACGAAGACCAGCGTACGGGTCGCGTTGATGCGTCTCAGCAGCCCGATCAGCAGCGCGATCTTGTCTTCCTTGGATACGTGATAGAGATGCTGGCTGACACGCTCGACAGTGATCTTGTCGGTCGAGGCGTTGACAGCCGTCGGGTTGTTCATGTGCTCGTAGGCGAGCTCCGTCACGCGGTAGGAAAGCGTCGCGGAGAACAGCATGTTGAGCCGCTTGTCCGCCCGCGGCATACGCCGCAGCAGATAACGGATGTCACGGATGAACCCGAGGTCGAACATGCGGTCGGCCTCGTCGATCACGGCGACCTGAACGCTCTTCAGGCTGAACACGCCCTGCTTGAAGTAATCGATGAGGCGTCCCGGCGTTCCGATCAGGATATCGAGCCCGTCCTTGAGCATCTGGCGCTGCGTGTCGTAGCCGGTGCCACCGAAAACCACGCCTATCCGGAAGTTCGTATGCGCGCCCAGCACCAGCGCGTCCTTGTGTATCTGCACCGCGAGCTCGCGTGTGGGCGCGACGATGAACACCCTGGGTTGATCGTGCTCGCAATATGCGGGCAGATCGTGGCCCATGATCCAGTGCATGGCGCCCAGCAGAAAGGCGGCTGTCTTGCCGGTGCCGGTCTGTGCCTGGCCTTCCACGTCATTGCCGGCCAGCATCAACGGCAGCGCCTCGGCCTGAATCGGCGTGCAGTTGCGAAACCCGGCTTCCTCGACGCCCTTCAACAGGGCCGGCTCGAGGTCCAGCTCGCTGAACGCGAGGCCGCTCAGAAGTGGCTGCGTCATATAACCTCGCGATTTTGCTCAGACATTTTTTCCACTTGAAATGCGCGCGGTATTCCGCTCACAATCACACCATCCCTCGCTGGAGAACCCTCAATGAGCGACAACATCGTTCACGTCACGGATGAAAGCTTCGATAAGGACGTACTGAGGTCGGAAGACCCCGTACTTGTGGACTATTGGGCGGAATGGTGCGGCCCCTGCAAGATGATTGCCCCGGTACTGGAAGAGATCGCGGAAGAATACGCGGGACGGCTGAAGATCGCAAAGCTCAATATCGATGACAATGCCGAGACCCCGCCCAAGTACGGGATACGCGGCATTCCCACGCTCATGCTGTTCAAGGGGGGCAATGTGGAGGCAACCAAGGTCGGCGCGGTTACCAAGTCGCAGCTTGCCGCGTTCATCGACAGCAATATGTGAGTCGCATGTCATCTCGCCCGCACCGCTGGGCGTGATTTCGCACGGACAATCCGCAGCCACCCGGAGTCGAATGTGGACCGGATGCGTGAATGAGTACGTTCACGGGCTAGACGAAGCTCTGGCCGCGTGCTAAGTTAAGCTCATGCGGCGCATCACCGCCGTTTGGTTGCACATCCCGAATTTTTCGATATCCGGAAGCCCTTTCTAAGTAAGCTTTTACGCGGGTTACGTCCCGCACACTCAACCCATTCCCGGATCCGCGCCACGATGGATCACATGAATCTATGAACCTAACGGAACTCAAACAGCTCCCTGCGCCCGAATTGCTCACCCTGTCGCAAGAGATGGGCATAGAAGGAACCGCCCGGGCCAGGAAGCAGGACATCATCTTTTCCCTGCTCAAGGCACACGCCAAGAAGGGCGAGGATATCTATGGCGATGGCGTGCTGGAGATCCTGCAGGACGGATTCGGGTTCCTGCGATCCGCGGACAGCTCTTACCTCGCCGGACCCGACGACATCTACGTCTCGCCGAGCCAGATCCGGCGCTTCGGCCTCAGGACCGGCGATACGGTGGCCGGCAAGATTCGCCCGCCCAAGGAGGGCGAGCGCTATTTCGCGATGCTCAAGGTCGACCAGATCAATCTCGACAACCCGGATAACGCGAGAACCAAGGTCCTGTTCGAGAACCTGACGCCACTTTTTCCCGACGATCGGTTCCATCTGGAGAAGGGCAACGGCAGCACCGAGGACCTGACGCCGCGCGTCATCGAGCTGGTTGCACCGATGGGCATGGGCCAGCGCGGGCTCATCGTCTCACCGCCCAAGGCGGGCAAGACCGTGATGCTGCAGAGCATCGCGCACTCCATCGCGACCAATCACCCCGAGGTCTACCTCATCGTGCTGCTGATCGACGAGCGCCCGGAAGAAGTGACGGAGATGTCCCGATCGGTACGCGGCGAGGTGGTTTCGAGCACCTTCGACGAGCCGGCGAGCCGTCACGTGCAAGTCGCCGAGATGGTGATTGCAAAAGCCAAGCGCCTGGTCGAGCACAAGCGCAATGTGGTGATCCTGCTCGACTCCATCACCCGTCTCGCGAGGGCCTACAACACGGTGGTACCCTCCTCGGGCAAGGTGCTGACGGGTGGCGTGGACGCCAACGCCCTGCAGCGCCCTAAACGCTTCTTCGGCGCGGCGAGAAACATCGAGGAAGGCGGCAGCCTCACCATCATCGCGACGGCACTCGTCGACACCGGATCACGTATGGACGAGGTCATCTACGAGGAGTTCAAGGGCACCGGCAACAGCGAGCTTCACCTGGAGCGCAAGCTGCACGAAAAGCGCATCTACCCGGCCATCAACATCAACCGCTCCGGGACGCGGCGTGAGGAGCTGCTGACCAAGCCCGACGTGCTGCAGAAGTGCTGGATCCTGCGCAAGCTCCTGCACCCCATGGACGAGGTCGCGGCCATGGAGTTCCTGATCGACAGGCTCAAGATCACCAAGACGAACGACGAATTCTTCGAATCCATGAAGCGCTGAGCCCCAGCACGCGGGTGGCCGCGTGCGGCGGGCGCATAGCCGTGCGTTTACAGGACATCGTCAACGGATCCCCTGTCAGTCTTCGGCTGGCCGCGCAGAAGACGCGGTCCTGGGCTTGCTCGATCCGTCAAACAATCGACGCGCTCGATAATCCCCGATGCATCCATGAGGCGCACGCAAGTCGCGAAAGACCGGATTTATTCGACAGCTTGTCAGCGCGCCGAGTGCCCCGCGAGTGTCACCTCGACGTTGTCCTCCTTGCTCAGCCCGCGATAGTACTCGCGCAGCACGGCGAGCACCTCGGGCCGACTGAAGTTGTCGGGCACCGGCTGGTCCTCGGAAAGCAGCTTGCGCAGCTTCGTCCCCGACAACAGCAGGCGATCGGCGGGCTCGTGCGGACAGGTGCGCATGGAAGCCATGCTCGCGCAGCGCTTGCACCAGAACGTCCAGTCGATCTTCATCGCCTTGATGGCGAGCGCGCCGGTGGGGATCTCGTCGAAGATGTGGTGGGCGTCGAACGGGCCGTAGTAGTCACCCACGCCCGCGTGATCCCGCCCGACGAGAAGATGTGAACAACCGTAGTTCTGCCGAAAGAGCGCGTGCAGCAGAGCTTCGCGCGGTCCGGCGTAACGCATGTCCAGCGGATAACCGGCGTGCACCACGGTATCGGGCACGAAGTACCCCTCGATGAGTGCCGCGATGGCGCGCGCGCGCACATCGGCTGGAATGTCCCCCGCCTTCAGGTTACCGAGCAGTGAATGGATGAGCACACCGTCACAGGTCTCGACGGCGATCTTCGCCAGGTACTCGTGTGAGCGGTGCATGGGATTGCGCGTCTGAAAAGCGGCCACGCTCGACCACCCCTTGCGCTCGAACAGCGCCCGGGTCTCGGCCGGGGTCAGGAACAGCGCGCCGTGGGCGGCTGCAAAGCCACCGTCGCCCAGCACCCTGACCGGCCCCGCCAGATTGACGGCGCCCTGGCGCATGACCATGGCCACACCGGGGTGTTCGATCTCGGTGGTTCTGAATATGGAGCGGCATTCGCGCATCTTGTCGACGGTATACTTCTCGGTCACCGTCATGGTGGCCAGCAACTCTGCGCCATCGGCCGTCACCAGGGCAACATCGCTGCCCGGATCAATCGCGCCGGCGGTGTCCTCATCGGTGGAGAGCGTGATCGGGATGGGCCAGAACACGCCCTGCGCCGTATGCATGTCCTCGCAAACGCCCACCCAGTCGGCCTGTGCCATGAACCCCGAGAGCGGCGTGAACCCGCCGATGCCCAGCATGATCAAATCGCCCGCCTCGCGCGAGCTGCAACGCACGCGGGGAAGTGTCGCAGCCCGCTCGCGTTCCGCCTCGCGCGCGTGCGTAGCGAGGAGGCACGGTTTCAGGGTGTCGCTGGCATGCGGGGAAATCAGCGTCGGCTTCATCGATCTCACTCCCTCACGGGGCATCAAGGAATTCTCAGTCCGAGTTGCGTATTCCGGCCTTTCAGCAGATCTGGTTGACTCTCCACGCCTTGCAACGCAGGAGGTCTGGCTGAGGGTGGCCGAATCTTCATCGCCTGCACATGGAGAAACAATACACCAATAGGCATAATCCTGACTGTGCGCTGGATCCTTCCCATTGTCATTCTTCTCGTCGGTGTCGCGGTGTTTGCCGGCCTGCGCGCGAGCCGCCCCGGCTTGAGCCCGTTGCAGGGCGAGGAGAAGACCTGGATCGTCTCCGTGGAAGTCGTCACGCCCGCCACCATGGCGCCCACGCTCACCCTGTACGGGCGCGTGGGGTCCCCGAGAATGTCGCGCCTCTCGGCGGCGGTGACCGCGGACGTGAAGGCTGTCTGGGTGCTGGAAGGCGAGCAGGTGAGCGATGGGCAGCGTCTCGTCTCTCTCGATGACCGCGAAAGCGTGCTCCTGCAGCGCCAGCGCGAGGCCGACGCGGCGGAGATTCGTGCCCAGATCGAATCCGAGAAAACCCGCTACCGCAACGACCAGAGTGCACTCGAGCAGGAAAGACGGCTGCTCGAGCTGTCGCGCAAGGCCCTGGGGCGCGCCCGGGATCTGGCGCGCACCAATGTCGGCTCGCAGTCACAGCTCGACAACGCGATGCGTGACGAGGCGCGACAGATCCTTGCGCTCGACACGCGCGAGATGGCGATTCGCGAGTTCCGCAGCCGTCTCGCGCAATACAATGCCAGGCTGGCGCGCGCCGAGGCGTTGCGTGATCGCGCCGACCTGGATCTCGCGCGTGCCGAGATCGACGCGCCGTTTGCGGGCCGCATCGCGGAGGTGTTCATAGCACCCGGCGACCGTGTGCGTGCCGGCGACGAGCTCGTGCGCTTGTACGACATATCGGCCATCGAGCTGCAAGCCCAGATACCGATCCGGTATCTGCCCGCCGTTCGCGCGAGCTTGCACGATCACGTGGCGCTGCGGGCGCGCGCCGAGGTCGATCGGCTCCGCATCGAGGCCGTGCTCGATCGCCTGACCGCGGAGGTGCAACCGGGCAGTGGCGGGGTCAACGGCATCTTCAAGGTCATCGCGGGCGCAGACTGGCTGCAGGTGGGGCGCACCGTTGAAGTCATCATGACGCTCCCGCCGCGCGACGACGTGGTGGCGTTGCCGCTGGAAGCCGTGTACGGGATCGACCGCATTTTCAAGCTCACCGATGATCGCATGACGAGCCTTCAGATAGAACGAATCGGTGAGCTGAGGACGCCATCGGGGGAGACGCGGGTGCTGGTCGCAAGCCCGCATCTGCACGCCGGGGATCGTGTCGTCATCACGCAGTTGCCGAACGCGACCGACGGCCTCAAGGTACGCACCGCCGAGGGCAGGTAGGGACTTCCCAGCAGGTCCTCCTCGTCACGCTGCTGGAGATGGCTTGGCGCATCCATGCTCTCGTGCAACACGCGCACGATCGGCAGACTTTCCTCCCGCGGTTCGTAGAAGACGATGTGCGACTCATGCTCGAAGCGCCTGAGGTTCGGCGCGAACTCCTCGGCGCTTCGGCCAAGCAGGGAATTCTCGGCGTGCGTGTCGAACCAAGTCTCGAGCCCGATCCGGTAACGACGCGCCTGGGTGATGCTGAACCGCTCGATCGTGTAGTCCGCGATTCGTGCGATGTCGATTGCGGCACGGACCGACAAGCGACATCTACGCATTCCCGCCCTTGTATCGAGCTTCGGCTTCCGCCCAGATCTCACCGACCGTGCGATTGGAGATGCCGCTCGCCAATCCCTCCTGAATGGCGTCATTCAGCGCCTCGAGCTTCGTGCTCTGTTCCTGATCGCGGCGTATGAGGTCGCGGAAGTATTCGCTGTCGTTTTCAGCTCGCTGCGCCGAGAAGCGTGACTCCTTTCTGGCGCGCTTTTCCGAGGCTTCTAGGGTCGCCGACACCTCCAGTGGGGTCATTCTGGAGTCCTCGAGGAGGGCCCCTGGAATATGGACCTAAGCCCATTGCATTCCGCGGCCACCGCGAGGCCGACCGCGCGTGCGAAGCGCGAGACGGCTACTTGCACGGCCACGGTATCGCATGCATCGCCGGCTCCCGATTTCTTGGCTCGCTCGAAGTGCACCGACAACACCCTCAGACAGCGGCGACGGCGCTCGGCCTTGAGATCGACGCGTGCGACCAGCCGATCGCCGCTGAGCACCGGCAGGCAGTAGTAGCCGAAGCGCCTCTCGGGCCCGGGCTTGTAAATCTCGAGCACCTGCTCGAATCCGAACAACAGGCGCACGCGCTGCCTGTCCCAGAGCACCGGGTCGAAGGGCGATAGCGCAACGCCACGGTCGCGGCGCGGACGGGCGGATTCGAGCGCCCCGGCGAGTGCCCGGTCCTCGGGGCGTATCCAGCCGGCAATGGCACGTTCGCCGGTGCGCAGCACACAGGCAATGATCCGCCCTGTTTCCTGCAGCCGGCCAAGTGAGGTGAGCAACGCCTCCCGGTGGCCGGTGAGGCGCCAGGTGGCCGCAACGGTCCCGGTGCTCGCCCATCCATGGCCCTCGAGCGCCTTGAGCAGCAGTGTATCGAAGGCCTCATCTTCGCTCAGGGTCCGCGCACGCACCTCCGCGGGAATCACACGCTCGAGGAGATCGTAGCTGCGCTGGAAGTTCCGCCGCTCCCGGATCGCCAGTACGCCCGCGCTCCACAATGCCTCGGCAACGCGCTTGGCGAGCTTGAAGTCCCACCACGTCGTGCCGCCGCGGCCCTCCAGGTCGAGCGAGCGCAGCGGGCCGTCACGCTCGATCCTGGCGAGCATGTCATCGGCGAGCACGCTGTGCCTGCCGAGGAGCTACCCCCAACACGCGCGTTGCGAGGCGGACGCACGCAGGGA
>CAZSDY010000042.1:0-19036 GCA_964605765.1 uncultured Ectothiorhodospiraceae bacterium | reverse complement strand
AAATCATTTGACAACAAAAGTGTTGGAATACAATATAGTATTCCAAAATGCATGCTAATGGATTTCACGCCGCCATGGCAACCGGTCACGGTGCTCCGCCGGCGTCAATCGCAAGGCGTGAGCTTTTGCCGCAGGATGTCGTTGACCTGTTGCGGGTTCGCCTTGCCGCGTGATGCCTTCATCACCCGCCCGACCAGGAAGCCGAGCACCTTGACCTGACCGTCACGGAACTGGGCCGCCTGGTCCGGATGCTGTTCAATCACCGCGTCGACGAGCGACTCTATCACCGCGTTGTCGGTCACCTGCTGGAGTCCGCGCACCTCGATAATCTGGTCGGGATCGCGCTCGCCCGCCCACATCGCCTCGAACACCGTCTTCGCGATCTTGCCAGATATGGTTCCATCCGCGATGCGCTTGATCATCAGGCCGAGCATGCACGCGGTGACGGGGCTCGAGCTGATGTCGATGGATTCGCGGTTGAGCGCGGCGGCCAGCTCACCCGTTACCCAGTTCGCCGCGAGCCGGGCTTCGCCCCCTGCAGCGCACACCACGGACTCGAAGAAATCCGCCGTTTCGCGGGCTGCGGTGAGGACGCCGGCATCGTAGGCCGACAGGCCATGGTCGTCGATGAAACGCTGCCTCTTGGCATCCGGCAGTTCCGGCAGTGAGGCGCCCGTGCACTCGATAAACTCTGCGGACAAGACCACGGGCGGCAGATCCGGATCGGGAAAGTAGCGATAGTCGTGGGCGTCTTCCTTGCCGCGCATGGAGCGCGTCCGGTGCTGGTCGGCATCGTACAGGCGCGTCTCCTGGCGCACGGTCTCGCCGTCTTCCAGCAGAGCCGTCTGGCGTTCGATCTCGAAGCCGAGTGCGCGCTCGACGAAGCGAAATGAGTTCAAGTTCTTGATCTCGGTTCTGGTGCCGAGCCGCGATACTCCGCGCCGTCGCACGGACACATTGGCATCGCAGCGGAACGACCCCTCCTGCATGTTTCCGTCACAGATCCCGAGATATCTGACGACGGCATGCACTTTCTTCATGTAGGCGATGGCCTCGGCGGGCGAGCGAAGATCGGGTTCCGAGACGATCTCCAGGAGCGGTGTGCCCGCCCTGTTCAGATCGATTCCCGTCATGCCCTGGAAGTCCTCGTGCAGGGACTTGCCCGCGTCCTCCTCGAGGTGCGCGCGCGTGACGCCGACGCGCTTTTGGGTCCCGTCGGACAGATCGATCAGCACGGCGCCCTGGTGCACGATGGGCAGCTCGTACTGGCTGATCTGATAGCCTTTGGGCAGATCCGGATAGAAGTAGTTCTTCCTTGCGAACACCGAACGCCGCGCGATGCAGGCATTGATCGCGAGCCCGAACATCACTGCCATGCGCACGGCTTGCGCATTGAGCACCGGCAGGACGCCGGGGAACCCCAGGTCGACGACGCATGCCTGGGTGTTGGGCTCAGCGCCGTAAGCCGTCGAAGCGCCGGAAAATATCTTGCTCCGTGTGGCGAGCTGTGCGTGGATTTCCAGGCCGATGACCGGCTCCCATGGTGTCGCGGTGGTGCTCACGGGAAGTCCCGGGGTGTTCGCAGATGCCAGTCGCTGGCGCGCTGGTAGCGGTGTGCGGCGTGCAGTATGCGCCCTTCCTGGAAGTAGTTGCCTATGAGCTGCAAACCCACCGGCAGGCCGTCGGCGAAGCCGCACGGAATAGAGGCGGCCGGCAGGCCCGCGAGATTGATCGCCGTGGTGAACACGTCCGATAGGTACATGCTGACAGGATCGCCGGTCTTCTCGCCCAGCTTGAACGCCACGCCGGGTGATGTAGGACCGAGGATCAGGTCGACGCGCCCGAAGGCGGCCTGGAAATCGTCGCTGATGAGCTGGCGCAGCTTCTGTGCCTTGAGGTAGTACGCGTCGTAATAGCCCGCGGACAGCGCGTAGGTCCCGATCATGATGCGTCTCTTGACCTCCAGGCCGAAACCCGTGGCGCGCGATCGCTTGTACAGATCGGCGAGATCGCGCGGAGCTTCAGCGCGAAATCCGTAACGCACGCCGTCGAAGCGCGACAGATTGGACGAGCACTCGGCGGGTGCCACCACGTAATAGGTGGGGATGGCGAGCGCCGTGTTGGGCAAGTTGATGCTGACCGCCTTCATGCCCAGTGAATCGAACTCGTCAATCGCAGCTTCGACGAGGGTCGCGACGCGCGGGTCCACACCCTCGCCGAAGTACTCTTGCGGCACGCCCACACGCAATGGCTCGGGCGGGCCGGCGAGCGCCCCCGGATAGTCGTCCACGGGCCGGTCCACGCTGGTGGCATCTCTTGCATCGACGCCGGCAATCACGCCAAGCACGTGGGCCACGTCCTCGGCGCTGCGGCCGATTAAGCCCCCCTGATCGAGGCTGGAGGCGAAGGCGACCATCCCATAGCGCGACACACGCCCGTAGGTCGGCTTGATGCCCGTCAGCCCGCACAGCGCCGCGGGCTGGCGGATCGAGCCCCCGGTATCGGTGCCGGTCGCGACGGGTGCCAGGCGGGCAGCGACGGCGGCGGCCGAGCCGCCCGAGGAACCGCCCGGTACGCGATCGAGATCCCAGGGGTTGCGTACCGGCCCGTAGTAGCTGCTCTCGCTCGAGGAGCCCATGGCGAACTCGTCCATGTTGGTCTTGCCGAGCATCACCATGCCCGCCGCACGCGCGCGTGCAACCACGGTCGCGTCGTAGGGTGACACGAAATTGTCGAGCATGCGCGACCCACAGGACGTTTTCACGCCGCGCGTGCAGAAGATATCCTTGTGCGCAAGCGGGACGCCCGCAAGCGGCGGCGCATCGGGCGCGGCAAGCAGCTTGTCGGCCTCACGCGCATCGGCCAGCGCCTGCTCCCCGAGGACCGTGATGAACGCGTTCAGTTGCGGGTCGAACGCACGAATTCGCTCCAGGAAGGCGCCGGTCAGCTCCACGCTGGAAATGGTCCGCGCCTTGAGCGCGGCGCCGAGCTCGGCGATGGATTTGGTGTGCATGGTGTGCGTCTGCCCTACCGCGCGTGGCTCGGTGCGCGCGCGCGCCGCAGGACCGGTATCACGCGCATCATCCGGGGTCAATCGATGACCCTGGGAACCAGATAGAGCCCGTCGCGCGTGCACGGTGCCGTTGCGAGGCAGGCCTCCCTGTCGTTCGGTTCGGTGACCGCGTCCGGGCGGAGCCGCTGCTCCATGGCCAGAGGATGTGCCATGGGGGTGACACTGGGGGTTTCCACGGCGTTCATCTGCTCGACCAGCGCGAGGATTCTGGACAGATCCCGAACGTAGGTCGGAATTTCCTCATCGTCCACGGCCAGTCGAGCCAGGTGGGCGATTTCTTGAACATCGTCTTTTCCCAGTGACATTCGTGGCACCTGATGGAGGACCGGCGGCCTTCATCTGCCGCGGCACTTGCCCGAAGTTACTCGCCCCTGATAAATTTGATAAGATTTGTACGGGGTTAGGGCCTTAGCTTTCTTAGTTTAAGCAAATTATACATAGGGTTTCGCGCCGTTTTAAGGGATGGACGGGGCGATCTGCAAGCGAATAGCACATGTTCAAACGTCTTCGGGGCCTCTTCTCCAACGATCTGTCCATCGATCTGGGTACCGCAAACACGCTCATCTACGCGCGCGGGCAGGGCATCGTGCTCAACGAACCGTCGGTCGTCGCCATCCGTTCCGAGCGCGGGCCCGGCGGCAGCAAGAGCATCGCAGCGGTCGGCAACGACGCCAAGCTGATGCTGGGCAGGACCCCGGGGCACATCAACGCCATCCGACCCCTGAAAGACGGCGTGATTGCCGATTTCACGGTGACCGAGAAGATGCTGCAGCACTTCATACACAAGGCGCATGAGAACAAGTTTCTGCGTCCCAGCCCGCGCGTGCTGGTGTGCGTGCCGTGCGGTTCCACACAGGTCGAGCGGCGTGCCATCCGCGAGTCCGCGGCCGGTGCCGGGGCCCGTGACGTGTTCTTGATCGAGGAGCCGATGGCCGCGGCCATCGGTGCCGGCATGCCGGTCAGCGAGGCGAGCGGTTCCATGGTGCTCGACATCGGCGGCGGCACCACCGAGGTGGCCGTCATCTCGCTGAACGGCATCGTATACTCGGAGTCCATCCGCATCGGCGGGGATCGCTTCGACGAGGCCGTCATCAACTATGTGCGGCGAAATTACGGCACGCTCATCGGCGAGGCAACGGCAGAGCGTGTCAAGCATTCCATCGGTTCGGCCTATCCCGGCAACGAGGTGACGGAGATCGAGATACGCGGCAGAAATCTTGCCGAGGGCATTCCGCGCAGCTTCGTGCTGAACAGCAACGAGATCCTGGAGGCGCTGCAGGAGCCCTTGTCGGGTATCGTGGGCGCGGTGAAGACCGCGCTGGAACAGACCCCGCCGGAGCTCGGGTCGGATGTGGCGGAGCGGGGCATGGTGTTGACCGGTGGCGGCGCTCTGCTGCGCGATCTCGACCGACTGCTGATGGAGGAGACCGGCATACCGGTCATCATTGCGGATGACCCGCTGACCTGCGTCGCGCGTGGCGGCGGGCGCGCGCTGGAGATGATCGACGAGAAGGGCGCCGATGTGTTTGCCATGGAGTAGGCCGGCCGGCGCAAGTTGTTCGCGGCAGGGAGAATAGACGATCAAAGCGGGTAAGCCATTGTTCATTCGGGGACCGTCGGTCAACGTGCGCTTGACCGTGTTCGTCGTCGTGTCGTTGGTCTTGATGACGGTCGATCAACGCACGGGAGCCCTGGACAGTTTGCGGGGCTATCTGCTGGCTGCCGTGTATCCGGTGCAGGTCGCGATCGACGTCCCCATCGAGGGCGGGCACTGGCTCGAGGAGCGTCTGTCCTCCAGGCAGGCACTGCTCGGGCAGAACGATGCGTTGCGCCAGGAGCATCTGCTGGTCGGGTCGCGGCTGGCCAAGCTCGCCGAGCTCGAGGCGGAGAACAAGCGCCTGCGCAGCCTGCTCGACTCTTCGGCCAAGATTTCCGACAAGGTGCTGATCGCGGAGATACTGGCGGTCGACATGGATCCGTTCACGCGCCGCATCGTGCTCAACAAGGGCAGCCGTGACGGCGTCGTGGTGGGCCAGTCGCTGATAGACTCGAACGGCATCATGGGCCAGGTGATCACGGCAGGGCTGTTCTCGAGCAATGCCCTGCTCATCACCGATCCGAGTCACGCGATGCCGGTGCAGGTGAATCGAAACGGGCTGCGCTCCGTGGCGGTCGGTACCGGTTCTCTCAACCTGCTCGAGCTCGGCCACATTCCCAACAATGCCGACGTGCGCGTCGGTGACCTGCTGGTCACTTCCGGGCTGGGCGGACGGTTCCCGGCAGGCTATCCGGTCGGGAGGGTGATCAGCGTCGAGCGCGACAGCAGCCAGGCATTCGCCTCTGTCAGGGTCAAGCCGAGCGCCAGGCTGGAACGCAATCGCGAGGTGTTGCTTATCTGGCCTGGAAAATTGCCCGGCATCGGAGCCGCGCAATGAAGCTGCGTACTCACCACGGCGGCTGGGCGGTCGTCGTCAGCATGCTGGCCGCCTTGATGCTGACCACGCTGCCGGTGCCGCCATGGGCTGCCCCGTGGCGGCCGGCCTGGATGGCGCTGGTGCTGATCTACTGGTGCATGGCAGTGCCGGTGCGCGTCGGGGTCGGCGTCGGCTGGATACTCGGCATCGTGCTTGATATCAGCACCGGCACACTGCTCGGCCAGCACGCATTCGGACTCAGTATCGTGGCTTACACCACGCACAAGCTGCACCAGCGTGTGCGCGTGTTGCCGCTGTGGCAGCAGGGGCTGAGTGTCTTCGGGCTCATTCTCACCTATAACATGCTCGAGCTGTGGATCAACGGTGTGCGTGGCAATCCGGCCGGCATCATGGCCTACTGGACGTCGCCGCTGACCAGCATGATCCTGTGGCCCTGGGTGTTCATCATTCTGCGCGATGTCCGCCGAAGGTATCGTGTGTACTGATTCCCGGCTTGCGCGGCGCCTGATCCTGTGCCGGCGCCTGTTACGGCGCGCGAGCGCGGCGGCTTCGGCGTTCTCCTGATCGTATGCCTCCCGGCGTCACGCTAAAGGATATCGCGCGGGAGTCCAGCTTGTTCCGCTCCCGTGTCGTGACCGCTTTTGCGATCATCGTCGGGGTATTCTTCGCGCTGATGCTGCGCCTGGTACAACTCCAGGTGATCGAGTACCGGCACTTTCAGACCCTGTCGGATAACAATCGCGTCAAGATAGTACCCATAGCACCCACACGCGGACTGATATTCGACCGTAACGGCGTGGTCCTCGCTCAGAATACACCCAGCTTCAGCCTGGAGGTGGTGCCGGAGCTGGTCGAGGATCTGGACAAGCTGCTGAGTGATCTGGGGACCCTCGTCGACATTGACGCCGCCGACGAGCGACGCTTCCGGAACCTGCTCGCAAAGAAACAGCATTTCGACAGTATCCCCCTCAGAACGCGTCTCAGCGAGGACGAGGTGGCGCGGTTTTCCGTGAACCGCCATCGCTTTCCGGGCGTAGAGGTCCAGGCGCGGTTGTCGCGGGATTATCCGCTGGGGTCTCTGGGCGCACACGTGCTGGGCTACGTGGGACGCATCAACGAGGAAGAGCTGCAGCGCATAGACGTGGCGAATTACCGGGGCACCAGCTATATAGGCAAGATTGGCGCTGAGCAGCGCTACGAGCACGAGCTACATGGGCGCGTGGGATTTCAGCACGTGGAGACGAACGCGCAGGGCAGAACCCTGCGAGTGCTCAAACGCGAGCCCCCCGTCCCCGGCAGCAATCTCTACCTCACTATCGACGCTTCCCTGCAGGCCGCCGCGGAGTCGGCTTTCAACGGGCAAAACGGTGCGTTGGTCGCGCTGGACCCCGCGACCGGCGACGTGCTGGCTCTGGTCAGTCTGCCGGCCTATGACCCCAATCTGTTTGTCGACGGCATCGACGCGGCGAGCTATAGGGCTCTGCTGCGCTCGCCCGACAGGCCGTTGTTCAACCGTGCGATGTCGGGCCAGTATCCGCCCGGGTCCACGGTCAAGCCGTTCATCGGGCTGGCAGGACTCGAGCGCGAGATTGACAAGGCGCGCAGCAGCGTGTGGTGCCCGGGCTGGTACTCGCTCAAGGGGAGCAGCCGCAAGTTTCGCGATTGGAAAAAGTATGGACACGGGCGGGTCAACCTGAAGTCGGCCATCGTTCAGTCCTGCGATGTGTATTTCTACGAGCTTGCCAACGCACTCGGCATCGATCGGATGCACGACTTCATGGCCGAGATCGGCTTCGGCCACCGCACCGGCATAGACCTGCTCGGTGAGTCCGAGGGGTTGATGCCGTCGAGAGAATGGAAGAGGCGCACGCGCAACCGGCCCTGGTATCCGGGAGAAACGTTGATCACAGGTATCGGCCAGGGCTTCATCCTGGCGACACCCTTGCAGCTTGCATCGGCGACCGCGACGCTGGCCATGCGTGGCCTGCAGCTCAGGCCTTCAGTTGGAATGTTGCTGCACGAACCGGACAGCGGAAAGTCGACTCCGCTCGCCGCCACGGCGGCACGCAGCGTCGCGCAGGGCGACCTCGGGAACTGGGAAACGATAGTGGATGCCATGGTGGGGGTGGTGCATGACGCGCGCGGTACGGCGCGCCGCATCGGCGTGGGAGCACCTTACTCGATAGCGGGAAAGACCGGCACCGCACAGATCGTCGGTGTCGCCCAGGACGAGGAGTATGACGCGGAGAAGATCGAGAAGAAGCTGCGCGATCATGCCTTGTTCATCGCTTTTGCGCCCGCCGACCAGCCACGCATCGCCGTTGCCGTGGTGGTCGAGAACGGCGGCAGCGGCAGCCGCACGGCGGCGCCCATCGCACGCAAGGTCATGGATCAATACCTGCGCAGAACGCTCGAGGACGGCGAGGACGACGGATTCCTGCTCACCTCCGGTGGACGTGGGAATGGTGCAGCGCCGCGCGCCGAGATCGGCTCGGGGCTTTGATCCACCGATGAGATAGCCAAGCATGTTTCAAAAGCTGCACATCGATGTGCCGCTGCTGGCGGGCCTGCTGGCGCTCTCCGCGGTGGGGCTGATCGTGCTCTACAGTGCGGGTGGGCAGGACGCCGGGCTGACGGCGCGCCACGCGATCCGCTTGCTGGTCGCATTCGGCCTGATGCTGGTGCTTGCGCAGATCGAGCCGCGCCACCTGTTCTACTGGACGCCGTGGTTGTACGTGCTGGGCATGTTGCTGCTGGTGGCGGTGCTCGTTTTCGGCGACGTCGGCAAGGGTGCGCAGCGCTGGCTGCGCCTCGGACCGTTCAACTTCCAGCCCTCGGAGCTTGTCAAGATCACCGTGCCCATGATGCTCGCCTATTATTTCGCTGACAAAACCCTGCCGCCGAAGCTGCTCCCGGTGCTTATCGGCACGGCGCTGGCGGGAATCCCCGTATTGCTGATCGCGCGCCAGCCGGATCTCGGCACCGCGCTGTTGATCGGTTGCTCCGGCGCGTTCGTGTTGTTTCTCACGGGGTTGCGCTGGCGCGTGATGGCCGTGTTCATGGCGCTGATCTCGGCCTCGGCGCCGCTGCTCTGGTGGACCATGCGCGAATACCAGCGCCGCCGTGTGCTCACCTTTCTGGATCCCGAGCAGGACCCTCTGGGCGCCGGCTATCACATCATTCAGTCGAAGATCGCCATCGGATCCGGGGGCGTGTTCGGGAAGGGCTGGCTGAACGGCACGCAGTCGCAGCTCGAGTTCGTTCCCGAACGCACGACGGACTTCGTGTTTGCCGTATTCGGGGAGGAATTCGGCCTGCTCGGCGTCGCCGTGCTCATGGCGATCTACTCATTCATCATTTTTCGGGGGTTGTACATTGCCGTGCACGCCCAGGAATTGTACGGCCGGCTCGTGGCCGGCGCACTGGTGCTCACGTTTTTCGTCTATGTGTTCGTGAACATAGGCATGGTGAGCGGTGTGCTGCCGGTGGTCGGCTTGCCCCTGCCGCTGGTGAGCTTCGGCGGCACCGCGCTGGTCACCGTGATGGCCTCGTTCGGCATCGTGATGTCCATACACACCCATCGGCGGCTGTTGTCGAACTGATGCCCTACCTCATCCACACGCGAGCCGTGCGTTGCGTGACGCGTTGCGCTCTCGGGCTTCTCGCGATCTCCGCGCTGCTGTTCGCCCGGTTACCGGGCGTATCGGCTGCCCAGACCCTGCAGTCCGATCCGGCGGTGCAGCGGTTCATGGCCGAAATGCAGGCGAAACATGGATGGTCGCGGTCGCGCCTGACGGAGATTTTCAGCCGCGCCGAGGTGCGCCAATCCGTGCTGGAATCCATTTCCCGCCCGGCCGAGGCGAAGCCCTGGTATCGCTACCGCCCCATATTCCTGACGCCCGGACGCATTGCGGGTGGGGCCGAATTCTGGCGCAGCCATGCAAGCACGCTGTCGCGCGCCGAACGCGAGTTTGGCATTGCGCCGGAGTTCATCGTCGCCATCATCGGCGTGGAGACGCGCTACGGCCACCACAAGGGCAAGATCCCGGTTCTCGATGCGCTGGTGACGCTGGGATTCCGGTATTCGCGACGTGCGAAGTTCTTCCTGTCCGAGCTCGAGCAGTTCCTGCTTCTGGCTCGTGAGGAGCATCTGGATCCATTCACGCTGATGGGCTCCTACGCCGGTGCCATGGGTGTGCCGCAGTTCATTCCCAGCAGCTACAGGCGCTATGCGGTGGACTTCGATGCCGACCATGTCCGCGACCTCATCGGCAGCGACGCCGACGCGATCGGCAGCGTTGCCAACTATCTGCGCGTGCACGGCTGGCGGGCCGGCGAGTCCGTGGCCGAGCCCGTGAAGGTGAGCGGAGCGCGGTTCGGGGCCATGATCGACAAGGGGCTCGAGCCTTCGCTCGGCGTTTCCGAGCTGCGCAGCGCCGGCGTCGAGTTCATCGGTGATTCGCTGCGCCCGGCCAGCGCTGCACTGCTGGAGCTGGAGCTCGAGGACGGGTTCGAGTACTGGGTGGGCTTTCAGAACTTCTACACGATCACCCGCTACAATCACAGCGCGTTGTACGCGATGGCGGTGCTGCAGCTTGCGCAGGCGATACGCGAGGCGTATGGCGGCGGTGGTGACTGATTCTGCCGGCTTGGAGGTCTCCTCTGCGCGACGCTCGGGCGTGCCGGCGTCTGCGGCCATCTGGCTGCTGGTACTGGCGTCCTTGCTTCCCGGCTGTGGAGTGACGCCCGAACGCGACGGACCGCCACCTTTCGGCTCGGTGGACGTCTCCCGTGTGCCCGACGCGGTCCCGCGAATGGAGCCGAAGAGTCGCTACGGCAACCCCGGGTCGTACGTGGTCGCGGGCAAACGCTACTACACGCTGGCGGACAGTCGCGGGTTCGTCGAACGCGGCATCGCGTCGTGGTATGGAAAGAAATTCCACGGCCGGCGCACCTCGAGCGGTGAGACCTACAACATGTACGCCATGACGGCGGCGCACACGAGGCTGCCGTTGCCGACCTACGTGCGTGTCCGGAATCTGCGCAACAACCGTTCGGTGGTCGTGCGTGTCAACGACCGCGGGCCGTTTCATTCGAATCGCGTGATCGACGTGTCCTATGCCGCGGCGAGCCGCCTCGGCATGCTGGCGAAAGGCACCGCATTCGTGGAAGTGCGCGCCATAGACCCTTCTGCGCCACCGCGCGTGGCATCTGCCGCCACGGTTCCGGCGCTCTCGCGCGGCGCATCGCTTTACCTGCAGGTCGGCGCATTTGCGCTTCGCCGCAACGCGGAGCGATTGAAAAGCCGTCTCGGCCGTATGGCCGATACCGCCGTGCGGATCAGCGAGGTGATTCTGCAGGGGACGCCGATCTATCGCGTGCAATTGGGCCCGCTTCTGGACGTGGCACAGGCCGACCGGCTGGCGGACCTGCTGGCGGCGGCAGGGTACGAGGCTCCCCATATCGTTCTTGATTAGAGAGTGGGATAATCACCGGACCCATGTGCTCAGCCCGTTTTCTCTCGATTATCGCCTGCCCGCGTTCATGCCTGGCACTGACGCTCGTATTGTTCGTTCTGCCCTGGCAAGGCGCGCCCGGTGCCGCGCTCGTGGTGCCCAAGGCACCCGAGATCGACGCCAACGCATGGATTCTCACGGACTTCGACAGTGGCAGGGTGCTGGCCGAGAGCGGGGCCGACGAGCGCCTGGAGCCGGCAAGCCTCACCAAGATCATGACCGCCTTTGTCGTGTTCTCCGAGATGCGCGCCGGCAACATCGCACTGGACGACAAGGTGCGCGTGAGCAAGAAGGCCTACAAGACGCCCGGCTCGAGAATGTTCATCGAGATCGATTCCGAGGTGTCCGTGGAGAATTTGCTGCATGGCATGATCATCCAATCGGGCAACGACTCCAGCGTGGCCCTGGCGGAGTTCGTCGCGGGTGACGAGCAGGTGTTCGCTGCGTTGATGAACGAATATGCCAAGCAACTCGGCATGAGCGGCTCGAACTTCGAAAACTCGACGGGTCTGCCGGGCGAAAGCCACTACACGACGGGGCGCGATCTGGCCACGCTGGCCCGGGCGCTGATTCGCGAATTTCCCGATCTGTACCGGTGGCATGCGCTGAAGCAGTTCGAGTGGAACAACATCGTGCAGAAAAACCGCAACAGGCTTCTGTGGATCGACAAGTCGGTCGACGGTATCAAGACCGGCCACACGTCATCGGCGGGGTTCTGCCTGGTCGCTTCCGCGCTGCGTGAGGACATGCGCCTGATTTCAGTGGTGCTTGGCGCGAAATCGGCAGGCGCGAGAACCCGACAGACCAGCACCTTGCTGAACTACGGCTTCAGGTTCTTCGAGACGCATCGTCTGTATGCCGCGCGCAAGCCCGTGACCAGCGTCAGGGTGTGGAAAGGACAGCGGGAAAACCTGTCCGTGGGGCTCAGTCGGGACCTCTATGTGACGGTGCCCAGAGGGCAATACAAGAAGCTGGATGCGGATGTAGAGATGGAGGCCGACATCATGGCCCCGGTGAGAGCGGGAGAGACCAAGGGCAGGGTGATACTCAAGCTCGGACAGGAAACGCTGGCGGAACGCCCGCTCATTGCGCTCGAGCCGGTGGCGCAAGGCAGCGTGTGGCGGCGCCTCACGGACAATGTAAAGCTGTTGTTCCGCTGAAATGGAAAAATAGGGAAATGGGGTCCGGGAAAGAGGGGTCAGAGTCAATTTTCCCTCACCTCGGTTCGAGAATTGAAAGGCGTCGTGGATAGTGACTCTGACCCCTTTTTCCCGGACCCCATTTTTCCGCGTGCGAAGGCTGGGGCGCAAACCGTATGAGCCGGTGTGGTCCGAGATGCGCGAATTCACGCGCACGCGCGCCGCGCTAACCCCCGACGAGCTATGGCTGGTGGAGCACGATCCGGTCTACACGCTGGGCCAGTCGGGCCGCCGGTCCCACATCCTCAATGCGGGCGATATTCCCGTGCTCGCGACCGATCGCGGCGGCCAGGTCACCTATCACGGGCCCGGGCAGGTCGTGTTGTACACGCTGGTCGACTTGCGCCGCCGGCGCCTCGGGGTAAGGGCGCTGGTCACGAGGCTGGAACAGTCGGTCATCGCCGTACTGGCCGCGGCGGGCGTGCACGGGCAGCGCGTGGATGGGGCGCCGGGCGTTTACGTGCACGGGGCCAAGGTGGCGGCGCTGGGACTGCGCGTTCGCAAAGGGTGCTGCTACCACGGGCTCGCGCTCAACGTGTGCATGGATCTGACGCCGTTCTCGGGAATCGACCCGTGCGGTTATCCCGGTCTTGCGGTCACCCGGCTTGTCGATCTCGGCGTGGGGTGGGACGTTGCCGAGGCCGGGCGCCGACTGCTCGCCAGCGTGCTGCACGAGCTGCATGCTGTCGATGCCGCGCGCGGCGCGGTGGAGGCCTAGCATGCTCCGCTTCGTCACCGCACGCATCGCCAGTGCGCTCGTCGTGGTGCTGGGTGTCGCGTGCCTCGTGTTCTTTCTCATTCACCTGGTACCCGGCGACCCGGTCGAGGTCATGCTGGGTGAGAGAGCGAGCGTCGCCGATCGGGAGGCACTGCGCCAGACGCTGGGCCTGGATCGGCCCATCGCCGTTCAACTCGGGCACTATCTGGCGGACCTGGCACGCTTCGACCTGGGAACATCGCTACACTCGCAGCGCCAGATCAGCGCCATCCTGCTCGAGCGGGTGCCGGCAACCGCCGAGCTCGCGCTGGTTTCCCTGATTGTGGCCGTCGGTTTGTCCGTGCCGCTAGGGGTCATGGCCGCGGTGCGCAAGGCCTCGGCCTGGGATGTCGGGGCCATGAGCTTCTCCATGCTGGGCGTGTCGGTGCCGAATTTCGTGATGGGTCCGCTGCTCATTCTCGTGTTCTCGGTCTGGCTCGGCTGGCTCCCGGTGAGCGGTCGCGGACAGATCGCCCACCTCGTGCTTCCTGCCGTGACGCTGGGTACGGCGCTGGCGGCCATCCTCTCGCGCATGCTGCGTTCGGCCTTGCTGGAGGCGTTGGCGGAGGACTACGTGAGAACGGCGCGGGCCAAAGGCTTGAGACCCCGCCGGATCGTCTTGCGGCATGCGCTGCGCAACGCGGCATTGCCGGTCATCACGGTGCTGGGCCTGCAACTCGGCGCACTGCTTGGCGGGGCTGTCATTACGGAGGTGGTGTTTTCCTGGCCGGGTATCGGGCAGTTGACGGTGGAAGCCATCCAGCGGCGCGATTACCCGGTGTTGCAGGCATGCGTGCTGGTCATCAGCCTGGCCTACGTGGTTGTCAATACGCTGACCGACCTGCTCTACGCCTGGCTGGATCCACGGATTCGATTGTAATCCCGGGTCATGCGCACCACCCTCCCTGCCGCTGTGCTGATCGCGTGGGCCATGCTGGCCGTGCTGGGCCCCGTGTTGCCGCTGTCGCCCAATCACATCGATCTGCCGCACATACTGCATGGACCCGGCATGCAGGCCTGGCTCGGATACGATGATCTCGGGCGTCCCGTGTGGGACAGGCTGGCATTGGGTGCGCGGACCTCGTTCATCGTTGCCGCGGGCGTGGTGAGCGCGTCGCTGGTGGCGGGTACGGCCATCGGCATGTTGAGTGCGTGGTGCGCCGGCATCGTCGACCACATCGTGGTGCGGGTGATGGATGTGTTCCTGGCCTTCCCCGGGATCCTGCTCGCGATAGCGTTGTCCGCCGTGCTGGGACCTGGCATGGAAAATGTGATTATCGCGCTGGTCACGGTGGGATGGGTCGGGTATGCGCGCCTGGCGCGCGCGCAGACGCTGTCGGTCAAGCACCGTGAGCACGTCCAGGCAGCCATCGCCATCGGTAGCCGGGTCCCGCGGATCATCGTGCGCCACATCCTGCCCCTGATTGCCGCCCCATTGATCGTCGAGGCGACCTTCGGCGTGGCGGCAGTGGTCATCGCTGAGGCAGGGCTTTCGTTCCTGGGGCTCGGCGTGCAGCCTCCGGCGCCGTCGTGGGGCAGCATGATCCGTGACGGGACCCAGTATCTGCTGGTTGCTCCGCACCTGGTGCTGGCGCCGGGCATCGCGCTCATGCTGATGGTAGTATCGGTCAATCAGCTCGGCGACCGGCTACGCGACCACATGGACGTCAGGGCGCCGCGTCGCTAGCCCTGCCCGATATACCTACAAATCGTGCTGAACACACTCGCCAGGCGCAAATGACACCCCAGCCCCGTTCCGCCAAGACCCGCGCCTTGATCCTTGCCGGTGTCATGCTCCTCGGTTTCGGGGCCGCGTGGACCGTGTATCGCTTCCAGCCGCGGTTCGCGGCCCCGCCGGCAGCGCGCGACACCTGGGCCACCGTGCTGCATCCGGCCCGCGATCTGCCCGAGTTCGAACTCCTCGACCACCACGGCAAGGCGCTGACGAAATCGTCGTTGCGCGGGCATTGGACCTATTTGTTCTTCGGCTACACGCACTGCCCGGACGTCTGTCCGACAACCCTCGCCGCGCTCGCTGGGATGGACAAGCTGATGGCCGGCAAGGTCGCCCCCGCGGATCGCCCGGAGGTGCTGTTCGTATCGGTCGACCCGGCACGCGACACACCAGAGACACTTGCCCGGTACGTCCCCTATTTCAACCCGCGCTTCGTGGGCGCAACCGGATCACCGGCGCAGCTCAGAACACTCGCCAAGCCGCTCGGCATCGATTTCAGCAAAGCGCCCGCGGCGAGCGCCGACGACTACGCCGTCGATCATGGTTCGTCGTTGTTGCTGATCAACCCGCGCGCCCGGCTGCAGGCCGTTTCCAGCCCGCCGCATCGGGCCGCGACCCTGTTCAAGGATTACCGCAAGATCATCGCCCACCCGCGTTGAGCGGCGCCGCGCACTGTGTTCAGCGCCGGCCACCCGGTCGCGGCCACATCGCCTTGATTACGACGACCACGAACAACAGGCCGCCGATAATGGCTATCAGCCCGCCGAGCCCCATCAGACCCATCGCGACCAGATCGGTCATGCTGTGGAGCCCCTGCGCGGCACCCGCGGTCTTGCGCTGGATATTCCCGTAGCCGCCCGAAACAGCCAGACCGGTGATATGAAGGACTTGGCCGCCGCCGTAAACGAACGGCTGCACCGTTGCGGTGCGGCGCATCGGCTCCGCGTAGCCGAGGACCGGCAGCAGATGATAAGTGAGACCGACGAATGCCAGCGTCACACCGACGATCGAGCCGTGGTAATGCGCCGGGATTACCACGTTGACGCCGTCGATCATGAATCCCAGCAGCCCCCCGACCAGGAACAGTATCAGCGAGCAGATCAACGCGTACCATGCGGGCTGCTTCTGCCCGTGCGCGCCACGACCGCGCAAGATCCCCAGGCTGAGCGCGAGCACCATCGGCAGCGCGAACAGACCACCCCAGTACATCAAGCGTGCGAACCATGCGGTGAATTCGGCCGAGCCGGAGCTCGTCGTCAAGTAAATCCAAGGCGTACCCACCAGCGCCGGGGCGGCCGCCAGCAGGATCATGCTCACTGTGCCGGCCGTGCCCACCGGCAGTCGCGCACCCGTTGCGCCGGCCAGCCAACACCAGGCGACGAGCAGCAACAGCGTAAAGCTGAACTGCAACGTGTGCCCCGGCCCCCAGTAGAGGTTCTCGAAGTAGCGGGTATCGTAGGCATCCCGCGGCAGCGACAGCCAGGTCAACACGAAGGCGGCGAAAGCCAGTAACGTCACCAGTGCCGCGGCTTTTGCCCCCACCGCGACGGCCCGCTCGGCGGGTGCATAGTGCGAGGGTCCGGACCCAGCGGCCAAGACCAGCAGGCATTTCAGCGCGGCACATGCACCGAACAGCCCCAGACCGACGAAAAAAGGCATCTGCCGGAGCGTCGGCACGTAGTTGTTGAGCAATGGATTCGCGTCGCCGCGCAGAGCCGACAGCGCGACTATCAGGGTACCGAGCCCTGCGCCCACCACCGCGAGCCACTCGAGCACGGCGCTTCGCGGACGGCTGACCATCGTCCACAGCACCCCGCCGAAGGCCAGAAACCAGACCAATACGGACAAGTCGACGTGCACCACCAGCGCGGTATGGAAAAAATCAACCCAAGGAATGATGACATCGACACCCGGCGTGCGGGCCGCGACCAGCAGCACAGAGAAAACGCCGGCGAGCAGCAGCGCGCCGACCCCGACCACCAGCCAGGCACGCGCCAGATTCCGTTGTACTCCATTCATCTCCAGTGCCCTGGACCGCGCATCGCCCGCAACCCACCGTGCCGCGGCGCCAAGCGCGCGGGCGCACCGAAAAAAAGGGCCTCTCAGCGAGAGGCCCCCCTGCTCGGGCGTCCATGCCTCAAGTGTAGATCAATAGATGTCGTTTTGAGTATTGTAGACGTTGAACTTGCCGGTCGGCGTGATCAGGCGTTCATCCTTGATCACCGTCTTCAGCTTGCGGGTCTTGTCGTCAACGACGACCAGCGCCGATTCCTGGTTAGCCCCGTTCCATACCGAGAACCACACCTCGTCGCCCGCGGCGTTGTATTCGGGCTGAACCACGCGTCTCGGGCCTTCGCCGATCCCGGCCCATTCAGCGATCGGGAGCCGCGTAAATCCCCTGTCGAGATGGTTGATGTCGAACACCGCAACCGACTGCGAAATCTTGGGATCGGGGTTCAAGGGCGTGTCGATCCAGAGATTGCTCGACTCTGGATTTGTCTTGATGAACAGCGAACCTCCGCCTTGACCCTCGAGAGTGCGCACCACCTGCCACACCTTGTCGCTGTCCACGTCGGTGCTGATCAACGAAATCGAGTTGTCGCCCAGACCACTCGTCGCCCACACCGGCCCATTGACCGGATCGATGAAATTCGCGCCACGTCCGGGGTGCGGGATCTTGCCGACATCGATCAGCTTCACCAGCTCGCGGGTCTTCGAGTCGATGACCGCGATCTTGTTCGACTTGTTGGCCGCCGACATGAAGTAGCGGTGCGAGCGCTCCCAACCGCCGTCATGCAAGTACAAGGCCGCGTCGATCGTGGTGATCTTGAGATCGTTGATATTGCTGTAATCGACGAGCTTGACCTTCCCGGTTTCCTTGACGTTGATGATGAACTCGGGGTGCTGGTGCGAAGCGACGATGGCCGCCACCCGCGGCTCGGGGTGATATTCACCCTCGCCCACCGTCATGCCCCGAGTAGAGACTATCCGCCTCGGCTTCAGGGTATCGCCGTCCATGATGACGAACTGGGGCGGCCAATAGCTGCCCGCCACCGCAAACTTGTCCTCGTACCCCTCGTACTTCGACGTCTCTACCGAACGCGCCTCCAGCCCGACCTTGATCTCCGCCACCGTATCCGGCTGTTTCATCCACAGATCGATCAAATTGACCTTGGCGTCGCGGCCGACCACATAGAGATACCGCCCCGAGGAAGACAAGCGCGAGATGTGCACCGCGTAGCCGGTCTTCAACACGCGGATGATCTTCTTCGAATCCCCGTCGACCAGTGCCACCTGCCCGGCGTCGCGCAAGGTCACGGAGAACACATTCCTCAGATTGTAATCGTTCTCCTTTTTCGTGGGGCGCTTCTCAGGCGGAATACGCACCGACCAAGTGCCGATCATCTCCTTCATGCCCCACTCGGGTGGAACCGGCGGATCGTTCTGCAGGTACTTCGCCATCAGTTCGATGTCCTGCTCGCTCAACACGCCCGAGGTTCCCCAGTTGGGCATTCCCGCCGGGGAGCCATAGGTGATGAAAGTCTTGAGCGCCACGGTGCCGCGCTTGCGCGTGATGTCCGTGGTCAGCGGCTTGCCGGTCGCTCCCTTCCTGAGCACGCCGTGACACCCGGCGCAGCGCTGGAAATAGATTTTCTGGGCGCGTTCGAACTCCGGCTTGGACAAATCGTAGGAATGTATTTTCGGGGCCATCTGGCCCGCCTCGGCCGGAACGCCGGAGGATGCGCCTTGATAGATGGCTTCCACCGCGGCGACGATCTTCTCTGCCACCGCGTGCAGTTCCTCGCGTTCGCCACCACTCTTCAACGGCGCCTGTGCGGCCTGTTCGCGGGTCGAGAAGAAGGCCGCGACGTTGAGCACTTCGTCTTCGGTCAGCGAGTTCGCCATGGCCGTCATGATGGCATCGCTGCGCTTTCCCGTACGGAATGCTTGGAGTTGCTTGACGATATACGTCTCACCCTGACCGGCCAGCGTCGGATACTTCGGATTGGCACTGAATCCGTTCTGCCCGTGACAAGCGAAACACCTCACGGCCGTTTGCTGACCTGCCTCGAGATCGGCCCCCGAAGCCGTGGCCATGGACAACGCCAGCACACTGGTCGCCAGGATACCCTGCTTGGAAATGTGCATGTTCTCCTCCTGATATACCCCTGTTTGCTGGGTCAGACAGCCCGCGATGCTATCGGCAGGGCGCGAACCCCGGGGCGGGCGGCGCCGGCCGCCACTCCACGCACCTCGCGTCCCCATCCACCCCGCCCCGCCTCCACCCCACACCCACGCTATCCCACCACTCGACGCCCGC
>CAZSDY010000041.1:0-19762 GCA_964605765.1 uncultured Ectothiorhodospiraceae bacterium | reverse complement strand
CTGTCACATCGCAAAGGGGATCTCATGTCCTTTACCACTCCGCTCGCCAAGCTGCTCAAGCGTTCCCCCTTCAAGGGCATGCAGGACCACATGAGAGTGGTGGTCGAATGCGCCGGACAAGTCCTGCCGTTGCTCGAAGCGCTTTGCGCGGGCGACGAACCCGGTGTCGCAGCCGCCAACGAGAGAATCATCGAGCTCGAAGCCGAAGCGGATGCGATCAAGAACCGCCTTCGCGCCCACTTGCCCAAGAGCTTGTTCCTGCCGGTCGACCGGCGTGATCTGCTGGAGATCCTGCAGATTCAGGACTCTATTGCGGATGCCGCACAGGATATCGCCGGTCTGCTCACGATGCGCCCGATGGAGGTCCCGGAACCATTCAAGGAGCCGCTGATCGCACTGGCCCGGCGCTGTATAGCCGTTTGCGAGCACGACGCCAGGATCATCGAGACGCTCGATGAGTTGCTCGAGACCGGTTTTCGCGGCCGGGAAGCCACCCGGGTCGAGGCCATGCTCGACCAGCTCAACGAGCTGGAGGACGAAACCGACGAGCTTGGCATTGAACTCACTCGAATCCTGTTTCGGCACGAGGACGACCTGAAGCCGGTCTCGGTGATCCTCTGGTATGACCTCATCGAGTGGATCGGCGACCTGGCGGACAATGCGGAGAAAGCGGGAAACCGGCTGCGACTGCTGATCGCCCGATAACCCCGATAACTCAAGGGAGCCAGACGCGTGGAGATTATTGCTCAATACGGCACGGTGTTCCTGGTGCTGGCATTGATTTTCGGCCTGTACATGACCTGGGGCATTGGCGCCAACGACGTCGCCAATGCCATGGGTACCTCGGTAGGCTCGGGCGCCGTCACCGTGAAGCAGGCCATCGTCATTGCCGCCATTTTCGAGTTTTTCGGCGCGTTCCTGGCTGGTGGTCACGTTACCAAGACCATCCGCAAGGGCATCATCGACTCGGCGAGCGTCGTGGATTCCCCGGAGATACTGGTATTCGGCATGCTCGCTGCGCTGCTCGCGGCGGGCATCTGGCTGATGGTGGCTTCCAGCCGCGGTTGGCCGGTCTCGACCACTCATTCCATCGTCGGGGCCATCGTCGGCTTCGCCATCGCGGGTATCGGCGTGGATGCGGTCAACTGGGGCAAGATCGGCTTGATCGCGGCGAGCTGGGTCGTTTCCCCCGCGCTGGGGGGGCTGCTCGCCTATCTGCTCATGATGAGCATCAGAAGACTGATCTTGAGCGCGGAGGTCCCGTTTGACAGTGCCAGGCGCTGGGGTCCGGGTTACGTGTTCCTGGTGGGCTTCGTCATCTCTCTGGTCACCCTGTTCAAGGGCCTCAAACACCTGAAGGTCGACCTGTCCGTGGGCATGAGCTTCGTGGCTGCCACGGCGGTCGGGGCGATCGTCGCCGCGGTGGGCTGGTACCTGATCACTCGGGTCGAGGTCGACCCGATGGCCGATCGGGATTTTCATTTCGCGAGCGTCGAGAAGGTGTTTGCTCCGATGATGCTTTTCACCGCCTGCGCCATGGCGTTCGCGCACGGATCCAACGACGTGGCGAACGGCATCGGTCCGCTTGCGGCGGTCGCCAGCATCGTAAGCAGCGGCGGTGAAGTCGGGCAAAAAGCGGCGCTTCCTCTGTGGATACTCGTCATCGGCGGCGTTGGAATCGTCACCGGTCTGGCCACCCTGGGTTACCGCGTGATGCAGACCATCGGCACCCGCATAACCCAGCTCACCCCGAGCCGGGGTTTCTCGGCGACACTTGCCGCCGCGGCGACAGTGGTACTCGCCTCGCGTACGGGGCTGCCTGTCTCGACCACCCACATTGCGGTGGGGGCCGTTATCGGGGTGGGCCTGGCACGCGGCGTCGGCGCCATCGACATGCGCGTCGTCGGTGGAATCATCGTATCCTGGCTGGTGACGCTGCCCGTGGGGGCGGTGCTGTCGGCCATGTTCTTCTTCACCTTGAAGGGGATGTTCACCTGAACAGGCGAGCGCACTTGCGCTGCACCGCGCATTCGACGGAGTTCTGCCACACATGACATGCCGCTCGCCACGGTAGCGGTCGAGGAGTTGACGGCGTTCCGGGGCGTGCCGGTGCCGCGCGACGTGGGCTTTCGCCAGCTCATCTTCACCGGCCCTCCCTGCAGTGGCAAGAGCACGCTGGTGACCCGGCTGGGCGGCTGGCCCGAGGAGGGTTATCTGGATATCACGGGCTCCAACTGGTGGCGCAATCGCATCCTCACTTTCCGGCCGCGCGAGGTACACCTGGGCATCCCCTTCGCAGGCCACAGCGTCAGCCGGGCGGTGTTCGACAAGGAGCTGCGCGGCCCCTCCCCCGGCGCAGTGGATCTGGACAGGGTGCGCATACCCCCTCGGAAACACGGCCTCTTCACGCTCGACTGGCGGACGCGTTACGTGTTCGACTTTCAACTCCTTCCCGTGGATCTGATCTACGAGATGGTCCGCGCTCGGGCGCGACTGGGCACCCACGCTCGGGATTCAGGGCTGACCCGTGAACACCTCCGCTTTCAGATCGAGGCCTATGAGGCGGTGGCGCTTCACTTCCACAGACAAGGGATGCGCGTGTACGTGCGCGATCGCATCGACGGTCCGCCGAAGCGAATCGTCGACTGAACCGGGGTCAGGTACTCGAAGTTTTACTGTAGCGGACCGGCGCCGGAATGGGTCCACTTCGCGAGCCCTACGTGGCGCCCGACGCGTAGGACTGGGGGTCCTTGTCGGGCACATGATCATTGACCCACTGCACCAACGGCTCCACCGGATACACCATGGGGACCATGGTGTCGCCAAGACCGGTGAACACGCCCACCTCATCCGATTTTTCGCTGACGAGCACATGATGCCCCTTCACGTGCCCCACGTTCAGCCAGATGGACTGCTCCGCGGAGCGAGGGTAGTGACCCACGATGAGGGGCGTGTCAGGCGCCAGCCCCAGCGCTTTCCTGAACTGGCGCACGTCGCCGGCGGTGTAACCTTCCGGACATCCCGGCGTCCTTTGCCGAGTCGATGTCACTGCCGCCAGCAGCTCAGGGTGGTGGCGCAAGTTCTCCAGGGTCTCCCTCGTGACCCGCGTCTGCGGCGGTCCCGCGTGGCAAGCGCAAAAACCGCACGACAGCACGACCAGAGGGGACAGCCGATAGAAACGCTCCATTTCGTCGCGATATTCGCGGCCGCGCAGCTCGATAAGCCTTTTCTCCCATAGCACGCCCTGGTGTACACCGCCCTTCCTAGCCTCCGGAGAAAAACAGTCGTGGTTTCCGAGGAGATAAAAGACCCCTTCGGGGAATGCGCGCTTCAGCGACAGAATCAGGTCCATCATCAGCACCGAGCTGTCCATGTGCGCGAGTGCCAACTCGTCCACCGGGTGCACCGCGTCTCCCAGGAAGACCAGTGCCGCCTCGCCCGCCTCCAGCGCCTCCATGAATGAATTCTGACTCAGAATGGTGAGCAGGTTATCCACGCGGGCGTGCAGATCCCCGGTCAGGATCGGCCTGCGCTCGTCCGGCAACCGTACCACCCCTCCGGGATTGCCGTGCCGGTCCTCGATTGCGAAAGGATCGTGCTCCAGGATTCTCGTCACGTCGCGCAGGAGTTCCAGCGCAGCACCGGGAGCGAGCGGTTCCAGCGGTCCGCCGTACACGCGGGCGACGCGGCCGAGCGCTTCTTTCCTGCGGGCCGCCAGCGGATCGCCATCAGTGGAAGCTTGCGCGAGCGACACGCGAGTGGCCAGTTCCGGCGTCGGCTCGCGCAGCACGACGGCGTCGCCCTGGTGGAAGATCTCCAGTCGTCGCGTCGCAACCTCTTGCGGCTGCGACAGCAGGTGTTCCTGACCATCTTCTCCCGGGTGGATGCGCCGACTCTGACCCGGCGCGAGTCTCAGGAACGAGCCGATCGTGCACAAATAGCGGTCCGGATCGAACACCAGGATGTTATCCGGGTGCTGTCCCTCGGCGGGTTGCAGCACTCGCTCGGGATACAACCACAGACGTTGTCTTCCGAGTTCAACCTGGACGATGCGATCTTCCGCGGGGAAACGAATACCCTCCACCGGCACCAGCACCGGCTCCGAGGGCAGCAGCGAGTAGTTCACCGGCTCGCGGCGAAAATAACGCGTAAGCCGCCGAATCAACGAGTGTCCCGTGGCCATATGACTCGACACAAGCGTGGTCTGGCAAACTCCAACCGATTCGCGGGAACCGGCTGCAGCACGTATCGTGTGCCGTTTGCGATCTCCGCCCTGCTTCCTCGGCACTTCAATCCAGGCCCGAGTAGCCGTAGGATTACCGAACAGTATAGTGGTGGTCTGGCGTGCAAGGCCATGCATCACGAAACTGTCTTTCGCTGCAAGCGAAACGCTGGGGCGAACAGATCGAGACACGAACATGGCAAAGATTCTGGTAGTCGATTCGAATCAAGGTACCCAGGTCCCGTTCCTGCGCGGCATCCTGACGCGCTCGCTGCAGGATGCGGGGATGACCTTCGAGAAAGCCTATGAACTGGCTTCCGAGATCCGACGCGAGCTCGGGGAAACCGCCACAATCACTACCCGCGAACTGCGCACATCCGTGCTGAGGCGCCTGCGACGAACGCAACAGCGGGGGATTGCACAGCGTTACCGGGCACGTTTCGGCGCTGTCGCCGCGGTGCTGGTCGAATCCGAACAAGGACACCAAAGGGCCTTCTCGCGTGCCTACCACCAGCGCCGTCTGGAATCCAGCGGTCTCGCGCCGGAGCAGGCTGAAACGCTGACGCACGAGGTCTACAGTCGTCTGCTCGAACGGCGTGACGCTCACATCGAGTCCTCGCGGCTGGACACCTTGACCCAGGAACTGCTGGAACACGAGCAAGGGCCCGAGGCGGCACGCCGTTACCGCTTGTGGACCGACTTCCTTCACAGTGGCCGCCCGCTCATCCTGCTGATAGGGGGTACCGCCGGCTGTGGCAAGAGCACCACCGCTACCCGTCTGGCCAATCGGCTCGACATCGTACGAACCCAGTCCACCGACATGCTGCGCGAGGTCATGCGCGTCATGATCCCCGAGCGCCTGCTCCCCGTGTTGCACAAGTCATCTTTCGACGCGTGGACCATGCTGCCCGGGCAGGGAGATCCCGGCACCGACTCGGACACGCACCTCGCGGATGGTTATCGCGCCCAGGCGCAGTTGCTCGCATTGTCGGGCGAGGCGGTCGTGCACCGGGCTCTGCGCGAGCGCGTGTCGCTCATACTCGAGGGGGTCCACATGCAGCCCGCCTTCTACGAGAGTCTGTCTTCCTACGCCGATGCGCTGCTCGTGCCCATCATGTTGGCGGTGTTGAACCGCGAGGAGTTGCGCAAACGTATCCGTGGGCGCGGTTGGGATGCCCCCGCGCGGCGGGCCAAGCGCTACCTGGAGCACTTCGACGATATCTGGAGGCTGCAGGCATTTCTGTTGACCGAGGCAGATCGCCAGCATGTGGCGATCATCGAGAATAACGACCAGGAACGGGTTTTTCAGGAGATCATGCGGATCATCATCGATCTGCTGGAGCACTCGCCGAAACAGCAAACGGACTCCGCCACAAGCGCCGGGAGCACGGCGTAGAAGCTGCTGGTCAGGGTGCGGCCCACTACATTCGCTCCAGCGTTCTGATGCCGAGCAGGCTCAGGCCCGTCTCGAGCACGCGGGCCGTGCTCAGACACAGCATCTGCCGGCTGTGCCGGGTTGCCTCGGCCACGTCCGAGCGGTTGACGGGGCAGCGCTCGTAGAAGCGCGTGAACGCCCTCGATACCTCGTAGAGGTGTCCACAGAGCAGGTGCGGCAGACCATTCACCGCGACCGATGCGACTGCGGACGGAAACCAGACGAGAGCGCGCGCGAGCTGCCGCTCGGGCTCTTCTTCGAGGATGACAGGCGCATCCAGACCCGCGACGTCGACACCCGACTTGTCCAGCACCGAGCGAATGCGGGTGTACGCGTACTGCAGATACGGTGCCGTGTTACCGTCGAAGGAGAGCATCGTATCCCAATCGAAAATGTAATCGGTGTGCCGGTTCTTGGACAGGTCCGCATACTTGACGGCACCGATCCCGACCGCTTCGCTGATGATGTCGAGCGTCGCGGATTCGAGCCCCGGATCCTTGCGCTTCAGCAACTGTTCAGCGCGTTCGTGCGCTTCGCGCAGCAGATCGACCAGCTTGACGGTGCCACCCTGGCGGGTCTTGAACGGCTTGCCGTCTTTCCCCAGGATCATACCGAAGGCGTGATGCTCGGTGGCGACCGAATCCGGCAGATAGCCGGCCTTGCGCGCAATGATCCAGGCCTGGCTCAAGTGCTGCGCCTGGCGGGAATCCACGCAGTACACTAAGCGATCAGCGCCGAAGCGTTCGTAGCGGTACTTCGCACAGGCGATGTCGGTGGTCGTGTAGAGGTAGCCACCGTCCTTTTTCTGGACGATGACCCCGATGGGATCGCCGTCCTTGGTCCTGTACTCGTCCAGAAAGACGACCGTGGCACCGTTGTCTTCGACCGCCAGCCCTTTGTTGCGCAGGTCCTCGACAATCCCGGGCAGCATGTCGTTGTACAGGCTCTCTCCCATCGTATCGGCCTGCTCGAGCGTCACGTTGAGCCGCTCGTAGCATCGCTGGTTCTGGCTCATGGTCACGTCCACCAGCGTTTGCCAGTGCGCCAGACACCACGGGTCGCCCCCTTGCAGGCGCACCACGTAGCCGCGAGATTTCTCGGCGAATGCCTCGTCGGTGTCGTAGCGCTGCTTCGCTTCGCGATAGAACGCCTCGAGATCGCCGAGCTCGCTGTCCAGGATCGCGCGGCCGCCCGCTTCGACCTCTTCGAGACGGGCGATCAGCATGCCGAACTGGGTGCCCCAGTCCCCGATGTGATTCGCGCGCACGACGCGGTGACCGAGAAACTCCAGTGTTCTCGCAATGGTGTCGCCGATGATCGTCGAGCGAATGTGGCCCACGTGCATCTCTTTGGCGACGTTCGGCGCCGAGTAATCCACCACCACCGTCTGCTTGTCGTCGTCCTCGGCGACCCCGGCACGGTCGCTGCGGGCCATCGCCCTTACGCGACCGCTCAGCCACTCGGGGGCGAAGAAGAAGTTGATGAACCCGGGCCCTGCGATTTCGGTGCTGCCCACCACGTCGGACGGCGGCAGCCGGCTCACGATGTGCTCGGCCAGCTCACGCGGGTTCTTCGCGCAGGGTTTCGCGAGCCGTAACGCCAGATTGGTAGCGAGGTCGCCGTACCCATCGTCACGGGTCCGCTCGACAGCGACCCGAACCTCGATCTCCGCCGTCAGCTCTCCCGTCTGCCTGAGCGAATCGATAGCGGCGCTGAGCAGTTGTTCAATTTGCTGGATCAACAAGCGTCCTCAACCTAACCCGGCCGAGCCGGAGCCAAATAGGGCATCGAGCGCTCAAGGCATTGCGGCTTCACCGTGTTGGAGGTCACACGCCGGATAATGCTCCCGCCAAGACGCAACGCACGCAAAGCAAAAGGCGGGTTCCGGGAAGCCCTGATGACGGAGGTATCACCGGTAGTGTCAACCGCCGTGTTGAGGCAGATCGATCTTCTTGGCGTGCTTGGCGGCTTTGCGAGAGCCATCATCATTGTGCGATATCCCCCGTTTGTTGAAGAGCGTGGACTCTCTGTCGTTTTGCACAAGCTCACGGCCAAAGGACTAACGTCATCGCCCGCCGGAAAGCGTTTGCACCGGTGGCGACCCGATACGCCATCACGCGCAGCCGGTCATTGCCGGGTGCCGAGTGTACAAGGAATCGCGTCCGAATCCATTGACGGCACGAGCATTCCAGGCGCCTCAGCCGCCGACGCGTTTCGTTCGACTATGGGTACACTACGCGAGCGCCGTCGCGCCACCCAGCTCGGCGATGAGCTCGTCGGTGCCGCGGCACCGGCAGTAGCCCTTGATGTGCTCTATGGATTTCTCGTGGCGCTGCTCGGTGTGGGTCGCGCACGCGTCGGGCACCAGGGTGACCAGATAACCCAGATCGCAGGCATCGCGAACAGCCGAGTTCACGCACTGATCGGTCAGCAGGCCGGCGACGATGAGCTGCTTCACACCGAGATTGCCCAGGATGTAGTGAATGTTGGTTGAAATGAACACGCTGGAGCTGGTCTTGGGCAGCACCATCTCGTCCACCGCGGGGGCGATCTCGTCCAGCACTTGCGCATCCCACGATCCACGGGGCACGTGAAAGCCCGTGATCTTGTAGTCGAGGCTGCGGTCCCTGCCATCCGCAGTGAGACTCTCGATGACCGTGTACATCACTTCCACGCCGGCGTCGCGGCAGGCCGTCTGCAATCTCTGCATATTGGCAATCGCGATGTTTGCCAGGCGCTCGAAGTAATAAGCGTGCTTCGCGCGCGCCTGCGCCGGCGTCAGGCCCGCCTGCGAGTACTCGCCCCCGTCAGCGCGTGCGCCGAAGTTCTGCACGTCGACGAAAAGCAGCGCGGCGTGCGCCGCCTCGATGGGTACTTCGCGGCTCAAGGCCCGGCTCGATGCCGGTTGGCTCTCGGTGGGCATTGCGATTCTCCCTTGTGAGTGTTGCTTGCGGGCCAGTGGCGCAGTGTGTCCTGCACTGGACCACCTGACAAGGTCCCAAGGTTTCCATGCGGGCGGGTTGTGGACGGCCGCGGGACACCGCAGACGCGATGATTCCCGAGGCGAGGATCTCCGGCGCTGCGCGGCGCGGGATGCTCTACAGGCCCCAGGATATCCGGCTGCAATCGAGCCAGACTGGCCATCAGGATGCGCACCCCGATCCCGTCGAGCATCGACAAAATTTGCGCGTTATCAGCCATTACGGCAATTCCGCGATACACTTGCGTTGATCAATACCCCCTGCACGGAGATCCACCATGCCGATTCAACGTATTCACACGAACGACCGCATGAGCCAGATTGTCATTCATGGCGATACGGTCTACCTCGCCGGTCAGGTCGCCCTGGCAGCGCCCGGCGCAAGCGTCGCCGATCAGACGAAAGCCATCCTCTCACAGATCGACGCGCTGCTTGGCGAGGCGGGAACGGACAAGTCCAAGGCACTGTCCGCGACGATCTGGCTCACCAGCATGGACGATTTCAATGCGATGAACGAGGAGTGGGATGCCTGGGCTGCAGGCGGAAATGCACCCTGCCGCGCATGCGTCGAATCTCCGCGGCTCGCCGCCCCGCAGTTTAGCGTGGAGATCGCCCTGATCGCAGCCAAGTAAATCCTTATCGAACGCAGAGTCAGATGAACATCGTCGTTCTCGGGGCGGGCGTTGTTGGTGTCACGACGGCCTATCAGTTGCTGCGTGACGGACATCACGTGACCGTGGTCGACAGAGCCGAGGGCCCGGCGATGTTTGCGAGCCATGCCAACGCGGGACTCGTCGCACCGGGCCACGCCTACGCGTGGGCGTCCCCTGTCGCACCTGGCCTGATGCTCCGTTCCCTTTGGCGCAGCGACCAGGCGATTCGCTTTCGACCGGCAGCGTCGCTCAGGCAGTGGGCCTGGGTGGGCGCATTCCTCAAGGAGTGCAATGCGCGGCGAGCGAAGCGAAACAGCATCATCAAGGCACGTCTTTGTCGTTACTCACAGGAACGACTGGCCGAGGTGGTCAAAGAGACCGGTGTGGCGTATGACGGGAACAAGGGCGGACTCGTCTACTTCTACCGATCACCTGCCGCGTTCGCCGCGGCCGCGCAAAAGTCCGAGATCCTGCAAAGCCAGGGGATCGAAATCCAAACACTCGACCGAGACGAAGTGATTGGGTGCGACCCGGGACTGGCACTGGCCAGGGACCAGATTGCCGGTGCGCTGTTTTCGCCGAACGACGAAAGCGGTGATACCCATCTCTTTAGCTGCGCACTGACTGAGCGATGTAAGGAAATGGGAGCAACGTTGCGCTTCGGCGTGGAGGTCATGGAGCTGGAATGCGTGGACGGCCAGGTGCATCGTGCTCATACGCGAGAAGGACCGATACCAGGCGACCATTTCGTGCTCTGCCTCGGAGCACACAGCCCCGCTCTGGCCCGTGGACTTGCCATCAAGCTCCCGATCTATCCGGTCAAAGGATATTCGGTCACCCTGCCGATCACGGACCATGAGCACGCCCCTCGCCTGGGCGGAGTCGATGAGGAGAATCTACTCGCCTATTGTCCCATGGGCGACAGACTGCGACTGACTGCAACGGCGGAAATCGCCGGCTACTCCACGACTTACTCGCCCGCGGACTTTCGCGCGATGCTGAGCCGCGCGAAGGTGCTTTTCGGCGATTGCGTAGATTACTCACGACCACAGTACTGGGCTGGGCTGCGACCGATGACGCCGACCGGTATCCCGATCGTCGACCGGTCGCCGATCGAGAATCTCTGGCTCAATACGGGCCATGGCCACATGGGCTGGACGATGTCAAACGGCTGCGCGCGAATCCTGGCTGATTTGATCGGTCAACGCTCGCCCGCGCACTCGACGGAGGGGTTGCACTATGAAGATCTCTGAGACCGGAATCGAGACCGAGAAATTCGAGATGATCGAGAACCTGGCGTTCACCACCGAAAAGGCCATCGGTGCACGGGCCAGAATTGGTCTTGTGGTCCTTGCCACTGACTACACCGTCGAGCACGAATTCAGACGCATCATGAATCTGCCCGGCGTGGACTTCTACGAGGCCCGGATTCGCAACTCGCCCTCGATCACGCCGGTGTCTCTCGCCGCCATGGAACCTTTGATCACCGACACGGCTGAGCTCATTTTGCCCGGCGATGAGCTCGACGTTCTGGCCTTCGGGTGCACCTCGGCCTCCATGGTTCTGGGCGAGGAGGTTGTCGGCGAGCGCTTGAGGGCGGCAAAGCCTGCTGCCGAGACGACGAACCCGGTGAGCGCGGCATTCGCAGCGTTCGATGCACTCGGCGCGCACCGCGTTGCCGTGCTCACACCGTATCGTCGCGACGTCAACGAGATCGTTCGGGACTACATCGAAAAGCACGGTTACCGCGTGCCGGTGTTCGGCTCGTTCAACGAGGAACACGACCCCACGGCGGCAGCCATCGATTCGGACAGCCTGCGCAAGGCGGTTAAAGTGATCACCGAAGGCAGAGATGTCGATGCCGTGTTCGTGTCATGCACCTCGATTCGTCTTGCCGAGGCCGTGGCGAACATCGAGGCCGATACGGGTATTCCGGCGACATCTTCCAATCATGCCTTGGCCTGGCATTGTCTGAGGCTCGCCGGCGTGAACGACGAGCTCCCGGGATTGGGACGTCTATTCGAATGCACACTGTAGAAAGCAGAGCGTGCCGCCGAGGCATGAGCCCATGACCGGTGAATCGGCTGGCTTACCGGGAGCGAAGCGACGGGTAAGCCAGTCCGCGTGGACGCCTTTGTCAGGTGCTCGATTCACCATCGGCATGCGAGCTGAGCGCTTCTGAGAGGCGGGCGGTTGAGACTATGACCGCTCCAGATGATGTCACGTCGATGGTTCCTTATCCCATTGAGTAAATGACTTACCCTCCTTCACGAGCGTTTCCAGCAACGGCGCCGGACTCCAGAAATCATGAGCCCGGTCGAAGGCGGATATGCGCTCCAGAACTTCTTTCAGGCCGACTTGATCTGCCCAGAACATCGGTCCGCCGCGCCAGCTTGGAAAGCCATAACCATTGATCCAGACAAGATCGACGTCACCGGCCCTAAGAGCAATACCCTCTTCCAACACGCGAGCGCCTTCGTTCACTACCGCATACAGGCACCTTTCCAGGATTTCCTGGGCACTGATGTCGCGGCGCTCAATTCCGCTGTCTTGCGCACATCGCTTGATGATCGCATCCACTTCGGAATCAGGCATCGGCGCTCGGCTGCCCTCTCCGTACCGGTAAAAACCACGACCGGTCTTTTGGCCAAACCAGCCTCGCTCGCAGATTTCATCGCCGATACGTGAATAGCGTTCACGGGGTTTTCGCAAATGCGCCCTCGCTTTGCGGTTGGCCCAGCCGATGTCGAGGCCGGCCAAATCACGCACGGCAAAGGGCCCCATGGGTAGCCCGAATTCGACCAGGACCGTATCGACCTGGCGTGGACTCGCCCCTTCCTCGAGCAGGAATTCGGCTTGTTTCAGATAACGCTCAAAGAGCCGGTTGCCGATGAAGCCGTGACAGACCCCGGCTACAACGCCGGTCTTGTCGAGTCGACGCCCCAGCCGCATCGCGGTGGCGAGGACCTCTGGCGATGTTTCCCTACCTCTTACGATCTCGAGCAGCTTCATGACGTTGGCAGGCGAGAAAAAATGCATACCGAGCACATCACCTGCGCGGCCTGTTGCGGCCCGTGCAATTTCATCTACATCGAGATACGACGTGTTAGTGGCCAAAGTGGCGCCCGGCTTGGCGTGTTTGGCAAGTTCGGCGAAAACTGCCTTCTTCGTGGCCATATCCTCGAACACGGCCTCGACGACGATATCCGCATCGGCAACGTCGCAAAGTGAAAGCGCCGTCGTGAACAATTGCATACGGCACTCGACGTCATTGAACGACAATCGTCCGCGTCTTGCCGAGGCTTCATAGATTTGTCGAACACGCGCCAAGCCACTGTCCAGAGCTGCCTGATCTCGTTCAACGACACGCACTGGAATACCTGCATTGGCAAAACACATCGCAATGCCGCCGCCCATCGTGCCGGCACCTAAAACCGCAGCGGACCCGATGCAGCGCGTTTTGATGTCGGGAGAAATGCCCGGTATACGGGCGCTCTTGCGTTCCGCGGCAAAAACATGGCGTAAAGCCGCCGCCTGGTCCGACACCACACACTCGTCGAACCGCGCACGTTCAAAGGCTATGCCCTCATCGAAAGGCAACCGAGTGGCCGCTTCCACACAGTCAATCGCAACTTGCCGAGCATGCTGGCCACGATATCGCCTGGCTGCCATCAGTTTTGCATTGGCAAACACTTGGTCATCAACAGCCTCCAGCTCAATGGAGGATACGGACGGGCGCAAGGGTTTCTCCAACTGTTCGGCAAGATAGGCCGCTGCCTCGGTCACAGGGTCTGCCGCGCCGACGAGTTTGTCTGTAAGTCCACAGTCCAAGCCGGTTTCGACATCAATGGGGTCGCCACTGACGATCATATCGAGTGCCACCTCGACTCCGACCAGGCGCGGCAGACGTTGAGTACCGCCGGCACCCGGTGGAATGCCGATCTTGACCTCTGGCTGGCCAACTTTGGTGTGTGGCGTGGCAATACGGTAGCGGCACACCAATGCAAGTTCCAACCCGCCACCGAGCGCATGACGACGCAATAGAATGGCGACTGGCTTGGAGCACTCGTCAACGGCAGTCACCATATCTCTGAATCTGGGCTCTCCCTCCGGCCAGGTTTGCCCTTGCATCTTGATGTCAGCACCGGCCAACCCGCCCTTGCCACCGGCCGTTAGCAGGATACCGAGCACGGCTTTGTGCTGCACCGCCTCTTTCAGCCTTCCGATGACGGAACCTGGTACACCGGGGCTCATTGCGTTCACTGGTGGGTTGTCAATAGTGATTACTGCAATCTGCGGGCAGTTCGTGTCCCGCTCTATTGATACATTGAATGTCATGGTCGGCAATCGTCTTGAAATCAGGCTTTCTCCCTATAAGTCAACAAAACGTTCTTGTAAAGAAAATTACTCGAGCGACTGTTCTCTCGTCCGCCGGGCCAATTCAACTGCCAACTCTGCCGCTTGACACGAATATGAACAATAACGATGACAGCAAGGCGCCGACACCGCGACCAGCACACATGATGGAATTCCCGCTGATGCTATCGGCGACGGTGTATCACGATGCGGGACGCCGGTTGCGGTTGGTGTTGCCGGTTGTGGGGTGACTGGCCGGAAGAAGGCGCCAGGGGTAACCTTCGCTCTCCTTCAGCAGACGGGCCGAGGCAATGTTTCAAGTTTCCGAACGGGTGGAGCGCCTGCGCCGGCAGTTGCAGGAGTTCATGGCGGCGCATGGGCACGCGCTGAGCACTGATCGAAGCGGTTGATGCCCGACCGGCACTTCCAGCACTGGCCACCGGGCCGGCCGCACAGCCTGCCGCCGCCCGAGACGACGCTGTACGAGAATCTGTGCCGCAGCGCGGAGCGCTCGCCCGAGCGAGCCGCCATTGTCTACTACGACACCGTGATCAGCTACGGGGAGATGATTCGGGACGTGGCAGCACTCGCCGGATTCTTGCGTCGGGAACTTGGTGCCGGCAAAGACGATCGCGTGCTGCTCTACATGCAGAACGCGCCGCAGTACATCATCGGCTTCTATGCCATCCTGCGCGCCGGCTGTGTGGTCGTGCCCGCCAATCCGATGTGCTTGCGTGATGAACTGCGCCACGTCATCGACGACTCGGGCGCGAAGATCGGGATCTGCACGCGCGAAGTGGCCGACAATCTCGTGCCGTTGCTCGACGACACCGATCTCGCACAGGTTGTGGTGGCCGATTACCGGGACTATCTGCGCGTTCCTACCGATCTCGAATTGCCCGAATGCGTTGACGAGGCCGGGACTCTTGCTGCACGCCCCGGCGTGCACGACTGGACGGCGGCGCTCGCGATGCAACTCGAACCACCGGCTTACGCAGCGCGTGTCGATGACTGGTGCGTGATCCCCTATAGCTCCGGCACCACGGGCCAGCCCAAGGGCTGCCTGCATACCCACCGCAGCGTGAACTCAGTGGTCGCTGCGTACATTCGCTGGTTCGAGCTGCCCGCGGATATGGTGTCGCTGGTTTGCCTGCCGATGTTTCATGTCACCGGAATGCAGAACTCGATGAACGTGTCGATTGCCCACGGCGCAACCATGGTGGTGATGACGCGCTGGGACCGAAGGGTCGCGGCGAAGCTCATCGAACGCTACCGGGTGACGAACTGGCGGTCGATCACCGCGATGGCGATTGATTTATTGTCCGATACCGATCTCGATCCGAAGTGTTTGTCCAGCTTGAAGAGCATTGGCGGCGGAGGGGCGGCAATGCCCGAAGCCGTTGCGCGGCGGCTGGAAGAGGTTATTGGGCTGCCGTACATCGAAGGTTACGGCCTGACGGAAGTGATCTCGGCCACGCACATAAATCCGCCGCAGGCCGCCAAGCCGCAGTGCCTGGGTATTCCGATATTCGATGTGGATTCGCGTGTCGTCGATCCCGACACCCATGCGGAACTCGGCGTAAACGAGGTCGGCGAAATCATCATCAATGCGCCACAAGTGTTTCAGGGTTACTGGAACAATGCGCAAGCGACGCGCGAGACTTTTTTGGAACTCGACGGCAAGGCGTTTTTTCGCACCGGCGACCTCGGCTACCATGACGAAGGTGGTTACTTCTTTATGGTCGACCGGCTGAAGCGCATGATCAGCGCGTCTGGATACAATGTGTGGCCGGCGGAAGTCGAAGCGCTGATGCACGGCCATCCGGATATTCGCGAGGTGTGTGTGGTCGCGGCGGCGGACGCGCGGCGCGGCGAGACGGTCAAGGCCATGGTCGTCTCCAGGCAGGGTGCGAAGCCGGACGCAGCGGCAATTGCGGATTGGTGTCGGGAACACATGGCGGCTTACAAGGTGCCCAGGGTCATTGAATTCACTGACAGCCTGCCGCATTCGGGCTCAGGCAAGGTCCTGTGGCGGGAAGTGCAGCAGCGAGAACGCGAGCGCGCCGCCGGTGAGTGACGCGCCGCAAGTCCTCGACGTGCTCGAGCAGCATCGTTTCGATGAGGCGAAACTTGGGCGCTATCTCCTCGGCAACATTCCGGGTTTCGGGCGCGATCTCGAAATACAGCAGTTTCAGGGCGGGCAGTCCAACCCCACCTTTCTGCTGAGCGCGGGCGGCGAACGCTATGTGCTGCGTAAGAAACCGCCCGGCAAACTGCTGCCCAAGGCCCATCAGGTGGAGCGCGAGTTTCGCATCATGCACGCGCTCGAGGATAGCGGCATTCCGGTGCCTGGCATGGTTTTGCTGTGCGAGGACGTGGACGTCATCGGCACCGCGTTCTTTGTCATGCGCTTCGTGCCGGGGCGGGTCATCTCGGAGCCTGGGCTGCCGTCGGTCGCAAGCAGCGAGCGGCGCAGCGTCTACCGGGATCTGACCACGGTGCTTGCCGACCTCCACGCCGTGGACTGGCGCGCGGCGGGACTGGAAGGTTTCGGGCGCGAGCAGGGCTATGTTGCCCGCCAGTTGCACACCTGGACGAAGCAGTACGAGGCGAGCAAGACCGAGGAACTGCCGGCGATGGACAATCTCATCGCCTGGCTGGGCGAGCGTGTGCCCGCGGACCAGAAGGCGACCATCGTGCACGGGGATTTCAGAGTCGGCAACACGATTCTGGAAGGCCAGCGTCCCCGGGTCGCCGCGCTGTTGGATTGGGAACTCTCCACTATCGGCCACCCGCTCGCGGACCTGGGATATCTCTGCATGCCGTATCATCTACCGGCCAAGGTGCCCGGCTTGCGGGGTCTGGTAGGCCTCGACTTCGACGATCTGAAGCTGCCGGATGAGGCTGAACTGGTGGCCGGCTATGCCGACGCGAGTGGCAGGACGTCGATTGACGACATCGACTTCTTCATCGCCTTTGCCTTGTTCAGGCTGGCGGCTATCGTGCAGGGCGTTTATGCGCGCGCATTACAGGGCAACGCGAGTGACGCCAATGCCGTGCAGGTCGGCCAGCACGCGCCCTTGCTGGCCCGCGCGGGCTGGGATGTGGCGACACGTTCTACGACACGGGAAATTTAAGCGAAAGGAGCCCCATGACTTCCAAACCTTCTTGACCTGAGCGCTAAGGCGGCGCTGGTCACCGGAGTGCTTCCAGCACCGGGCCGAGTTTTTCGATGTTCTCAACCGTACAGGAATCGAGTTGAAGCTGGATGGTGTCGATGCCGAGATCGGCAAACTCCCTGAGGGAGGCGGCGATGTCTTCCGGCGCACCCTGCAAAGGTTTGACCTGCCCCACGTCCTCCTCGAAAGGCATGCTCGCCCACCAGGGCTCCGAGGATTCGTCAGCGACCAGTAGCGTCACGCTGCGGCCGAGGGTGGCGGGATCGCGACCAACCGCCTCGCAGGCGCTGTCGAGCCTCGGCTTGACGCATGCATAACCGGCCGGGCTGTTTTGAATATCGTCCCAGAAGCCGTTCCAGCTGTCGCAGTACCGGGCCATGAGTTTGAGCATTTTCGGGCCCTTGCTGCCGATCATGATTGGCGGTCCGTTCGGTCGCGGTCCCCGCGGCCTGAGTTCGCACTCCCGTGCGCTCGAAAACCGGCCTGCGAAATCGACCTTCCCGTTGCGCAACAGACCGTGCAGAATTTTCAACCCCTCCTCGAACCGGCTGTACTTGTAATCGAAGGGATAGCCGAAGGCATCGTATTCGAACTTGTGATAGCCAGCGCCGATTCCGAGAATCAGCCGGCCGTTGCTGATTTCTTCCAGTGTATCGGCCATCTTCGCCAGCAGTGCCGGATTGCGAAAACCCATCCCGAGCACCAGGGTGCCGAGTTCGACCCGGCTGGTGCAGGCCGCAATCGCGCACAACATTGACCAGACCTCCCAGCAACCCTTGGGCAGTGAATCGCCCTCGATCTTGTAGAGGAAATGGTCGGCACCCCAGATGGAATCAAAACCAATCTCCTCGGCGCGCACGGCCATTTCCCGGAGTTCGGACCAACTGCGCATGCCGGTCATCTTGTCCATCAACGGCAGCATAATACCTAACTTGGCCGGGCGAACGGGGTCGAGCATCGGAATCTCCTTGCGGTTTGCGTATTGCGCGGTGGCGCACGTCCCGAGCCCGGGGTTGTGGGCAGAAACGGTATCATGGACCCGCTTCTGGAACTGAAGCGATAGGGTTCGCTCGCCCCGCTCGCGATGCTACGCAATATAGGCGGCGCCGGGCAGGGACTGCTCGGCCGGATGCGGCTGAAGGCCCGTCATCAGGACCCGATTGCGCCGCTCGATAGGACCGGTTTGGATCGGCGACAGCGGGTGTTCGAATTGCGGCTTCACAAGTCAGCGAGGTTCTGATAGCGCCGCTCCCCCTCACCTCTGGCCTACCCGGGAACCGTCTGTAGGCGATTGATTTTCGGTACGCGCACCTTCGACACCCACCGGGCGCACTCGAGTTTCCCCGCCCCTCAACTTCGGAATCACATCAGACGCAAGCTTCTCCAGCACCGGGAACTGCTCAGGTCTCGGTTGATCGATGATGAACTCAGTGACCCCCACCTCGTGGTACCGCCCGACCACGTCTTGGAACGCATCGATACTGTCCCAAGGGTCCGGCAGCCCCTGGGCGGCCATCTTCGAAGCCCAGCCGTACCACCCGTGCCGGATCTCACTCGGGTCGCGACCGAGCTCACGGCAGTGGTTGTCCAGAATCTCACCGCGCTCGCGCATCTCCTCGATCGAGCCGGAAGAGTTCCAGGCACTCGCGTACTCGGCGCAGATACGCAGCATCCTTGTCTTGTGGGCACCGATAGTGAAAGGCGGTCCCGGCTTTTGCACCGGCGCGGGTCGCACGTACGCGCCGTCGAGCTGATAGTAACGCCCGTTGAAAGTAGTGGTCTCGTTACGGAACAAGCTGTCTATGATTTGCACCGCCTCATGAAACATGCGCCGCCGATCACCCGGCGGCGGGAGCTCGATACCGAAGCGCGAGTGCTCACCTTCGGTATAGCCACACCCCAAACCCAGCTCTAGACGACCGTTGGAGATGTGATCGACGGTAACCGCCTCTTGCGCCAGCAGCCCGGGATGGCGAAACGTGTTGCAGCTGACGAGCACCCCGATACGGATACGCGTGGTCCGCGCCGCCAGCGCCGCCAACAGCGTCCAACCTTCGAAGTAAGGCCCGGCCTCATTGCTGGTCTGGTTGAAGTGGTCGCAGTCCCACACACTGTCGAATCCGAGCTCCTCGAAATACTGCCAGCGCTCGGTCAGGATATCGAAACCCAAGTTCTGGTCCGTGCACAGACCGAAATACATCTGCTGCGCGCCATCACGCATTTTTCCGTCTTCCTCTTTTGACAACTCTCCAATCGAATACGTCTGCGCCATGTTATCGATGACGAACCCCTTCTCGTTCAATTTCCGCCCAGAGATATCGTAAGTCAATCCCTGATTACGCAATGCTTGGTACTCCGTTTCATAAGTTCGGTCACGTATTCTGAACTCACGCAGCCAGGAGGAGTTTCTGTTGCAGGGTGTCGCTCATTTTGCCGAGCAGTTTCTTCAGATCGTGACGGGTGAACTTCCACTCGAAGGGTTTGCCAATCGCTTCCCAGTGCCGCTCAAAGGCATGGAGTGTTGGCTTGTTGGGAGTAGGTCCGTCGAGGTCGAACAGGGAGGATCGGTTGATCGTCCTGAATCGGGTGGCGAAGTCCGTGATTGATGATACTCGGACGGTGCAGCTCGCAAGCGACCTCGCTCCTGCAGGCCCGGGGCATGTGTTTACCTATCGGGGCGGACCGGTTGGGAAAATGAACAATACGGCCTGGAAGAATGCGCGGAAACGGGCCGGACTGGTGCAAGTGCGCGTGCATCATCTCAAGCACACGTTTGGACGGCGGTTGCGCGCTGCCGGTGTGTCGTTTGAAGACCGGCAGGATCTACTGGGACACAAGTCGGGACGGATTACGACGCACTACTCGGCAGCGGAACTGCGGAACCTGATCGATGCGGCGAGCCGGATTTGCAATGACGATTCCCGCAAAAGTCCCGCG
>CAZSDY010000040.1:6461-19772 GCA_964605765.1 uncultured Ectothiorhodospiraceae bacterium | reverse complement strand
GTAGGCTGCAAAGTGTTTGCCTTGCCGCACCGGTGCGGGGCGCCGGCACCCAGCCAGCACGGCCTATCGAGCGCCCCCCGTAGCCGTGGACAAGGCATGGAAAAGTCCACCCCCCGACCTCGAGACAGTTATTCCGACACCGCGGGAAGATTCCAATATACAAGGAGCCGACTTCAGTCCGCGAACACGGCGGGCAGGGCATTTGAAGCCCTGCAAGGTTCGCGGGATGAATCCCGCTCCTACAGGGGGGATTTAGACAAGCCCGATAGATGCCCGGCCTGCTAACATGAGCCACATGCCACGGACCACCGTCATCCGCAACGCCGCCTGGATGGTCGCCTGGGACGCGCAGCACGCGCGCCACGCCTACCTGCGCGAGGCCGATGTGGCGTTTAGCGGTAACGAGATCATTCATGTCGGAAGCCGCTTCGATGGGCATGCCGACCGCGAGCTGGATGGAACCGCGCGCCTGGTCATCCCGGGGCTTGTCGATATCCACGCGCACCCGGCCGGCGAGCCGTTGCGCAAGGGCATCACGGACGAGATCCGAAGCCCGGGGTTCCACCACAGCTCGCTGTACGAGTACCTGAGCGTGTTCGACAACGATCAGGCAGGACGCATCGCGTCTCTACAGGTCGCGGCGGGCGAGTTGCTGATGAGCGCTTGCACGACAATGGTCGACCTCTCTTTTCCCTATGAGGGTTGGCTGGAGACCCTGGCGCAGACCGGCATCCGGGCGGTGCTGGCGCCCGGGTTCCGGGACGCGGCGTGGTTGACCCGCGACGGGCACAGTCTGGAGTACCGCTGGGATGAGGGCGCCGGGCGCGAGCAATTCGACACGGCGCTTCGTGTGATCGATCGAGCCACGCGGCACCCCTCGGGGCGATTGACGGGGATGCTGTATCCCGCGCAGGTCGACACCTGCACACCCGAGCGGCTCAGGGACGCTTACGATGCGGCCTGCGAGCGACGCTTGCCCTGGCAGACGCATGCCGCGCAAAGTATCACGGAGTTCCATGAGATTGAGCGGCGTTGCGGCCGGACGCCGATCGAGTGGTTGCACCGTCTGGGGGTGCTGGGAGAGCGCAGCATCATCGGCCACGCGATCTTTCTCGACCATCACCCATGGCTGCACTGGACCACGCGGCACGACCTGGATCTGCTTGCCGACAACGCGGTGAGCGTCGCTCACTGTCCGACCGTGTTTGCGCGGCGCGGCATTGCGCTGCGCACCTTCGGCGCTTACCTGCGCCACGGCGTCAATCTCGGCATCGGCACCGACACGTATCCGCACAATCTCCTCGAAGAGATGCGCTCCACCCTTTCGACCGCACGCCTCATCGGCGAGTCGGTAGACGACTTGAGCACGGGCGATGTGTTCAACGCGGCCACCATCGGGGGAGCGCGGGCGCTGGGGCGCGACGATATCGGCCGCATCGCACCCGGGTGCAAGGCGGACCTGGCACTCGTCGACATCGGGCATGTGTCCATGCGTCCTTTGCGTGAGCCGCTGAGAAGCCTGCTCTACGTGGCCGCGGAGCGCGCGGTGCGCGACGTGTTCGTCGATGGCCGCCAGGTCCTGTCGGACGGTGTCCTGAGTGACTTCGACCTGGGGGAAGCCTGTGCGGCGCTGGAGGAGGCCCAACGACGCTCCCTGGCACGTGCACCGGCGCGCGACTGGGCCGGGCGCAGCGCGGATCAGATGTCGCCTATGGTGTTCTCGATGTTGGACGCCCCGGACTGAGAGGACCGCGCCCGCGCGCCAGCAGATGCGGCGGGCGCGTGGTGATGAGAACGCTGTCCGGGCCGAGACCGACGGGGATGATCGCCTGCAACGCGAGCGCCGGGATGCCGAGCACCGCGACCACGTTCTGTCCGGAGATGGCGACATATGCCGATTGGCCGTCCGGTGTCACTGCCACGCCGACCGGAAAGGGCCCGACGGACAGGCTGCGGACGGTCTCGCCGCTGCGGGTGTCGACGAGGGCCACGCTCCAGCTTCCATAACCCGTCACCACGGCGAGCCGGCCGTCCGGGGTGAACGCCACACGACTGGGTCGGATGCCGGCGCTGAACGACGCCACGCGTTTGCCTGTGGCCGGATCGATCACGAATACCCGGTTGGCGCCGGGGCTGGTGATGTACAAGCGCGCGCCGTCGGGCGTAAAACCGATGCCGTTGCCTGGTGCGGGCAAGGTGATCGGGTCGACCACCTCGCGGCTCGCGAGATCGAGGACGCTGATGTCCCGTGAACGGATGGCCGTGATATAGGCGGTGCTACCGTCGGGCGAGACCGCGATGTTTTTCGGTGCATCGGCAACGTGCTCTATGGTCTGCACGACCTCGGCGCGCGCCACGTCGATGACGCTCACGCTGTTGGACAATGTGTTGACCGCGAACGCGCGCGCGCCGTCGGGTGAAAAATCGACGTCGTGCGGAAATCGCCCGGTGTCGATCGTGTGGGTGATGCGGTTGGCCTGAACGATGGACACGGTGTCCTCGCCCGCATTGCACACGAACAGCCGGCTCGAGTCCGGGCTCATCACGATCTCGTGGGGTTCTCTGCCGACCGCGAGCGTGTCCACGACCTTGTTCGTCGCGGTGCTGATGATGGAAAGCGAGTTGGATCGATTGTTGGAAACGTACACCCAGAACTCACCGGCGCCGGCAAGGCGCGGCAGGGTCGCGATACAGGCGAGCAGGAGCGCAACTCGTCTCATCGGGGTACGGCACCGTGAGCGGGATGGTTTACAATCGTACTTGACTCCGGGCCCGGCAGTCGAGAGCCGGGCGCCGCATACAAGCGATTGTTCCACCTCCAGCGTGTCTGCAACGCAAAATCCCTGGCGGGGCAGGGGCCCTACACGGCCCGGTTCGTGATTCGAGTCCGACACCTCGTGCCGGCAAATACCAAAAGCGGATGCCGGCATCCGATCTCACGCACGAGAGTGTCGGGCCGCACCACGCCGACGCCACGATTGCGCAGCGCCTGTGCATATTTCCGCCATGTTCTGATGCTAAGCTCAAATCTATGAGTGGACAAGACGAGGATCGGTGACATGGCGGGGAGAAGACTGCGCGTCGGGTTGTTGTTCGGTGGGCGTTCCTGCGAGCATGCCGTCTCGGTGACCTCGGCCAAGTGCGTGCTGAGCGCGATGGATACGCGGAAATACGACGTCGTGCCGGTGTGGGTGAGTCGGTCCGGCACCTGGAAGGCGATGGAACCGGCCCAGGTTCTGGCGCTGGAAGGCGCGGACCCCGACGTCGCGACACCGGTCTCGATGCTGCCCGACCCGCTGCACACCGGCCTCGTGGCGCTCGGTGAGCCGTGGGAGGAGGGCTTGCGCACGCAAGCGCTCGATGTGGTGTTTCCCCTGATTCACGGTCCAATGGGCGAGGACGGCACGCTGCAGGGGTTGCTGGAGCTCGCCGGGAACGCCTACGTGGGCTCGGGTGTGCTGGGTTCGGCGCTTTCCATGGACAAGGGCGTCGCCAAGGCGCTGCTCGAGCATCACGGGCTGCGGGTCACGCCCTACCGCGTCGTCGAGCGCGAAGCGTGGTGCAGAAGCGCGGCATCTATCACCCGGTCCTGTGAGCATGCTTTTCCCTATCCGTGGTTCGTGAAGCCCGCCAACATGGGTTCCAGTGTCGGGGTCTCCAAGGTTCGCCAGATTGGGGAATTTGCCGAGGCCATGGCGCTCGCCGCGCGATTCGACCACAAGATCGTTGTCGAACAAGGCGTGGAGCAGGCCCGCGAGATCGAAGTCGCCGTGCTCGGCAACCGCGAGCCCGAGGCATCGGTGCCCGGAGAGATCCTGCCTGCGGCCGAATTCTATGATTACGATGCCAAGTACCACAATGCGCTCACCCGGCTCAGCATTCCGGCGGATCTGCCGGCCCCTGTCGCGGAGCGGGTACGCGTGCAGGCGTTGCGGGCCTTCAAGGTGCTCGAGTGCGCCGGGCTTGCCCGCGTGGACTTTCTGCTGCGCGGTACGGATAACCGGATTTTCGTCTCCGAGGTCAACACCCTGCCTGGCTTTACTCGCGGGAGCATGTTTCCAAGGCTATGGGAGGCCTGCGGAGTGGCGCCAGCGGCACTCCTCGACAGGCTCATCACGCTCGCGCTGCAAAGGCATGGCGAGCGCGCAAGCCTGTGCACCGAGTATCACCGGGCCGCGGCGCCGGACTCCGCCACGCACGCCGCGTGAATGGTCCTTCAAGCGGCCGGCCGTCGGGGTGATTCCTGCGCCGCGAAGGCGTCGGCTATCTCGCCGCGCGCGTGCGCATCCGATCCCGCAGCTGATAATACCAGTACGTGGCTTGCGCGGCGGCCGCGCCGGCGAATCCGCCCGTCGGCGTCAGACCGAAGGGCGCGAACAACCGGTAGCGATCATCGTCTTCGCGGATTGCGGCCGCGAGCAGATCACCGGCCATCGCGGTGGTGTTCATGCCGTGGCCACCGAATCCCATCGCGTACCACAGTCGCGGGTGCAGGGCGCCGATCTGCGGCATCTTGTGCACCGCATAGCTCATGAGCCCACTCCAGGCGCTATCCACGCTTACGCCCTCGAGCTGCGGATAGACTTTCAGCAGATCGCCGAGCATCAGTCCCGACAAATCCGGCGGGTCGGCCGTGCGCACCGTAATGCGTCCGCCCCACAGGATGCGCGTATCGGGCAGTCGCCGGTAGTAATCACTGGCAAAGCGGTTGTCCGCTATGGCGTAGGGCACGCGGATGGCGCTCGCCAGCCGATCCTCGCCGAGGGGCCGGGTGGCGATCACATAGGTGGCCACCGGCACGATGGCCGCTCGCAGGCGGCGCTGCCATGGTCCGATGTAGCCGCCACAGGTGAGCACCACGTGCTCGGCACGTACCTCGCCGGCGCTGGTGCGGACGATTCCCGCGGGGCTCCCGCCGACCTCGATCGCCGCGGATGACTCGAAGAGTCTCGCCCCCAAAGACTCTACCGCGCGCGCCACGCCGATGCAGTAATTGAGAGGATGGAACTGGAAGCGATCCGCCATGAACAAGGCATCGTAATAGCGCTGCGACCTGAGCGCATCGCGCACCCGCTCCCTGGGCCAAAACTCGCTTTCCTCCGAGAAGTGATCCTGCATGAACGCAGCCTCGCGGCGCAGCGCCTGCGGGTCGTCGAACCACGATGGCCGAAGGCCGCCGTCGACGTTCTCCAGACACGCTATGGCGTAGCGCTCGATTCGTTGCCTCACCGTCTCGGCCCCCGCCTTGCTCAGCGCGTACAACTCGCGGGCCGCCGCCAGCCCCAGCCGTGCCACCAGTCGTTTCAGGGGCAGCGAGAAGCCGGGCCCGACAAGCCCACCGTTGCGCCCCGAAGCGCCCCAGCCCACGCGGTTCGCTTCCAGTACCACGACGTCGGTACCGTGCTCGGCAAGCGCCAGGGCGGTCGATAGCCCCGCGAGGCCGCCGCCGACGATGCACACCTGCGTATCAATCCGCTCACGGAGCACGGGACGGGCCGGCTGGTGGTGCGCGGTGCGCGCGTAATGGCTGTCTACGTAATCGCTCATGGCCGAACTCGGTGCGGCAGGTGCAAAAAGGGGGTTTCACGCTTTGCCACCTGCCTTGGCGTGCGCCATCCTGCCCGACTTCCCTGTGCGCATCAACATCGCCGGGGCCCTGATTAGCACATCTAATGCGAGGCATGAGCGATGTTCGTGCGGATTCGTCGGCTATGGCATGATGCATCCTCGCGCATGGCATTATAATCGCGCTGGCATAAGAGCCGGATGGCTGGGGTGGACCATCAGAGCAAGGTTCCTGATGCCACCCTGTTTCTCTCTTTTCCGGACAGGCGGATGAGCATACTCAGAGGTTGGAATTTTCTCATGGCACCGGGCCCGACCAACATTCCCGAGCGGGTGTTGCGCGCGATGCAACGCCCGGCCGTCGAATTGAGCATGCCGGCTTTCGTGGACCTGACGCGTTCCTGCATCGATGATCTCGGCCCGGTATTCAAGACGGGGAACGAGGTGTTCATGTATCCCGCCAACGGGCACGGTGCGTGGGAGGCCGCGCTGGTCAACGTGCTGTCGCCCGGCGATCGGGTGCTGGCCCCGGAGACGGGGATGTTCTCCGCGGCCTGGGGACGCATGGCACAGGCGCTCGGCATGCTCATCGAGCACCAACCGGGCGACTGGCGCCACGGCATCGACCCGAACCGTCTGGAGGAGCGTCTGCGGGCCGATACACGTTCCACGATCAAGGCGGTGCTCGCGGTCCACACCGATACGGCAACGGGTATCACGAGCGACATCGCCGCGACGCGGGAGGCAATGGACCGTGCGCGACATCCGGCGCTGCTCTTGGTCGACGCCATTGCCTCGCTTGCGGCCACCGATCTGAGGGTCGACGAGTGGCGCATAGACGTGGCCGTCGGCGCTTCGCAGAAGGCCCTGATGTCGCCGCCGGGACTGAGCTTCTCGGCAGTCAGCGAGAAAGCACTGGCGGCGTCTGCGCGGGCGGGCGCGAAGCGCTACTACTGGGACTGGGACAAGCGCCGCACGCCGCAATGGTATGACTGGTTTTGCGGGACCGCACCGGAACACATGCTGTTCGCGCTGCGCGAGTCGCTCGATATGCTCGCCGAGGAAGGTCTGGACAATGCACTCGATCGCCACCGGCGCCTGGCCGACGGCGTGCGTGCCGCGATCCGCTGCTGGGCGCGAAACGGAGCACTCGAGTTCAACGCGCTCGACGCGACCGAGCAATCGAACGCCGTGTCCACGGTGCGCGTCAACAAGCCCCATGACGCGGCGGAGATTCAACGGGAGTGCCGGGACAGGTTCAATGTATCCCTGGCTGGTGGACTCGGCCGGCTGAACGGCAAGGCGTTTCGTATCGGCCACATGGGGAATATCAACGAAGCCATGCTGCTTGGGGCACTCGGCGGCGTAGAGGCAACTTTCACGGCGTGTGCCGTGCCCTATGAGACGGGTGTGGGCGCCGCGATAGCGGCTTACGCTGTCGACCCCGGCACTGCTGGCGCCGGCGAGTTCGCACCCAACGGCGCGGTGGCGTCAGGGCAATAGACCGCGCGGCGCCGCGAGGTTCCCGGCACACGCGCTTTGCAGCCAGGGTTGCCGGTACGCCGCGCGGCGTTGAAGGGCTTCTCATCGCTGAACACATGGAGAACTGGAGACGTGTCACGCGACATCGACCTGCTGGTGACGAGCGCACATCTGCTCACGATGACGGGCACCGGTGTCGGCTATATGTCCGACGGGGCCATGGCCATAGAGGGTCCGCGTATCGTCGACGTGGGGTCCACATCCCAGCTTAGCGAGCGTTACCGCGCACGCGAGGTCATCGATGCGACCGGGTACGCCGTGCTGCCGGGCTTGATCGATGCCCACATGCATACGCGTTATGCCATCGTACGCGGCGTGGCACAGGACGTGTCGCACTGGATGCAGAAGGGCCTTGCACCCTTCGCCAGGCACATCAGCACGCAGGCTGCGCGCGCCGGAACGCGGCTGAACGTGCTGGAAGCCCTGATGGCGGGCACCACGACCCTGGGCGACTTCCTGGATCCCTATCCCGGCTGGGCGGAATGCTATGTGGAAGCGGGCGTTCGCGCGCGCCTGACACCGACCATCAACGCATTCCCGCCCGCGGGCATGGCCGGATGGAAGGTGGGCGATGTCTATCCGCTCGACGAAGAACGTGGCCGCATCGCGATCGACGAGGCGGCCGCGTTCTGCCACCGATGGCACGCGACGCACGGCGGGCGCATCACCACCATGCTTGGGCCGCAGGGTCCCGACATGCTGAGCCGCGCGCAACTGCTCGCCGTCAAGCACATCGCGAAGGACACGGAACTGATGGTGCACATGCACGTGGCGCAGGGAGACCGCGAGATTGAGCAGATGATGCAGCGCTGCGGGCAGCGCTCCGTCGCCTATCTGCAGGACCTCGGGTTGCTCGATGATCGGCTGCTTGCGGTGCATCTCACGGAGGCGAGCGACGCGGAAACCCGAGTGATCGCCGGCACCGGCGCGCGCATGGTACTGTGCTCGGGAAGCATCGGCATCATCGACGGCATCGTGCCCCCCGCGCAGTGCTTCCGCGCCGCGGGCGGCCTGGTGGCGCTCGGATCCGACCAGGCGAGCGGCAACAACTGCAACAATATGTTCAACGAGATGAAGTTGACGGCGCTGTTCAACAAGATCCGGTTCCGCAACCCGGAGGTGATGCCCGCGTGGGAAGTCCTGCGCATGGCGACGGTGGAGGGCGCGCGGGCCATCGGCCTCGGCGACACCGTGGGCTCCCTGGAGGCGGGCAAACAGGCTGATTTCATCATGGTAGGCCTCAATGCCCCGAACCTGGCCCCCGTCATGGAGACGCCGTTGCGCACCATCGTGCCGAACCTGGTGTATGCGGCCAGCGGCGCCGAGGTAGACACCGTTTACGTCGCGGGTCGCTGCCTGATGCGCGGGCGCCGAGTGCTGACGCTCCCGGCCAGCGAGATTCTCGATGAGGCTCAGGCCCAGGCCGCGTCCATCGCGCGCCTGGTGACCTCCGATCCGCTGCACCGGGAACTCGCATTGATGGCCCCCATGCGCGACGGCAGGTTGTGAGCGCCATGCGCCACGAGCGTGTGCTGGTCACCGGTGGCAGCGGCCTGCTCGGGAGGCACGTGGTCGAAGAGTTGCACGGACACTGCGAGATCGGTGTGCTGGATATCAAGCCGCCGATGCACGACGTCACCTTTCTGCCTGTCGACATCCTCGACCTGGACGGGTTGATGGCGGCCGTGCGTGGCTACGATGCCGTGATCCATCTGGCCGGTATTGATGATGGCAACGATTTCAGTGACAAGGTGTACTTCGAGACCAACGTGCAGGGTGCCTGGAACGTCCTGCATGCTGCCGAGAAGCGCGCCGTCAAGCAGGTCGTCGTCGCTTCCAGCGTGGCGGCGCTCGGTATCGGCTATCAGCATTCGCCCGATTACGTGCCGATCGACGAGGCGCACCCGTTGCGCCCTACGGCGACTTACGGGCTGACCAAGCAGGTCATCGAAACGGTGTGCCGCAGCGTAGCCGCGCGGGGTGCGGCCCGTGTCGTGTGTCTGCGCCCGACCCTGATTGTCAGGCCCGAGAAAGAAGCCGAGTACCTGGCACAACTTGACCTCGCGGACCCGGATCGCGACCCGCCACCGGAGAGTCAAGCGGGCGCGGGGGTTAAACCCTACGGCGCGCTGTCGGCAACGCGCACCTATGTCCGCTCCGCGGACGTGGCCAGATGCTTTCGCCTTGCACTCGATTACGAGGCCCGTCGCTTCGACGTCTTCAACGTGAGCGCCGTGGACGGCATCGGCCGCGAAGAGACCCTGCCGCGCCTCGCGCGCGTGTATGGCAAGACGCCGCCCGTGACCGACCCCGAGCGCTACGAGCGCGACCGTTTTGCCAGCGTGCTGGACATCACGCGCACGACGCGGGCATTGGCCTGGGAGCCGTGCGGGAACTGGCAGTCGGTGGTGGACACCCATCAGCGCACATGAGGAAAACGATATCATGACTCGAATGACTGGTGGCCACGCGCTGCTCGGCGCTCTCGAGGCGCATGGCGTGGATACGATTTTCGCGTTGCCGGGCGTTCAGCTCGACCACCTGTTCACGGCGCTGTACGACGAGCGCCACGCCATCCGCGTCGTGCATACGCGCCACGAGCAAGCGGCCGCGTACATGGCATTCGGCTTCGCCCTGTCGACCGGCAGGGCAGGAACCTTCGCGGTGGTGCCGGGGCCGGGGCTGCTCAACGCCGGTGCCGCCCTGGCGACGGCTTATGCGTGCTGCTCGCCGGTGCTGGCCCTCACCGGACAGATCCCTTCGCATGCCATCGGCCGCGGCTACGGACTGCTCCATGAGTTGCCGGACCAGCTCGGGCTGATGCGCGGGCTGACCAAGTGGTCGGCGCGCATGGATCACCCGGCTCAGGCGCCGGACCTCGTGCGCGAGGCGTTCCGGCAGCTGCAAACCGGACCGGTGCGGCCCGTGGGTCTGGAAATGCCCATGGACATGCTTGCCCTGGAATCGGAGGTGCGGCTCACGGCACCGCTCGAGGCACACGCGGTGGTGCCGCCCGACCTCACGCGGATCGAGGAAGCGGCCGATGTGCTGGCCGGGGCGCAAAAACCCTGCATCGTGTGTGGCGGGGGAGTCCAGGACGCCGCGCCAGAGCTGTTGCACGTGGCCGAGCTTCTGCAGGCGCCGGTGGTGGCGCACCGCATGGGGCGTGGGGCCGTGAGCGACGAGCACTATCTCTCGCAGAGCCTCACCGCCGGCTATCGGATGTGGCCCGAGATCGATGTGGTGCTGGCCGTCGGCACTCGCTTCCAGCACCAGGGACTGATCTGGGGGCTGGACGATGCGCTGAAAGTGGTGCGCATCGACGCGGACCCGACGCAGATGCACCGCATGGGGAAGCCCGCGGTGGGCGTGGTGGCCGATGCGGCGAGCGCGCTTGGCGCGCTGGGTGCGCTGCTCGAGAGTCGTTGTGCGGGGCGCGCCTCGCGCGTCGAGGAACTTCGCCGCGTGAAGCACGAGACCGCGGCCTATCTTCGCGAGCGTCTTGGCCCTCAGGCCGCGTACATCGATGCGCTGCGTGACGCATTACCGCGCGAGGGCATCGTGGTCGACGAGCAGACCCAGGTCGGCTATGTCGCCCGCACGATGTTTCCCGTGTACCGGCCCAGGACCTATCTGTCCTCAGGCTACCAGGGCACGCTGGGCGCGGGGTTCCCCACGGCACTCGGCGCCAAGGTCGGGAACCCCGATACGCCCGTCCTCTCCATCAACGGCGACGGCGGCTTCATGTTCAACGTGCAGGAACTCGCCACGGCGGTGAAGCACGGCATCGGCCTGGTGAGCGTGGTCTTCAACGACAACGCGTTCGGCAACGTCAAACGCATGCAGCAGGATCTCTACGGGGGGCGCGTCATCGCCTCGGATCTGGCGAATCCGGATTTCCCGCGCCTCGCCGAGAGCTTCGGCGTCAGCGCCCGGCGCGCCAGCACGCCCGATGAGTTGCGCAGTGCCCTGGAATCGGCATTTGCCGACGATGCTCCCGCGCTCATCGAGGTTCCGGTCGAGAGAATGCCCGATCCGTGGGGTGTGAGCCAACCCATGAAGCCCTGCCGCGGGATGCCGTCGGGAACCTGACCCGAGCAGCCTGTCGGTGGCCGGGGCTACTTGAGGCGGCACTCGGCGTTCCACGAGTTGGTCTTCAGCCCCCACGCCCCCTTGTCGGGCCAGGCGTCGTGATCGAGGCGAAAGTACACGAACTGCTCCCTCCCGACATAGCCGTATCGGGCCACACACAGCTTCTGGATGGCGGAGAACTGGCGGCGCACGCGTGCCTGATCACTGCTGCGCACACCCTCCAGAAAACCGCCAAGCGGACAGCGCAAGCACTGAAAAGCACCGATGCGGTGCGCGCTCAACAGGTACTTCTCGGGGGCGAATGTCTGGGCGGCGCTGCTTGCCGATGCGGCCAGCAGCAGGCAGCCGGCCAGAATCCGCTTACTGTGGTAAGAACGCGTCATCGCCCATCGAGTCCAGGCGCCAACCGGGCCGCCGCGCCCAGCGTGCGCGCCCGTTCAACTGAGCGGGGAATGCGTACGCCGTTCCAGCTCAATGATTCTCAGTGTGAAGGATCTGGCTGAGGAAGAGCTGGGAACGATCGACCTTCGGATTCTCGAAGAATTCATCGGGTGTATTTTCTTCCACGATTTCGCCGAAATCCATGAAGATGACGCGATGGGCCACTTTCTTGGCGAAACCCATCTCGTGGGTCACGCACAGCATGGTCATGCCGCTCTCGGCGAGTTCTACCATGACGTCAAGCACCTCGGATATCATCTCCGGATCGAGGGCCGAGGTCGGCTCGTCGAACAGCATGATGTGGGGATTCATGCACAGCGATCTGGCGATGGCGACACGCTGTTGCTGCCCGCCCGAGAGCTGGCCGGGATACTTGTCCACCTGTTCCGGGATCTTGACACGCTCCAGGTACTTGACGGCGGCCTCCTGAGCCTCTTGCTTGGGCATCTTCTTCACCCACATGGGCGCCAGGATGCAGTTCTCCATCACCGTGAGATGCGGGAACAGGTTGAAGCTCTGGAACACCATGCCCACGTCGCTGCGAATGGCGTCGATGTTCTTCACATCGCCGTCCAGACTGACGCCATTGACCGTGATGTGCCCACCCTGGTGCTCCTCGAGGTGGTTGATGCAGCGGATCATGGTCGACTTGCCCGACCCGGAAGGCCCGCAGATGACGATTCGTTCACCCCTCTTGACGGTCAGATTGATGTCCTTGAGGACGTGAAACACCCCATACCACTTGTTCACCTCCTTGAACTCGATCACGATCTCGTCGGAAACGGCCGATTCCACTGGGATCGGTTGCCCCTGTGCGCTGTTGCTCATGACATTTCCCGGCTAATGGCCCGTCGCCAGCTTCTTTTCCAGCCGCTGGCTGTATTGCGACATGGCAAAGGCAACGATGAAGTAAATTATCGCACCGAAGACCAGTGTCTCCTTGTGCAACCCGATCCACTGGGGGTTTAGCCCCGCGGCGCGCAGCATCAGCAGCATGTCGTACAGGCCGATGATGGACACCAGCGTGGTGTCCTTGAACAGGGCAATGAAGTTCCCGACGATATTCGGGATCATCAGCTTGAGCGCCTGAGGCAGGATGATGAGGTTCATCGTCTGCCAGTAGGTGAGCCCCATTCCCTGAGCCGCTTCATACTGGCCCTTGGGGATCGCCTGCAGGCCGCCGCGCACGACCTCCGCCATGTAGGCCGCGTTGAACAAGCATACCCCGACCATCGCCTGGATGAGTTTGTTGAGCTCGAAGCCCTCCGGCAGAAACAGCGGGAACATGGTGACCGCCATGAACAGGACCGTGATGAGCGGAACGGAGCGGAACAGCTCGATGAACGCAATGGCGGACACGCGGACGATGGGCATCGTGGAACGCCGGGCGAGCGCCAGCACGACACCGCCGGGCAGGGCGAACACAATGCCGACCCCGGCGACCACGAAGGTCAGGAACAACCCACCCCACCGGTTCGTGCCGATATGGCGCGTCTCCCAGCTTCCCAGCACGGCGTAGACGATAATGAACACGATCGCCAGCACGGCGAGCGCCGGGTACTTGTGGGTGCTCTCGTGCTTGTCCGTGAAGCCCGTCACCCGCACGAGATGTTCCTTCAGCGATTGTCCAGTGAACAGGCACGAAAGGACATGAGCCCAGTTGAAGGCAAA
>CAZSDY010000040.1:0-6361 GCA_964605765.1 uncultured Ectothiorhodospiraceae bacterium | reverse complement strand
GATGCCGGCCCAGCAGGCACCGCGATCCCCCACCTTCTCTCCATCGGGTGCGATGGCATCCAGACACTCGCGTCTCGACCCCGCCTCCCACACGGCGTTTGCAATGCCCCAGTCGTACAGAAAGGCGAGCAGCGAGTAGATGATGTAGATGCCCGCCAGCGTGAGCAGCGTGCTGAACTTCGAGTAGAACAGGTTGCCGCGCAGCCAGCCGAGCACGCCTACCGTGGTGATGGGCGGTGGTTTAGGCGCCTTGGGGTTGAATACGATCGCTTGGGCTGCGGGGTCCGGCGTTGTCATATGCTTAACGCTCTTTTAGCTGTACGCGCTCGTTGTAGTAGTTGAGCGCAGCGGAGATGGTCAGACTGACCGTGCTGTAGAACAGCATCACCAGCGCCACGATCTCGATGGCGTGGCCGGACTGGTTGAGAGAGGTCTGCATGTAGACCGCCACCAGATCGGGATAACCGATCGCCACCGCCAGGGACGAGTTCTTGACCACCGTCATCCAGGTGCTGATGAGCGGCGGCATCACCGCGCGCATGGCCTGCGGGATGATGACCAGGCGCATGGTCCATGACGGCTTGAGGCCCAGCGAGTAGGCCGCCTCCGTCTGCCCCTTGTGCACGGATAGGATCCCCGCGCGCACCGACTCGGCGATATACGATGCGTGATAGATGACCAGCGCAATCAGCAGGGCACAGAATGCCGGTGGCACCTTGGCGCCGCCCTTGAAGTTGAAACCCTTCAGCTCCGCATAGCTGAAGTCGAGGGGGGCACCGGTCACGAGGAACGCGAGGGTCGGTACACCCAGAATGATGACGATGACCCAGGGCAGTACCGGGAAGCGCTGGCCGGTTGCCAGGAAGCGCTTTTTTGCCCGCACGGCCAGGAAGAAGCACGCGGCGATGGCGAGCAGGATGGCGACGCCCGTCACCCAGAACAGATCACCCGGCAGGGGTTGGGGAAAGTAGAAGCCGCGATTGTTGAGCTCGAAAACCCCGAGGCCCAGCACGTCCATGCTTTGCTTGGGGTGGGGCAGCAAGGTGAAAACGCCCAGGTACCAGAACAGAATCTGGAGCAGCAGGGGCGTGTTGCGGACGATCTCGACATAGGCCGCAGCGAGCTTCGAGATCAGCCAGTTCTGTGACAGGCGCAGGATGCCGACCGTGAACCCCACCATGGTCGTCAAAACGATGGAGATCAAGGACACCAGCAAGGTGTTCAGGATGCCCACCAGATACACGTAGCCGTAGCTCTTGGTGGGGTCGAAGGGGATGATCGACCACGCGATGCTGAATCCCGAGGTCGTTCCCAGGAATTCGAAGCCCGCGCTCATGCCGCGCAGCTCGAGGTTGCGCGCGGTGTTCGAGAACAGGTACCAGAGGATCCAGGCGATCAGACCGAAAACGACAATCTGGTAGAAGATCGAGCGATTGCGCTCGTCATTGACGACCTTGGAGAGTGCCGAGCTCGAAGGACCCGACGCGGCCGTGTCCTTCTTGATAACGGTCGCCATCACTTAGCTCCCTGTCGGTACCAATGATCGCATCAGGGCAAAAAAACCAACCCGGCCGGCTTGGCCGGCCGGGTTGATACGATGCACGGCTTATCTGAACGGTGGGGAGTACATCAGGCCGCCTTCGGTCCACAGTGCATTCTGTGAGCCTTCGCGCGGGATCTGGATGCCCACGGGCCCCATGCCCATGGAGGGCTCGTAGACCTCACCATAGTTGCCGACCGTCTTGATGATGTTGTACGCCCAGTCCTTGCCCAGACCGAGACCCTTGTTGAGGTCACCCTCGACGCCCAGCATGCGTGCAATCTCCGGGTTCGGCGGCTTGGCGCGCATCGAATCGACGTTGCCGGAGTTCAGGCCGTACTCCTCGGCGGCGACCAGGGTGAACACCGACCACATGACGACATCGCGCCACTGCGAATCGCCCTGGCGCACCATCGGGCCGAGCGGTTCCTTGGAGATGGTCTCGGGCAGGATCACGTGGTCGCCCGGAGTCGGGAAGCCGGCTTTGTTGGAGGCCAGGCCCGACTTGTCGTTGGTGATGGCATCGCAACCGCCCTTCAAGTAGGTGTCGTTGCGCACGTTGCCGTCCTCGAAGACAACCGGCTGCATGTCCAGATTGTTGGCGCGGCTGAAGTCCGCCAGGTTGAGCTCCGTCGTCGTACCCGTCAGCACGCAAACGGTGGCGCCCTTGAGGTCGAAGGCGCTCTTCACACCGAGGTCCTTGCGCACCATGAAGCCCTGGCCGTCGTAGAAGTTGACGGTTGTGAAGTCGAGACCAAGCTGGGTTTCGCGATACAGCGTCCACGTGGTGGTGCGCGACAGCATGTCCGACTCGCCGTTGGCGAGCGCCGTGAAGCGCACCGCGCTGGTGACTGACTGGAACTCGACCTTGTTGGGATCGCCGAAGATGGCGGCTGCCACGGCACGGCAGACGCTCACATCACTGCCCGACCACACGCCGTCCTGCGACAACTGATAAAATCCGGGTGATGGAGGACCTACCTGACAGCGCAGGTGCCCGCGGTTCTTGACGATTTCAAGCGTGCTTTGAGCCTGGACCGGGCTCGCTGTCAGCGATACGGCTGCCAGCAAACCTGCCCCTATGCCCAAGAGGCTTAGTTTCTTCATCTTTAATACTCCCCCTGAATATGGGTGTTGACCATCAAACCGGAGCGCCCATCGATAAACGGTACCACTATTCCCTTATGTATTGATGTTTCCTTAACGCCCGGAGCTATAGAAGGCCCGCCAGATACCCACATGGTACGGCGCATCTCCTTCAATCAAATGCATTCCAACACGTAACCGGACCCCTTGACAAGTGTTGGTGACTCTCGAGCAGGCTCTCCTGGAGCACGTTGGCCAAGGATGGTTTGTGCGGGGTGGCGCATCGTAATAGACTCGACTGGCCCGTGCCCGAGATGAGCGCGTCCCGATCGTCTCCGCCACGCGTTACCCATGGACACCAACAGCGGTCATGGGAGGGTGGTATCGGATCCACCCGCGTCGCGGGCCTTCGGCAGGGCTTAGTATCAAGGATCGCATGGAGGCGACGTCTAAGGATTAAGGAGAGGACAGGTTCAATGATCACCGTACTGTTGGTCGACGATCACGAGCTCGTACGTACCGGAATCAAGCGCTTGTTGGCCGATGTCACCGACATCGAGGTGGTAGGCGAGGCGGACAACGGTGAGGCCGCGCTCGCGATGGCGAAGGAAACCATGCCCGACGTGGTGCTCATGGATGTGACCATGCCGGGCATTGGGGGCCTCGAAGCGACGCGCAAGCTGCTGCGCATTCACCCGGATCTTCGCGTCATCGGCGTCAGCGTGCACGCCGACGGGCCGTTCCCCGCGCGCATGCTGGAGGTGGGCGCAGCCGGCTATCTCACCAAGGGCTGCGCGCTGGAGGAAATGGTGCGCGCGATCCGGCGCGTTGCGGCCGGGCAACGCTACGTGGGTGCGGATGTCGCCCAGCAAATGGTGCTGCACAATCTGGGCGGGGGACACCCGCCCATCGAGAAGCTGTCACCGCGCGAGCTCGAGGTGCTGATGCTGGTCAGCCAGGGACACAAGTTGCAGCAGATATCGGACAAGCTCTGCCTCAGTCCCAAGACCATCAGTACCTATCGCACGCGCTTGTTGAGAAAGCTGGATGTCACTGGCGATGTCGAGCTCACCCACATGGCTCTGCGACTGGGATTGATCGAGCCGCGTCGCAGCGCTTGACGTCTTTAACGTCGTTGCGTTCAGGGGCGCGACGTATCCGGCAGCGATGGCTGTCAAATGCGCGGCGATGATTGATTGGACACCAGGCAGACACCACGTACCGGGGACGCGAGCTTCGATCACGAGACGTTCCTGAGAACCCTCACGAACAAGCCCGGCGTGTATCGCATGCTCGACGAGGCCGGCGACGTGCTGTACGTCGGCAAAGCGCGCAATCTCAAAAAGCGGGTATCGAGCTATTTTGGTGAACGGGGACGGGAAATCGGAAAAACTCGGGCGCTGATGGCCCACACACGGCGGGTCGAGGTCACGATCACCAATACTGAAACGGAAGCGCTGCTGCTGGAGAACAACCTCGTCAAGCAATTCCAGCCGCGTTACAATGTCTTGCTGCGTGACGACAAGAGCTTTCCGTTCATCTATCTGGCAAGCGACGAGGACTTTCCACGTCTCGCGTTTCACCGCGGGCCGCGGCGCGGCGCCGGGCGATATTTCGGCCCTTATCCCAGTGCCGGGGCGACACGCTCCACGCTCAATCTTCTACAAAAGCTGTTTCGAGTCCGCCAGTGCGAGAACAGCTTCTTCCGGAACCGATCGCGACCCTGCCTGCAGCATCAAATCAAGCGCTGCACGGCGCCTTGCGTGGATATGGTGAGCACACACGAGTACGCCCAGGACGTTCGTCATGCGGTCATGTTTCTCGACGGGAAGAGCGAGGAAATGATCGAAGAGCTGGTTACGCGCATGCGCCACGCCGCCGCACGTCTGGACTTCGAGGCCGCGGCCCGATATCGAGACCAGATCAGCAGCGTGCGCCACGTGCAGGAGCGTCAATACATCAGTGGCGCACGGGGAAACGCGGACGCCGTCGCAGCCGTGACCCGTGCCGGCCTGGCAGTCGTCGAGGTGTCTTGTATCCGCAACGGGCAGTTGCTGGGAAGCCAGAGCTACTACCCTCGTAACGTCGGCGAATCCGGACCGGGGGAAGTGCTGGAAGCCTTTCTGGCGCAACATTATCTTTCCCGCGCCGCCGAGCGGTCGATTCCCGCTGATATTCTGGTCAGCGACCGGGTGGAGTCCGCGGGCGCGCTGAGCGACGTGCTGCGAGGGCGCGCCGGCCATGCGGTCACGGTATCGCACAGGATTCGCGGGGATCGGGCGCGCTGGGTCGACCTCGCGAGGACCAATGCCTCGAACGCGCTGGCTCAACAACTTGCGGACCGTCATAACATGCGCGCGCGCTTTCAGGCATTGCAGGACACACTCGACCTCGACGAGGTACCGCAGCGCATCGAGTGTTTCGATATCAGCCACACGCGCGGTGAAGCGGCCGTCGCCTCGTGCGTGGTGTTCGCTCAGGGCGGCGCCGTGAAGTCCGACTACAGGCGCTTCAACATCGAGGATGTGACACCGGGCGACGACTACGCGGCCATGCGCCAGGCGTTGAGCCGGCGTTACACGCGCCTGCGCAGGGAGGACGGCAAGTTGCCGGACGTCCTGTTCGTCGATGGTGGCGCCGGTCAGCTCGCGCAGGCTCTGGAGGTGTTGCGTGAATTGCAGGTGGCGGGTGTCGTGCTCGGCGCCATCTCCAAGGGACCCACGCGCAAGGCGGGTCTGGAGACCCTGCATTTGCCGGGCAGCGCGCCGATGGCCCTGCCTCCCGACAATCCCGCCCTGCATCTCATTCAGCAGATCCGCGACGAGGCGCACCGATTTGCCATCACCGGGCACCGTGCCCGGCGCAACGCGACGCGGCGCAAGTCCCACCTGGAACACATTCCCGGCATCGGGGCCAGGCGCAGGCAGCGGCTGCTGACCGAGTTCGGTGGCCTGCAGGGCGTGGCGCGTGCCGGCATCGAGGATCTTTGCCGGGTAAAGGGCATCAGCCGCAATCTGGCGCGCGCCATCTACGACAGCTTCAGGGACGATGCATGAACGTCCCGAACTCACTCACGCTGGTGCGCATCGCCCTTATTCCGGTTTTCGCCATCGCGTTCTACCTCCCGTACCAATGGTCCCACATCGCCACCACCGCCATCTTCGGACTTGCCGGCCTCACCGACTGGCTGGACGGTTATCTGGCGCGACGCCTCGCCCAGACCTCGGCTTTCGGTGCGTTTCTCGACCCGGTCGCTGACAAGCTGATGGTGACCGTGGTGCTGGTGCTCCTGGTGCAGGCCAATCCTGTCCCATGGCTCGCCATCCCGGCGGCGATTATCATCGGCAGGGAGGTGGCGGTCTCCGCCTTGCGCGAGTGGATGGCCGTCCTCGGTGAGCGCACGCGCGTGGCCGTGGCCATCGTGGGCAAGATCAAGACCGTGTTGCAGATGGTGGCGCTGGCGCTGATGCTCTACCGTGAGCCCGTGTTCGGGCTGCCCACGTACCCGCTCGGATTCGGCTTGCTGTACGTGGCGGCGGTGTTGACGCTTTGGTCGATGGGCGAGTATCTGCGTGCCGCCTGGCCCGTCGTATTCGCCAATATGAGCGACAGCGCACAGATTAAACCGGCTTCGTCTCTTGACAGTGATCAGCCCGACACTAAAATGACCGGTTCCAAGGCGCGGGAATAGCTCAGTTGGTAGAGCACAACCTTGCCAAGGTTGGGGTCGCGAGT
>CAZSDY010000039.1:0-19774 GCA_964605765.1 uncultured Ectothiorhodospiraceae bacterium | reverse complement strand
TAGGAAGAATAAACGCCCGAATTGTAGTTGAGCCAGAGTATTGGCTGGGGCATGCGGGATTGGTGTCGTGGTGGAGCCTGGGACTCGAACGGTAATAACGTTGCCATTTCGAAAGCTGATGCATCCCACCTGGCGGCGTTGCTCGTCGGTTGAATAGTACGACCATTCGCCCTCCTCGCGCCTTCCCACTCGGGCGCCTTGATACCCGAAATGGCAACGTTATTACCGCCCGGGTCCTTGGGCCGAGCGCAGTGAGTGTCAATGCAGGCCTGCAAGTCGAGGGGTTGTGGCCCGACACACCACGGGGTCGAAATCTGGGCGCACTGTGCAGTGAACGAGACCAGCGGGCAAGCTGAGTGCCGGGAGCAGGTGCGCCGGCGCTCGACCCGGCGATTGGCGAGGAGCTCGATGAGCGCGTCGCGCGGCGCATGTGCGAAGGCGGGGCGGGTGTCATCGAGGTTTTCGAGGATGTCGATGGCGTGCCATCTTGTCACTCTCAGGGACATCGGCGACCGTCGTTCAGCTTACCGATGCCCTGCTCTCAATTACCCGGAGAGACCCGTGACAAAACCCCGATTCCGGTCCAGACTCAGGTTCGAATACCGGTCGACTGCGGAAACGTACATGCCATGTTGACATTGTCCTCGGCTCTTGCCCGCGTGGCGACCATTTACGCAGACAAGCCCGCCATCATTGGCACGGAATGCCGATTCACTTGGGCTGAACACATCGATCGGGCGGCCCGCGCGGCAAGCGTCCTGCAAACGCTGGGTGTCAAGCAGGGTGAGCGTTTCGGCATCATCTGCCGTAACGGTTTCCGCAACGCCGAGCTGATGCACGCGGGATACTGGATGGGGGCGGTGCCGGTGCCGGCCAACTATCGGCTGGCCCCTGTCGAAATCGCCGACATCTTCCGTGACTCCGAATGCAGGGTCGTCGCCGTTGAAGACCACTTCAAGGCCCTTCTCGAAGCCGAGGCGCTGCAACCCTGGGCCGGCACCGCGTTGCGAATCGCGCCGCCGGCGGCCGGCGCGGACGGGCCGCACTACGATGCCTTGCTAGCGGCCGCGGCGCCGGCCCGCATGCACGACGCCGCGGAGGATGAAGACGCGGTGCTGCAATACACCGGTGGAACCACCGGCCGCCCCAAGGGGGTGCGCCTATCGCACCGCAACGTGGTGAGCAACGCCCTGCAGATCGCCAGTCAAGTGCACCCGCGCAACAGCGATGTTTTTTTGCATGTGTGCCCGATGTTCCACTCGGGCGATCTGCTGGCGACGGCGTTCATGCTTGCCGGGGCGGGGCATGTCTATCTGGCCGATTTTTCAGGCGACGCCCTGTTCGAGGCCATCGAAAAATACCGGGTCACATTCGTCATCATGGTGCCGGGCATGATCACCAAAGCCCTACAGGAAACCGACATCAGCCGCTACGACCTGTCGTCACTGCGCACCCTGTGGTACGGGGGCTCACCGCTCACCGCGGAATGGATCGTCAAGGCGCTCGATGCCTTCGATGTCGATGAAATCGTCCAGTGTTACGGTCAGACGGAATCCTCGCCGGCGGTGTCGTTGTTGCTGACCGCCGATCATCTGGAGGCAGTCAACAGCGGAAATTCCGAGATCCTGCGCAGCGCCGGGCACGTGCTCCCCGGCATCGGAATGCGCATCGTCACCCCTGATGAACGGGATGTCGTGCCCGGTGATGCAGGTGAGATCGTCGTGCGCGGACCGAATGTGTCGCGCGGTTACCTCAACCGGCCGGAAGAGACCGCGGCGGCGTTCCGCAACGGGTGGTACCACACCGGCGACGTGGGACGTATGGACGAACGCGGCCGCCTGCATATTCTCGACCGCAAGAAGGACATGGTGATCACGGGCGGCGAGAACGTTTACACCTCGGAAGCCGAAATCGCCCTGAGCAAGCATCCGAAAGTCCTGGAATGTGCCGTCACCGGGGTCCCCGACAACACCTATGGTGAGGCGCTGCTCGCAGCCATCGTTGCGGTGCCGGGCGCAACGCTGACGGCGGCGGAGTTGATCGAATTTTGCCGCGACTATATCGGCGGTTACAAAATTCCGAGGCGCTATGTGTTCCTCGACAGCCTGCCGAGAAGCACCTTGCACAAGGTTCTGAAGCACGAGTTGCGCCGCCGGTACGGCGACAACGACGGCGACTCGGCACCGGGGACATGCGCGGGTAAGAGTATCGGTTCGGGACAATCCGTCGCTGCGGCAGCCCGCGCTGGCAAGACACCGGGCATGGCCGCACAGGACAAACGCGCTCCAACAATCAAAGCGGTGCGGAAGGCTTTCCCATGACCACTCCCGATCAGAGAACATCGCCCGCCAAAAAGAAGATCCCGGCCTACTGTTCTCAATGCACCGCCGGGCCGGATCTGATGAAGGTCGAGGTCGAAGACGGCGTCGCCACTCGCGTGGTCTCCAACTTTGATATCGAAGAACAGCATCCGGGCGGCGGCCGGGTATGCCTCAAGGCCTATGGCCTGATTCAGAAGACCTACAACCCGAACCGCATCAAACAGCCGATGAAACGCACCAACCCTGAAAAGGGACGCGATGCGGATCCCGGATTCGTCCCGATATCCTGGGAGGAAGCCTTCGCCTTGATCGGCGACAAGATGCGCAAATTGCGCGGCGCGGGCCTGCTCAACGAGGAAGGCTTTCCGCGCTTGGCCATAACCATCGGCGCAGGCGGCACGCCGGTCCAGTACATGGGCACGCTGGGCGCGTTCATGAGGGCGTGGGGACCGAACGACCAGGGGTACGGCGGCGGACAGGGCGTAAAATGCGCCCACTCGGAACACCTGTACGGCGAATTGTGGCACCGGGCCTTCACCGTATCGCCGGACACTCCCAGGACCAACTACATCATCAGTTGCGGCGTGAACCCCGACGCCTCGGGCGGGGTCGTCGGAATCCGGCGTGAAGCCGACGCACGGGCGCGTGGCATCAAACGCGTCCAGGTGGAACCGCACATGTCGATCACCGGCGCCCTTGCCGCCGAGTGGGTGCCAATCAAGCCCAAAACCGACTCGGCCTTCCTCTACGCCCTGATCCACCGGATGATCATCGAACGCCCGATAGCGGACACCTGCGACATCCCGTTCCTCAAGCGGATGACCAATTCGCCCTACCTGATTGGCCCCAACGGCTGGCTGCTGCGGGACGCCGAGAGCGGCAAACCGTTGATCTGGGATCTTGCAGACGGTAAGGCGAAATCCTTCGACGCCAATATCGGGGATCCTGCCCTCACCGGCACGTTCACCGTTTCCGGGGTGGAACACGGCGCCGACGAGCAAGAATGTGCGCACCGCGATGTCGACGCCATACCGGCGTTTCAAGCGCTGCTCGACCACATGGCGCCCTATTCCCCTGACTGGGCGCAAACGGAATGCGAAGTGCCGGCCGAAACCATTCGACGCATCGCCGATGAATACGTCGCCCAGGCCTGCATCGGGCAGGTCACGAAAATCGACGGCGTGACGGTGCCCTATCGACCGGTCGCCGTGATGCTCGGAAAGGGCGTCAACAACGGTTGGGGCGCCTATAGCTGTTGTTGGGCGCGAACCCTGCTCGCCTGCCTGGCCGGTGCGCTGGAAGTACCGGGCGGCACGCTCGGCACGACCGTCAAGCTGGTCCGTCCGGCGGCCAGCCGGGTCGGTTCGGTGATTCCCGGCGCGGACGGCTTCATGCGCTTTTTCTTCAACCCCACATCGGCGAAGGAATGGAAACGCGATCCGAGCATCCGCAACGGCTACGACACGCTGGTCCCGCTGGTATCGGATTCTCCGTGGTCGCCGGCGCTCGGCCCCGCCCACCTGCCCTGGTTGTTCCAGAAACAGGCCCCCAAGAACTGGAAGCGCACCGCGCCGCCGGACATGTGGATCTGTTACCGGACCAACCCGGCGATTAGCTCGTGGAACGCCCCCGAGGTTGCCAAGCGCCTCGCCGAGTTTCCGTTCATCGTCGCGTTCGCCTATACGATGGACGAAACGAACCACTTCGCCGACGTGTTGCTGCCCGAGTCGAGCGACCTGGAAAGCACTCAGTTGATCCGCATCGGCGGCACCAAATTCTCGCAGAACTACTGGCATCACGAGGGCTGGGCGATCCGCCAGAAAGCAATCGAGCCGCTGTACGACACGATGGACATTTCGGATATCTCAGGGCGCCTTGCCGAGGAAGCCGGTATCGCCGAGCCCTATGTCGCGGCCATCAACAGCGGCGCGGCGGGGACGCGCCTGATGCGCGACGGCAAATACGACTTTTCCCTTCCCACCGACCGGCTGCCGGCCAGCGAGCTGATCTGGGACAAGGTCTGTCAGGCCGCCAGTTGGGATCTCAGCGCCGGCAAAGAGGTCCACGGCCTTGCTTGGTTCCAGGAGCACGGATTCATGCTCCGCGATTTCAAGGAAATCGATTGGTACCTCTATCCGGCGATGGAGAAACAAGGACTGCGTTTCGAGATGCCCTATCAGGAGCGGGTCACCCGCCATGGCCGGGAGCTTTCCCATCGCCTGGGGGAAATCGGCATCGATTGGTGGGAAGACCAGCTCCGGGAGTATGAGTTCCTCCCAAGCTATCGCCCGTATGCCGAGCTCTGGATCAATTATGCGCGTGAATTCGGCCGCAATCCCGATGACTACCCCTTCTGGGCGCTGACCTCCCGTTCCATGCAATACGCCTGGGGCGCCAACGTCGGACTTCCGATTATCAACGAGCTGGCGCAAAACATCTGCGGGCACAAGGGGGTGATCATCAACCGCTCGCGGGCCCGCGCGATGGGCATCAACGACGGCGATAGGGTGGTCATCGAGTCGGTGACCGGCTCGACCCATGGGAAAGCCGTCCTTCGGGAAGGCGTGCGCCCGGACACGGTGGTGATGATCGGTCAATTCGCCCACTGGAAGACACCCCTTGCCAGGGACCTTGGCCTGCCGAGCCTCAATTCGGTAACCGATATTTCCCTGAAACTGACCGACAACACCGGCAGCGGCGCGGACCTCATGCGGGTACGTGTCTACAAGGATGCCGCCACCGGCGATGCAACACAGGTGGCACAATGAAGCAGACCGTGGCCGCGACGCTGCCCCGCTGGGGCATGGTGATCGACCTGAATCGTTGTGTTGGGTGTCAGACCTGCACCATGGCCTGCAAGCACGTCAACGATACCCAGCCGGAGGTCCAGTGGCGCAGCGTGATCGACGTGGAGGTGGGCACCTTTCCCGATGTCCAACGCTTGTTCATGCCGGTCGGCTGCCAGCATTGCGCCGAGCCGCCGTGCGTGCCGGTCTGCCCGACCGGCGCCACGCGCAAGCGGCACGACGGATTGGTCACCATCGATTATGACCAGTGCATCGGTTGCGGGTCGTGCGCCGTCGCCTGCCCCTACCAGGCACGGACCCTTGTTCATTACCACAATTGGTATTACGGGGTGCAAACGCCCCAGGAGTCCCGGGCGCGTCATCGCGAGCGAGAGGGTGTCGCGCAGAAATGCACCTTCTGCGTCGATCGAATCGACGCCGCGCGAGACCAGGGTCTCACTCCCGGCGTGGATTGGGACGTCACGCCGGCTTGTGCGGCCGGGTGCATCGCCGAGGCGATACAGTTCGGCGATTTCAATGATCCGGCGAGCAATGTTTCTCGGTTGGCGGGCGAGATGCCGCATTTTCGCATGCACGAGGAATTGGGCACGGAACCGCAGATCCGATACCTCTATTCGACCCCGGTGGTACCCGGGCGCAGTCTCAGCGCCGACGACATGGACGACGCCCGGCTGGCCGACCCGGAAAATCCGCTTGTCGGCAAACGCCAGAGGTTTTGGGACTGGCGCGCAGCCATGAACTGGTGTTTTGGTGGTCTGTCTTCCGGCGCCGTGGTGGCGTTGTGGCTATGGTCCTTGATCGCGCCGCTGCCCCCACGCAACCACGCAGTGTTCAACTTGGTTCTTGCCGCCCTGATGGGCGTCGGACTGTTTTTCGTGTTCCTCAAGATCGGCAGAAAACCGCGGTTCTGGCGCGCAATCCTGCGCCCGCAGACGTCGTGGATGACGCGCGAGCTTTATGCCGTCGTACTGTTCGGCCTGGCGGTTCTGCTGGGTCTGTTGCGGCCTTCCCCGTTGGTATTTGCTTGGGCCGCCATGGCGGCATTTCTATTCCTGGTTTGTCAGGCCGGAATATTGCACGCTGCCAAGGGCATCCCCAGTTGGCGAGCACCGCTCATCCCGTGGATGGTCGTCGCCAGCGGCGGGCTGGAAGGCGTCGGACTGGTCGGCCTGGCCGCCGCGTCCGGAGGGGCCTACCATTTCACGCCGGAGGCCGGGGCCAGCGAACTGGCGATCGCCGGATTCCTGCTCGTTCTCATGAACACCGGGCTTTGGACGGCTTTTCGATCCACGGCCGAGTCGGCCGGAATCGCGCCGCTTTCGCGCGCCGTCATCGGCGCCGCGAGTCAACACCTGTACCTCGGCCATGGTTTGGCCGCGACCTTGTTCCTGTGCGCGCTCGTCTTGCAACGTTTCAGTTGGACTTTGCTTGCCCTCGCGGGTATCGCCGCCATCGCCGGCGGCTTCTTCATGAAGTTCACGCTGATAGTCCGGGCCGGGTACCACCAGGGCTATGCCCTGCCCAAGCTGCCGCAACGCGGATCGCGGGCCAAGGCGGCACCGGTCCTGAGCACGACAAGCGCGCATTCAAGACCGGATACGGGTGCCCCGCAGACCTTGGCCGAACCGGTGTCCGCGAGGTAGCCCGCCTTGTCAGAACGCTCGTTTGCCAAGGAAGTCCGATCGCTCAATCTGGGGGCCGGCGACACCTTTAGCGGGGAAGGCATCGTCGCCGTGACCAAGGCGGCGTTGCAGTCCGGTGTGTCGTATGTCGGCGGGTATCCCGGGTCGCCCATCTCGGAGCTCGTCGATGTGCTCGCGCAAGCTACGGAGGTGATGGACGAGTACGGCGTCCACCTCGAGATCTGCGCCAGCGAGGCCGCGGCCGCGGCCATGCTGGGGGCGTCCCTCAATTACCCGATCCGCGGTCTGGTCACCTGGAAATCGGTGGTCGGCACAAACGTCGCGTGCGATGCGCTTTCTTACCTGGCGTCGCCGGGCGTGATCGGCGGATCGGTCGTCGTGATCGGCGAGGACTACGGCGATGGGGCCGCTGCCATACAGGAACGCAGCCACGGATTTGCACTGAAATCATCGATCTGGCTTTTCGATCCGCGCCCTGACCTGACCTCCATCGTCAGATTGGTGGAAAAAGCGTTTGACCTCTCCGAGGCATCGAACACGCCAGTGATGGTGATGCTGCGCATTCTCGCCTGTCATCTGCAGGGGGAATTCGCCGCCAGCGACAACCGCATGCCCGCCTACTCGAGGCGCAACAAGCTGACGCGACCAATCCGCGATTATGCGCGGATCGCCGGCGCGCCGAGCACCTTCGCCCAGGAAAAAGCCAAGGTCACCGAACGCCTGCCTGCGGCGACCCGGTTCATTGTCGAACAGGCCTTGAACGAAACCTTCGACGGCGACCTGGGCAATATCGGGATTATCACGCTCGGCGGCCTATACAACACCGTCCTGCGCTGCCTCGAACGGGTCGGACTTGCCGACCTGTGCGGCGCGACGCGGGTTCCCATCCACGTGCTGAATGTGGCCTATCCGTTGGTCGATGAACAACTCGTCGCATTCTGCACCGGGAAGCAACATGTGCTTGTCGTCGAGGAAGGCCACCCCGAATATATCGAGCAAGCCCTCAACGCCATCCTGCGCAAAGCGGATATCCAAACTCGAGTCCACGGCAAGGACGTGCTGCCGATGGGGGGGCAATACACACCCGAGGTCTTCCAGGCCGGATTGGCTCGATTCGTAGCGCTGGCCGACCTCGATTGCGTCGCCTCCGAGCGCATTGCCGCGGTGCCGCAGGAAATCTCCCGAATCAAGGAACGGGCCCGCAAACACCTGAAGACACCGGTCCCGCCGCGCCCGCCCACCTTCTGCGCGGGGTGTCCCGAGCGTCCCGTGTTCACCGCGATCAAGCTGGCCGAACGGGACATCGGTCCGACCCACGTGGCCTGCGATATCGGCTGCCATACGTTCTCGACCCTGCCCCCCTTCAACCTCGGCAACACGATGCTCGGTTACGGGCTCGGCCTCGCCAGTTCGACCGGCATCGCCCCAAGCTTCGACAAGCGAATCATTTCCATCATGGGCGATGGCGGGTTCTGGCATAACGGCCTTGCTTCCGGGGTCGCGGGTTCGGTATTCAACCGCGATGACTCCGTTCTCATCATCATGAAAAACGGCTATATCTCGGCAACGGGCTGGCAGCCCCTGCCGTCGACCCCGAGGAATGGGCGGTTCGAAGATGCCCCGATGTCGATCGAGCGCGCACTCGAGGCCCTTGGCGTGAAATGGCAACGCAAAGTCCGCACCTACAGTGTCGGGAAAATGCTGCGGACCTTGAAACGGGCGATGACCACGCCGGTCAAGGGTCTGAAGGTAATCGTCGCCGAAAGCGAGTGCATGCTCGCCAAACAGCGGCGGGTCCGGGCGCAACGCGCCGAGCGGCTAAGAAACGGCCGCCGTGATGTGCGCCCGTGCTTTGGAATCGACCCCGATGTATGCACCGGCGATCATTCCTGTATCCGCCTGTCCGGTTGCCCGGCCCTCACGATCAAGCACTCGGACGATATCCTTCGCACCAATCCCAAGGCACATATCAATCAAGCCTGTGTCGGGTGCGGGCTGTGCGGCGAAATCGCCCACGCGGCGATCCTGTGTCCCTCGTTCTACAAGGCGGAGATCGTTTCAAACCCGTCCCGTCTCGAACGCTGGATGACCATCATTCGCGAAGCCTTCATCGCCAAGCTGATGACCCCCGAGCCGATACACATCGCGGCCCCCGACGCCGTCGACCTCGACGGCTCACACCTCTCCCGGGGCGCCCCGGCGGGATCAGGAAACTGAGCGGTGGCGGTACCCGGAATCAACGGCGCAACGCCGATCAAGATCCTGATCGCTGGAATGGGGGGTGAGGGCGGCGGCACGTTGGCCAATTGGGTCGTCCATGCGGCCCGGAGCAAGGATTTTCCCGTGCAGGCGACATCGGTTCCGGGCGTCGCCCAACGCACCGGCGCCACCACCTATTACATCGAGATGCTGGCAACCGGCAAATCGAAGCTGAATGGACGCCGCCCGGTCCTCGACTTGTACCCCAGGCCCGGCGATGTCGATCTGGTGATTGCGACCGAGTTGCTGGAGGCAGGCCGGACGATCGAAAGAGGCTACGTCAGCCCCGGGAAAACCACCTTGATCGCCTCGACCCATCGCGTCTATTCCCTCGCCGAGAAGATGGAAACGGGCGACGGCCGCTACGCCGGGGATGCGGTCCTGAAAGCCGCCGCGGATATGGCCGCACGCGTGTTCTTGATCGACATGGAACGCGCGGCCGCGGATGCCGGCAGCGCCGCCAACGCGGTGATCCTTGGCGCGATTGCGGCGGCCGGGGTTCTTCCCATCGATGCGGCGGCGTTCGAGCAAGCGATTGTTCAAGAGGGCAAGGCCGTCCAGTCGAACCTTGCCGGGTTTACCACCGGACGCGCCAGCGTCGAGCAAACCCGCGTCCGCGACGAAGCCAACCATACGCCACCACGCGCAACGGGCCGGGGCAAGGAAGCCACCGAGGCCCTCAGGGTACGCATTCAACGGGACTTCGCCCCGGCGCTTCGCCCGATGGTGCTTTGCGCCGCGGACCGCTGCCTGGATTTCCTGGATTCAACGTATAGCGAACTGTTCCTCGATCGCCTCGACAGCATTCGCCAGCTTGCGGGGGCCAATGCCGATCTCCTGCGTGAGACGGCCCGGCATCTCGGTCTGCGCATGGCTTATGAGGACGTTTTTCGGATTGCTCAACTGAAGTCGCGTGCATCGCGTTTCGCGCGCATCCGGCGTGAAGTCGGGGCCGCCCCTGACGAACTTGTGCGCGTCACCGAATTCCTGAAGCCGGGCCCGGAAGAACTGGCACAAGTCCTGCCCCGTTTCATCGGCCGGCCTATTACCCGGTGGGCTCGCGCCAATCCGGCGCGGGCACGTGCGTTGCACATCGGCATGCGCCTTCGATCGGACACCGTTCTCGGCCTGATGCGTCTGCGGGTCATGGCCGGTTTGCGAGGACTGCGGCGCTTCGGCGAGCGCTATGCCGAGGAACAGCAATCCATCGAACGTTGGCTCGACCTGGTGCGCCGAGCGCTCGGGATCGATCCGGCCTTGGCCCACGAAGTGGTCGAATGCGCAGGCTTGATCAAGGGCTATGCCGATACCCACGCCCGCGGCACCGGCAATTTCCAGCGCATCCTGGAAACGCTGGTCGAGCCGGCGATCAACGGCGCGGCGTTCAGCGCGGCCGATCTGGCCAAGGCACGAAACGCGGCCCTGGCCGACCCCGGGGGCGAGATGCTGGCCGACACGCTAGTGGGAGTAACGGGCCGGTGCGGCACGGCCCCGGCGCGCCTGTTGGACATTGGAAGACCGCGATGAAACGAACGAGAAGCGTTTCCCTGCGCATCAACGACCAATGCCGGCAAGCGGAAATCGCGAGCAACGAGACGTTGCTTGAAACACTGCGCCGACTGGGCCACCGGGAAGTGAAATGTGGCTGCGAGAAGGGGGATTGCGGCGCCTGCGCGGTGCTCGTGGATGGCACGGCCGTGGACAGTTGCCTCACTCTGGCCTGGACGGTCGAGAACCGCGCCATCACCACTGTGTCAGGCCTGGGCAGCGCAGACGCGCCGCATCCGTTGCAGACCGCGTTTATCGAACTCGGGGCTGCCCAATGCGGATACTGCACACCGGGCGTCATCGTGGCGGCCCACTCCCTGTTGCAAAACGTCACCGACGATCCCACCGAGGACGACATCCGCTTTGCGTTGAGCGGCAACCTTTGCAGGTGCACGGGCTACACCAAGATTATCGAGGCAGTCGCCGAGGCGGCCAGGGTCATTCGCGGGCCAGGGGGAGGGGAACGAAAATGAACGAGGCGGTTGCCGGCATGCAACGAAACAAGAACGTCGAGTTCCGGGTCCTGGGCAAGCCCCTTGCGCGCATCGACGCACCGGGCAAGGTATTTGGCAGCACGGTTTATGCCGGCGACCATGTGATGCCGGGTATGCTGCATGCCAAGGTGCTGCGAAGCCCGCTGGCCAGCGCCCGGCTCAGCCGTCTCGATGTCTCGCTCGCGCAACAACTGCCGGGGGTTGCCTGCGTCCTGACCTCTGGTGACCTTCCCAATGCAAGCATGTCGACGGACTTCCCCGGGAAAACTGCCGCCGCATCGGCGCAAACCGACCAACCGATCCTGGTCAACGACGTCATACGTTATCACGGGGAGCCGATCGCCCTGGTGGCAGCGGAAACTTCGGCCATTGCTCAAAGAGCGATTGACCTGATTGAGTGTGATCTCGAGCCCGTGGCCGGCGTCTACGATCCGTTCGAGGCCCTGAAGCCGGGGGCTCCGATCGTTTTTGGGACCGACAACATCGTCGCCCGGTACAAGGTACGCAAGGGGGATCTCGAAGCCGGCTTCCGCGCCGCCGAAGTGATCATCCAGAACACGTTCCGCACCCAGTTCGTGGAACATGCATTCCTCGAGCCCGAGGCGGGGTTGGCCTGGGTAGACGATCAAGGTGTCATCAATATCCGCGCCTCGACGCAAAACATCGAGCGCTTCCGCGACATCGCCCGAGCGCTCGGGGTTGCGCACGGCAAGGTCCGCATCCGGGGCGCCATGGTCGGCGGCGGCTTCGGGGCCAAAAACGATATCTCGGTGGAAATCTTCATTGCGCTTTTGACCAGTGCCACCGGCCGACCGGTACGCATGTGTTACACCCGAGAGGAGTCTTTCCTCGGGCACGCCAAGCGCCACCCTTTCACCATCACCCACAAGACCGGCTTCACCCGGGACGGCAAGATCACCGCAGCCAAAATCGACATCACATCGGATTGCGGACCCTATGTGTTCATGTCCCCGTACGTGTTGATGTATGCGACCGAATCCGCGCCCGGACCCTACCGGGTGGACAACCTGCACATCGATGCCCGCTCGGTCGCCACCAACAACATGTATACCAGCGCTTTTCGCGGATTCGGCGCGGCCCAAGCCTGCATCGCCTATGAGCAACAAATGGACGAGGCCGCCAAGATTCTTGCAATCGACCCCATCACGCTGCGTCGCCGCAACTTCCTCAATACCGGCGATCCCATGGCCATGGGCCATCGCGTCGAAGGCGCGGTGTGGGCCGACGAATGCGCGGTCCGCGCGGTGCAGGCCCTGGGCCCGCGCCCCGCCGATAGCGGGCCGATTAAAATCGGCCGTGGCGTCGCCACCTACCAGCAGCCCTATGGCCGCCTGGTGTGGCTGCACGACACGGCCGAAGCGTGGGTCAGCATCGAATTGGATGGCACGGTGCTGGTACGGTGTGGCATGCCGGATATCGGCGCCGGGCAGATTTCCACTCTGGCGCAGATAGTTGCCGAAGTCCTTGGCGTCGACATGAATGCCGTCACCGTCTATAACAGCGACTCTTCGACCACACCGTTTGCTGGAGCGTGCACCGCAACGCGTGGCGTATTCATGAGCGGCAACGCCGTGCATCTTGCCGCGCAAGCCGTACGCGAACGTCTTGCGGCCCGAGCCGCACAGGAATTCGGTGTGCACGCCGAGCGAGTCGACATGGCCGGTGCGCGGGTATTTGTCATCGACGATCAGCAACGCTCGATGGCCCTGGCCGATCTCGTCGCATTGTGCGCCTCCGAGGGTATTCACCGTTCGGAACTGGCCGTTTTCAGAGCGCCGTCCGAAGACCGCATAGCCTCGGAAACAGGCCAGGGACGAACCCACCCCGATTACACGTTCGGAGCACACGCGGTGGAAGTAGCGGTGGATACGGATACCGGCGAGGTCACCGTCGCCAAGAGCGTCGGTGCTCACGACGTGGGACAGGCGATCAACATGCAGGCCGTGGAAGGGCAGATCGAGGGAGCGGTGGCCCAGGGGCACGGATACGCCCTCAGCGAGGAATTGATCTATCGAGAAGGTCAGCTGATGACGCCGTCCCTGAGCGAATTCCTGTGTCCGACCTCCATGGACATGTGCCCCATTCAGGCCATCATCCTGGAATCGCGCAGTGGCCTCGGTCCGTTCGGTGCCAAGGGCGCCGGCGAGGCGGGCCTTACGCCGACGCCCGCGGCCATCGCAAATGCCGTTGCCGACGCCATCGGCGTACGGATCCACGATCTGCCCATCACACCGGAAAAAGTGATCGATGCGCTTCAACCGCACTCGGCGAGCATTGAAGGTCTACCGAGGCTCGAGGGGGACAGGAAGAATAAAGCGCCGAATTGTAGTTGAACCAGAGTATTGGCTGGAGCACGCGGGGTTGGTGTCGTGGTGGAGCTTAGGGTTCGCTCGGATGGTCAGACCACGCCGAATGTGCAGGCACCGGAATCGGCGCTGGCGATGGGGGCGTTGAGGCCGCGCCTCGACCCGGGGCCGCCTTCACATCCCCGCCAGCGGGCGCAGCCAGAGCGCGGAGTCCAGCGCCCGCGCAAATCGCCCCCCCTGCGCGCGCAAGCGCCGCCACTCGTCCACGGTGTATATGATCAGGTCCACCGGCACGGCGAGCCGCGTCGTGTCCCAGGCGAGGGCGCGCCTTTCGAACGGCGTATCCGTGTGCGAGATCACGGCCAGCAGATCGAGATCGCTGCCCACACCCCAGTCACCCGTCGCGTAGGAGCCGAACACCGCGACACCACACAGCTCCGAGTGGCGCGCGCCCTCCTCGGCCAGCCAGCGATGCAGCGACCGCTCAACCTCCGCCCAGTCCGGCCATCTGAGCACCGGCGTACTCAACGATCTCGTCGGCATAGCAGATCGCCTCCTCGCTCTGAATAGGCCCGTAGTGCTCGAACGGCGCCCCCTCGGGGTGGCCATTCGCGTAGCGCGTGGCAACGTAGAAGTTGTCGAGCACCTTGCCCTTGTCCACCAGGTCGCCCGGCACGGTTTCCGGCAGCTCGGCCAGAAGCCGGGCGACAACATGGCCCCATGCTTCCTGCGCATGCGCCAGGTGCAGCGCCTTTACCGCTTTCTCGGCTGCTTGCTGCGCGGCGAAGCATGCCCATTCGTGCCGCTCGTCGGATTGCGAAGCGCGCGCCTGCGCCAGATCCCGCTGCGCCTGCGCAAACCAGTCCTCCGCGCGATTAGCCATGCTCTTGCCCTCGCTTTGTGCGTGACCTCGCCCGCAACGCACTCGCCCGCCAGTCTAGCAGGGGCGAGCGTTAGCGGCGAAGCCCGGGCGGGCGCGTTTCGGCGCAAGCCGTCATCTACTCTCTCGGCTGATCGCGACCAGTGCTTGCGGGGGCCACGCAGCGCTGCTAACATCTTCCGCCATCATGCGTACCGGTTTTGTCATCGTCATGGCCATGTGTCCTCCCTGTTGCGGCTGTACCAGGGGGAGCGCGCGGTCGTGCCCGATGTAAACCGGTCCACACCACCTTAAGTTCACCCACCCCGCGCGAATCGGCGCTCCCCGCCTCCAGAGCTACCTCGTTAGCTCGACTTCAGTCAGTTTTCGACACCGAAGGGGACGACATGCGCGCACGCACCACACCTGCCCGACAGCCTGAAGCAACGGCGGCTGGTGCTCGAATCGCCGTGCGCCCGTGGCCCGTCCCCCGCACAGGAGACGTGCCATGTACTTGTATGACGCCCACGATCAACGCCTGATTGACGAACGGGTCGTCCAGTTTCGCGATCAGACGCGACGCTATCTGGACGGCAAGCTCGGCGAGGAGCAGTTCAAGCCACTGCGCCTGCTCAACGGGCTGTACGTCGAGCGCAACGCGCCGATGCTGCGCATCGCAATCCCTTACGGGGTGCTCTCCTCGGCGCAGATGCGCATGCTCGCACGCATCACCCGTGTCTACGACCGCGGATACGGCCACTTCACCACGCGCCAGAACCTGCAAATCAACTGGCCCGCGATCGAGCGTGTGCCGGACATTCTCGCCGATCTCGCCAGCGTGCAGATGCACGCCATCCAGACCAGCGGCAACTGCGTGCGCAACATCACCACCGACCATCTGGCCGGCATCGCCCCCGACGAGGTGGCCGATCCCAGGCCCTACTGCGAGCTGATGCGCCAGTGGTCGACGCTGCATCCCGAGTTCTCGTTCCTGCCGCGCAAGTTCAAGATCGCGGTGACCGGCGCGCGGAGCGACCGCGCCGCTTCGGAGGTGCACGACATCGGCCTGCACCTGGTGCGAGACACCCACGGCGCCATCGGGTTCGAGGTGCTGGTCGGCGGCGGCCTGGGCAGAACACCCGTCATCGGCCGGATCATCCGCGACTTTCTGCCCGAACGCCACCTGCTGTCCTATCTGGAGGCGATTCTGCGCGTCTACAACCTGCTCGGCCGGCGCGACAACAAGCACAAGGCACGCATCAAGATCCTGCTGCGCGACACAGGCCTGGAGAAATTCCAGGCCCTGGTGGAAGGCGAGTGGGCCGAGATACTCGCCCACGACCCGGGCCTCGCGCTCGGCGCCGACGAGATAGCGGCCATGGCAGCGAGCTTCAGGGTACCGGCATTCGAGACGCGCGCGGATGCGCAGTCCTTGCGGCACATCTTGGACGGCAACGCGCGTCTTGCCCGCTGGGTCGAACAAAACACGACGGCGCACAAGCATCCCGGTTACCGTGCCGTGTATGTCTCGCTCAAGGCGCCGGGGCGCGCGCCGGGAGACGCGAGCGCCGGGGAGATGGAAGCCATCGCACACCTCGCGGAGCGCCATAGCGCGGGTGAGATCAGGACCACCCATACGCAAAACCTGCTGCTGCCGCACGTGGCGCTCGCCGATCTGCCGGCGCTATGGAAGCGCCTCGAGAAGCTGCGCCTCGCAAGCGCCAACATCGGCACCGTGCAGGACCTCATCTGCTGCCCGGGGCTCGAGTTCTGCAGCCTGGCAAACGCGAGCTCCATCCCCATTGCGATGGCTATCAGCGAGCGCTTCGACGATCTCGATCATCTCTACGATCTCGGCGACATACAGATCAAGATCTCGGGGTGCATGAACGCCTGTGGCCATCACCACGTGGGCCACATCGGCATTCTGGGGGTCGAGAAACGCGGCGAGGAATGGTACCAGGTCACACTGGGCGGCTCGGCGGGCAAGCAGGCCCGGCTCGGTACGCGGCTCGGCCCTGCGCTCAGCAAGGACCAGATCGTGGATGCCGTGGAGCGCATCGTGGAGACGTTCGTCGCACACCGGCTCGACGGCGAGCCCTTCCTCGCCACACTGGCGCGCATTGGTATCGATCCTTTCAAGGAACAAGTCTATGCCTGAGCAAGAGTGTGACACGACGCTTTCATGGAGAACGCTGACGGCGCAAGACCCGGCGCCGCACACCGGCTCCGCCATCATCCCATGGCGGCGCTGGGGCGCCGACCACGATGCATGGATAGCGTGGCGTGCCGCCAGCGCGCAGCGGCGCCTCGGCGTGATGCTCGGCACCGAGGTCGCCCCCGACTCGCTCTCGATCGGGGTCGAGCACGTGGATCTCGTCATCGTCGAGGTACCGTCGTTTGCCGACGGCCGCGCATTCAGCATCGCGCGCATGCTGCGCGAACGCCATGGGTTCAGGGGAGAGCTGCGCGCAAGCGGCGATCTGCTGGCTGATCAGGTGTCTTTTCTGGAACGCTGCGGCTTCGATTCGTTCGACTCAGCCTACGATCTGCGCACCAATAACGCGGGGTTCTCGGGATACTATCAACCCGCCGCACGCGAGCGCCGTACGGCCGCCTTCATTCGGGCCGCCAGGCGCGCGTCGGCGAGCGAGGGCGGCTGAGAAACGCGGGCGCGACCGCCGTTTCGGCTCACCGGTGGGGTAGTGCACAGACGGTCGCGCCCCGCAAGCCGTCCGGCGTGTCGACCTCGACCGGCGTGCCCGGCTGCCAGTGGGTCATGCGCAGCATGCCGATGGCCACGTTGGTGCCGAATTCAGGCGACCAGGCTGCCGAGGTCACGCGCCCCACGATCTCTCCGCAGGCGCACACCGGCCAGTGCTCGGTGCACGCCGGTACGGGTCCACCGTCGATTCTGAGACCGCGAATCTGGCGCACGGGCCCCTGCTCGGCGACCCGCAGCAGGGCATCGCGACCCACGCAGCCGAGCGCGGCCCCGGCGTCGCAGAAGCGTCCGAGACCGCATTCATAGGGCGTATCCTCACGGCTCATGTCGTTACCGTAGGAGAGCAGCCCGCTCTCGATGCGCTCGATGAGATTGGGACCGCCGGCACGTACCGCCATATCCTCGCCGGCGGCAAACAGCGCGTCCCACAGGGGCTCACCCATGTCGCTGCCGGCCACATAGATCTCGAATCCGCCCTGGCGCGAGTATCCCGAGCGCGAGACCAGCATCGCCCGGCCGTGAAAATCGAGCTCACGGAATCCGAAGAACCGGATCGAGCGCACCGCCTCACCGAACACACGGACCATGAGTTCCTCGGCACGGGGCCCTTGCACGGCAAGCGGCGAGACATCGGGCTCGTTGACCTCGACCTCCAGATGCATACCGAAAGCGATTCCCTTGACCCACAGCAACAGGTCGGAATCCGCAATCGAGATCCAGAAACGGTCCGCATCGACCTTGAGCGTGACCGGGTCGTTCAGCATGCCGCCGGTCTCGTCGACCATGGGCGTGTAATAGCAGCGCCCCGCGTGCATGGCCGAGAGATCCCGCGGGGTGAGCATCTGCACCAGCCGCGCAGCATCCGGGCCGTGCACTTCCACCTGGCGCTCGCAGGCGACGTCCCAGACCTGCACGTGCGCCTTGAGGTGGTGGTAATCGGCCTCCAGCGACTCGAACACGGTCGGCAGCAGCATGTGATTGTAGACGCTGTAAGCCTTGACCCCGGCTTCGCGCACGCGGCGCGAGAAGGGGGTCGCGCGCGTGCGCGCGGAAATCGACAGTGCGGGCGTGGTCAACGATGGGTCTCCTCATCCGGGGCCGGCCGGTGGCGGAGCTTAACCGATGGCGCCTGGCGGCGCACGCCGCCCGCTTCGCCCGTCATCACGATGCGGGTCGTGGTCATCGCATTCAGCTTCGGTGCGCGCACACCGGCGGGCAGGATAGTCAAAGAAGTGTGCTGTTTTCGTGAAATCATCGTAAGATTGCGCTGGATCAAGGCGCCGCCAGTTCTTGGGTTGCAAGATTCAATTCCTGAAAAATCCCCGATTTTGAGACTGACCTAAGGAGACAAGTTATGTACCGCACGGCGAAAAATCTGATTCTCGGCGGCCTGACGGCGGCGCTGATGGGCGTAGCCGGGGCACCGGTGATGGCAGCCCCACCGGCTGATTGGTCAAAGATTCCAACGAATACGCTCAAGCTCTTCTATCCGGGGCAGTCGACCATGGGGTGGTTGAAGAGTCCCGAGCACCCGGGAAACCAACTGGTCAAAGACGGGAAGCGTTGCGTGACGTGCCACAAGGGTGCCGAGGAGTACATGGGCAACCTGATCGTTTCCGGTAAGAAGGTGGAGCCCAATCCGATTGCCGGCAAGAACGGCAGCATGGACCTGGCGGTGCAGGCTGCCTTCGACGACAGCAATCTCTATTTCCGCTTCCAGTGGAAGACCCACATGAATCGCCCCGGCCGGATGCACAACTACATGCGCTTCGACGGCGAGAAGTGGGCGATGTACGGCGGACCGCGCTCGAGCAAGAAGGTCCGTAGCGGTGCCGAACCTCCGCTCTACGAGGATCGCATCGCACTGATGATCGACGACGGTAAGGTGCCGTTGTTCGCCGAGCAGGGGTGCTGGCTCACTTGCCACAAGGGCATGCGCGACCAGCCGGAGCAACCCACGAAGGGCGACGTCAAGGCCCACCCCTTGCTGGGTAAGGTGCTGCATAAGCATGACGTGCGCAAATATCTGCCCGCCTCGCGCACCGATGAGAATGCAAGCTGGGACAAGACCAAATCAGTGGACGAGATCGCCAAGCTCAAGGCTGCCGGTGGTTTTCTCGACCTGATGCAGTGGCGCGCCGCGCGCAGCAACCCGGTGGGCATGGCCGACGATGGCTATGTGCTCCAATATCGCCTGTTCGACAAGGGCAAGAAGATGTTCTCGTGGAACGTCGACAAGAAGACGATGACGCCGAAGTACATGTTCGACAAATCCAAGGTCGGCAGCAAGTCGTTGACCGTGTCGACCATCGGCGATCCTTCGATGCCCTATGCGGTCATCCGCGAGAGTAATGCGGTGCCGTACGACCCGAATGCCGGCTGGAAGAAGGACGACGTGTTGCCTGGACGCCTGATAAGCGGCGTGGACGCGAACGGGTCGGCCGCTGACAACAGCAACGTGAAAGGCGTCTGGAAAGACGGCACATGGACGGTGGTGTGGGCCCGGCCCTTGAACACCGGCCATCCCGCGGATGACAAGATCCTCAAGGAAGGCGGCGTTTACAACATCGGCTTTGCGGTGCATGACGATAACGTGACGACACGTTTCCACCACGTCTCGTTCCCGCGCACCCTGGGCATCGGTGCCAAGGCGGATATCGAAGCGGTGAAGCTGAAGTAGGCGATCAGCCAAAGCGGTCGATCACCTGCAGCGCACCCGGGCGATCTTGCTCTCGGACGTGTGAGAGGTAACGCGACGTCCACCATGACGACTGTCGCGTGCATCGGGATG
>CAZSDY010000038.1:0-20436 GCA_964605765.1 uncultured Ectothiorhodospiraceae bacterium | reverse complement strand
TTATGGTCGAACAATCAAACTCTATTCACATCCTCCGAAGCTCGCTGGAGCTTCCTTGCGGTGCGATTCTTAAGAATCGACTTGCGAAGTCGCCAATGTCGGACTCGCTTGGGAACGGTGAAGGTGATCCCACAGAAGCACAGATTCGCCTATACGAAAGATGGGCGGAAGGTGGTGCCGCAGTGTCCTTCATTGGTGAAGTGCATGGTGACCCGCGCTTTCCGGAGAAACCGGGAAACCTAGTTCTCGGGGCGCATACCAACCTGCAGGCGATACGGTCACTAGCCAGCCGAGCGATGATTGAGGGCGGACATTTATGGCCGCAGCTCGGTCACGCCGGGGCCCTGTCACACTTGCCGATCAGCCAACCCAGGGGGCCGTCTGCCCTTGATATTGAAGGTCTCCAGTGTACTGGTATGTCGATTGACGATATTCGGGAATTGCCCTACATGTATGCAAGAACCGCATTACATGCAAAGACTGCGGGCTTTAGCGGTGTTCTCATTCACGCGGGGCACGGGTTTTTACTCAGCCAGTTCCTATCCCCATTGTTTAACCGTCGGAGCGATGGCTACGGCGGTTCAATCGAAGCACGCTGCCGTATAGTGCTCGAAGTGATAAGCGAGGTACGGTGCGCGGTTGGTCCGTCGTTTCCCGTTGGGATCAGGATCAACTCGACGGACAAACTGGAAGGTGGATTGACAGAGGTCGACGCTTTAGAGGTCGTGCGCCTTCTCGATCAAACCTCGATCGACCTGATTGATATTAGCGGAGGGACCTATTTTCCCGGCGCGAAGGCGAGTTCCGACGGTTCTAGTCGGGGACCATACTTTCTTGACTTTGCCCGGCTCGCAAAAGGGATAACCAAAGTGCCCCTGATGGCGACGGGTGGGTTCAAAAGGCGTGAGCAAGCAATCGATGCAGTGGCTAGTGGCGTTGTCGATATGGTGGGTTTAGCTCGTGCCATGGTTCTCAATCCCCAGCTTGCGGAGGTCTGGTTGACCGAAGCAGGGGGTGATCCCGAGTTTCCGAGATTCGATTCCAATCCGCCAGGGGGAATAACGGCCTGGTACACCATGCGACTGACGGCTTTGGGGAAAGATCAGGAGGATGATTTCAGGCTGGATCTTCCTACTGCCATCCGTATTTATGAGGACCGTGACGCACAACGTTGCATTAAATGGAGAGAGAAATTTTCTCATTTGCGCATATAGCGATGATTACTAATTCACAGGAACCGCTAACAAGCGCATGCCGACCGACAATCCACTCGCTACGCGAGTGGATTGCGGCTGATGCGAGGCGTTGTATCGATAATGAGGCTCGCTAGATGGCGCCACCCAACGTAGGAGTTTTGCTGCCGACCCGCGCGCTGCTACTACGAGGGGATGCAGACGAAGCTCATCCCGGTGAGCTTCGATGCCCAGATCCTTCCTGGCAGGTTTGAGTACACGCCGTGTTCCTCGTCGTGGTAGCGTGGAGCACCGTTCTTGCGATGCCGGCCATGTAGACCGAGCCCGTGGCGCATAACCCCTCTCCGGGTTGCAGGCAGGCCCGCGCGCTCTCGATAGCGCGGGCGGGATCGGCCTCGATGTCGATTGCGCACCCGGGCAAGTGGGCGCGCGCGGCGCGCGCGAGCGCCGTCGCGTCGAGCGAGCGCGTGGGCTCCGCGCACGTGAACGTGAATCGAACGGACAGCGCCCGCAGTGGCGCGAGCACCTCGGCAAGCCGCTTGTCCGGGGACATCGAGATGACGAAGCTGAAAGGGCCCGCTCCGAGCCTGGGCAGCGTGGCGGCGAGGGCGCGGGCCGACGCGCCGGTGTGGGCGGCGTCCACCACGATCAGCGGCGTGCGCGACAGCACCTCGACGCGTCCCGGCAGGTGTGTCGCAGGCAGCCCGGTGGTGACCGCGTCGCGCAGCTCGCCGAGACTCAGCAGTTCCAATGACTGAACGCAGCGCACGGCGAGCGCCGCGCACCGCGCCAGGTGTAATGCCGGCGTTGCGAGACGTGCGCGCATCGCGAGTCCGTCGCTGCGAATCTTCAATGCCATACCGCCGCGCCGATCGCACCGCGCGGTGAGATGAAAATCACGGCCCAGTCGGGACACCCCGACGCCCAGGATGCGGGCCTGCTCATCGACGACGCGTGCCGCCGATGCGGGCAGGGCGCCGGTGACGAGCGGCGCGCCGGCCTTTATCACGCCCGCTTTCTGGGCGGCGATATCGGCCACGTTGCGACCGAGCTTATCGGTATGTTCCAGTTCCACGTTGGTAATGCAGGTCACCGCCGAGTGCACGACGCGTGTGGCGTCCATTCGCGCCCCTATGCCGGCCTCGATGATGCCGAAATCGGCTCCGGCATCGTGCATGGCGAGCAGTGCCGTGGCAGTCATGACGTCGAAGAATGACGGGGGATCGGCGGGCATTTGCGCCGCCAGGGCGTTGGCATGCGGGCGCACCCGTTCGATGAGTGCAAGCAGCGCTGCCGCATCCATTTCCCGCCCATGAATGCGGAAACGCTCTGTCCAGCGCTGCAGATGGGGCGAGGTGAACGTGCCGGTCGTGTACCCCGCCGCCTGCAGGATGGACTCCACGAACAGCGCCGTGGTGCCCTTGCCCTTGGACCCCGCGATGTGCATGCAGGGCAGGTCGTGATGCGGTGCGCCCAGGCGCGAGAGCAATCGGCGCACGTGGTCCTGGGCGCCCGCGCCCCGCAGCGCGTAGGCGCGCGGTTCCGTGAGGACGAAAGACTCGAAGAACGCCGCGATGGACGTAGCGGGGCTTGCGCCGTTCTGGGCCCCGGGGGAAACAGCACCACGCGCCATTTCACCGCGGCCGTTAGTGCTTGACTGCATTCTTCCTCAGTCGATGGGGGGTACGGGCACACCCCGTTGCCGGCAGGCGGCGGTCACCGTGTTGAGCAGCAGACAGGCGATGGTCATGGGGCCCACACCACCGGGCACCGGTGTGATGGCACCCGCGACCTCGACGGCGCTCGGGAAATCAACGTCCCCGACGAGGCGGCTCTTGCCGCTGTCGGTTTCGATGCGATTGATACCGACATCGATCACCGTGGCACCGGGCTTCACCCAATCGCCCTTGACCATCAGCGGACGACCTACCGCGGCCACCAGGATGTCGGCGCGGCGACACTCCCCCGCGAGATCTCGGGTCTTCGAGTGGGCGATGGTCACCGTGCAGCTCTCCCTGAGGAGCAGCAGGGCCATGGGCTTGCCCACGATATTGGATCGCCCGACGATGAGCGCGCGCAATCCGGCCAGCGTGCCGAGCCGGTTCTTGAGCAGCATGAGACACCCGAGCGGTGTGCACGGTACCAGGGCGTCGGCGCCCGCGGTAAGCGCGCCTACGTTGAGCGGGTGGAATCCATCGACGTCCTTGTCGGGCCGGATGGCATTGATGACGGCCGCTTCGTCGATGGTGGCCGGCAGGGGCAGCTGCACGAGAATACCGTGCACGCTCCGGTCTTCGTTGAGCTCGGAGATGAGGCGCAGCAGCTCCGCCTGTGAGGTGGTCGCCGCAAGCCTGTGCGCGCTCGAGTGCATGCCCGTCTCGCGCGCCTGCTTTTCCTTGTTGCGCACGTAAATCTGGCTGGCGGGGTTCTCGCCCACCAGCACAACGGCGAGTCCCGGTATGATACCGTGCTCGCTTTGCAGGGACCGCACCTGTGCGGCGACCTTGCCGCGCAAGTCGGCCGCGAAGCCCTTGCCATCAATGACGTGATCGGTTGCCGTGCCGGCTGCTGCATTTGAAGTGTTCACATTGCCTCTCGGATGTTCTGTGTTCGCTTGGTAATCTGGTGTCCGTCGAAAGAGCTCGATATTTCTCCGGCAAAGCCGCCAACAAAGCATTGTATCGTGGGTTCAATCACAATCGCTTGTTGCTTTGCCGCATCTGCGTGTTGGCGAGGCTGATATTTCTGGACGTAGGCCAGGCTCGCGCATCAACAAGCCCGCGCAAAGAGTACTCGAAGCGCCGCGCCGCGCCTACTCTGCGGCGACGCATTCTTGCGGGATCGCGACGGGCAGGCTACGCGTAGGAGCCAATCGGCCCGCCTTCCGGGGAAAAAGGCCGGGCATTGGTGTAAAAGCATTGCAGGCGTCGCTTTTCTGACATGGGATGTCGCATGTGCGTCAGCAGGGTGCCATACCCGCGCCTACGCTAAGCGCGCGTCAAGACATGAACTTTGACGCCCGGACTGGCTTGCGGCGGGGAGCTTGCACGATGACCGAAACCGACGAATTCGAAGACGAAGACGAAGAAGAACTCGATCTTTCCACCCTGCCTGACGACGAGTTGGTCGAGCAGATGCACGACGACCTGTACAACGGACTGAAGGAAGAGATCGAGGAAGGCACCCACATTCTCCTCGACCGGGGTTGGGAGCCGTATAAGGTGTTGCAGGATGCCTTGGTCGAAGGCATGCGCATCGTGGGTATCGATTTCCGGGACGGTATCCTGTTCGTGCCGGAAGTGCTGCTGTCGGCGAACGCCATGAAGGGCGGCATGACCATCTTGCGGCCCTTGCTTGCCGAGACCGGCGCGCCGCCGGTCGGCAAGATGGTCATCGGCACGGTCAAGGGCGATATTCACGACATTGGCAAGAACCTCGTGGGCATGATGTTGGAAGGCGCCGGCTTCGAGGTCATCAACCTGGGGATCAACAATCCGGTCGAGAACTACCTCGAGGCAATGGAAGAGCACAAGCCGCAGTTGCTGGGCATGTCGGCGCTGCTGACCACCACCATGCCCTACATGAAGGTCGTCATCGATACCCTGAAGGAACAGGGTGTTCGCGACGACTATGTCGTCATGGTTGGCGGTGCGCCGCTGAATGAAGCCTTTGCGGAGGCGATTGGGGCGGACGCTTATTGTCGCGACGCCGCCGTGGCGGTGGAGACGGCCCAGGGATTCATGGCGCGCCGGCACAATGTGCCCGGCGGCTGAGGGCGCGCGCGTCGCGGGTACGCTCTGGTGATGCGGGTGCACGGCTGTCGGGTGCGGCGCGTAGCGTAGCGCCGCCGTGGCAAAGCTCGTCACCATGTACTGGCGCGACATTCCGTCCAGGGTGGTCGCGCGAAGCCGCCGTGAAACGGCGGCAGCGAAGCTCTCCGATCGTTTCCAGCGCGCCATCAGGCGTGCGGCGATGCGGGCCGGCAAAGGCAGCAGCGATCCTTATCTGTCCGAGTGGCGCCGCGAGGCGGCAAGTTGCGGCAAGGATCTGCAGGCAGCGGTGGCCGAGGCCGTGGAGCGGCTCGAGCAGCGCTACAGCGACGCGATGCTGGAGCGTATGGTGAAGGCGAAAGGACTCGATTGCGCATCGTTTCCAGTGCCGCCCACGTCCCCGGGGACCGAACAGACATGGTTGTGATGCGACGTTTGTCGGTGCGCCATGCGCGCTTCTTCGAGGCTGTCTGGATTGCTCTGGAACGCGTGCTGACGGCACTCGACCCGCTATGGCGGGTTATTGGGTACGAGCGTCTCGGCCCGCCGGCCGCCGTCATCGAGAAGTACGTCAAGGGCGCCCTGTTCGACTGCCAGATGTGCGGGCAGTGTGTGCTGAGCTCCACGGGCATGTCGTGTCCGATGAATTGCCCGAAAGTGTTGCGCAACGGGCCGTGCGGCGGCGTTCGCGCGAACGGATGCTGCGAGGTCAAGCCGCAGATGCGCTGCGTGTGGGTGGAGGCCGCCGAGGGGGCGCGGCGTATGCGTGGGGGCCTCGCCATACAGGAGGTGCAGTTCGCCCCGGATGTGCGTCTGGAGGGAAAGTCTTCGTGGCTGCATGTCGCACGTGCCAACGCCGAGGCGGCGCGGAAAGTGCGTGGGGAAGTGGGGGCATGAGGCTGCGGCGCGAGGAGGTGCCGGGCTACTCGCTGCCCATACTGCCCGGTCACAGCTCCCCCGGCCGATTCGAGCGCGTGCTGCGTTCCGGGATGTTCGCGGTGAGTGCGGAGCTTTCTCCCCCGGACTCTGCCGACCCCGAGGAGGTCTACTCGCGCGCGCGTGTGTTCGATGGTTACGTCGATGCGCTGAACGCCACCGACGGATCGGGCGCCAACTGCCATATGTCCAGTGTGGGCGTGTGTTCCCTGCTGACGCGCATGGGCTATGCGACCATCATGCAGATCTCGTGCAGGGACAGGAATCGGCTCGCGATTCAGGGTGACGTGCTCGGTGCGGCCGCCATGGGCGTCGCCAATGTTCTGTGCCTCACTGGCGACGGCGTGCAGGCGGGCGACCAGCCGCAGGCGAGACCGGTCTTCGACCTCGATTGCGTCTCCCTGCTCGACACGGTCCGCGTCATGCGTGACGAGTCGCGTCTGCTGAGCGGGCGGTCCCTGAGCAGCGCACCGCGCGTGTTCCTGGGTGCCGCCGCCAACCCCTTCGTACCGCCGCTCGATTTCCGCCCCGTGCGGCTCGCGAAGAAGATCGCCGCCGGCGCACAGTTCGTGCAAACGCAGTACTGTTTCGATGTGCCGCGGCTTGCGGCGTTCATGTCGCGAATCGTGGATATGGGTCTCGGCGAACGCTGTCATGTGCTGGTGGGCGTGGGCCCGCTTGCTTCGGCGCGCGCCGCCACCTGGATTCGCGACCATGTGCCTGGCGTGCACATACCCGACGCGGTCATCAAGCGCTTGTCGGGCGCGGAAAAACCGAAGCAGGAAGGCAAGCGCCTGTGCATGGAGATCATCCAGCAGGTGCGCGAGATCGAGGGCGTGAGCGGGGTCCACGTGATGGCATACCGGCAGGAGGAGGCGGTCGCCGAGATCATAGATGCCTCGGGCGTGCTGAACGGCAGGGTGCCCTGGTACCCGGGTGTCGATGACGAACAGGAACCAAAGCAGAGGGTAATTTCATGACCGAAACGCGAGTCAGCTCCGCGTCCCGGGAGGTTGTGATCGGGTTCGACCGCCCGTTCGTCATCATCGGCGAGCGCATCAATCCGACCGGTCGCATGGTGCTTGCCGCGGAGATGGCTTCGGGGGACTACAGCCGTGTCGAGACGGACGCCGTGGCGCAGGTCGAGGCGGGTGCCCACATGTTGGACGTCAATGCCGGCATACCCCTCGCCGACGAGCCGCGCATACTTGCGGAGGTGGTGCGCCTCGTGCAATCCATCACCAGCGTACCGCTCTCCATAGATTCATCCATCGTGGCCGCCCTGGAATCGGGTCTGTCGGCGTATCAGGGTAAGGCGCTGGTCAATTCCGTGACCGGCGAGGAGGAACGCCTGGAATCCGTGCTGCCGCTGGTGCGCAAGCACGGTGCCGCGGTGGTGGCGATCTCCAATGACGAGACCGGGATCTCGGAAGACCCCGACGTGCGTTTTGCCGTCGCCAAGAAGATCGTGGAGCGTGCCATGGACCATGGTATCCCGAAGAGCGACGTCGTCGTCGATCCGCTGGTAATGCCCATCGGGGCCGTTGGGGATGCCGGCCGGCAGGTGCTGCACGTCGTCAGGCGCCTGCACGACGAGCTGCAGGTGAACACGACCTGCGGCGCATCCAATATCAGCTTCGGTCTGCCCAACCGCAACGGCATCAATGCCGCGTTCCTGTGCATGGCAATCGCTGCCGGCCTGACCTCGGCGATCACCAATCCGCTGCACCCGGAGATCGTGCAAGCGTGCATGGGGGCCGATGTGATGCTGGGCTACGACCACGACTGCGTGCGCTGGATCAAGCGTTTTCGCCAGCCCTCGGCGGAGGGAGAAGGGCGGCGCGGCCGGCGTGAGGGCCGGCGGCGAAAGCGTACCGGCTGAGCGGGAAAAGCGGGGCAAGATCACTATCCCCCACGTTGATTTGAGAGTCGATTGGTGTCGTGAGACGATCCCGACACCGTTTTTTCCATGCAGCGCGTCGCTTGTGTCGTAGCGCCGGGACCTGGTCGGTGAATGCACTATGCGCCACGCACGAGAGATGGAACAATCGTTTGCATGCTGAACGGCGTGTTCCACTGCCGAATCCGGGATTATGCACTCTAAAGACGCATTGATTGTCTTCACACCGTCGGGCCGGCGCGGACGGTTCCCCGTGGGTACGCCGGTGCTGCAGGCTGCGCGCGCGCTCGGCGTGGACATCGATTCGGTGTGCGGCGGCCGTGCGCTGTGCGGGCGCTGTCAGGTGCTGTTGAGTGAAGGACACTTCGCAAAGCATGGCGTCACCTCGCGGCCCGAGCACCTCACGCCGCTGAGCCACGTGGAACAACGCTACCAGCGCGAGGTTGGCGGACTTTCTCCGGGACGGCGGCTGAGTTGCTCCATGCAACTGCTTGGGGACGTGGTCATCGACGTGCCGGCGGAGAGCCAGGTGCATCGCCAGGTGGTGAGAAAGCGCGCCGAGGTCCACGATATCGAGCTCGACCCGATCGTGCGTATCTACTATGTGGAGGTGCAGGAACCGGACATGCATGATCCGTCCGGAGACCTGCGGCGGCTCAAGGATGCCCTGGAGTTCGAGTGGCGCCTGACCGATCTGCGCTGCGACCTCAGATTGGTGCAGGACCTTCAAGCGGCCCTGCGCAAGGGCGAATGGAAGGTCACGGTGGCGGTACACGACGACAGCAAGATCATCGCCGTGTGGCCGGGTTACCGTGACAAGGCCTACGGCCTTGCGTTCGACGTGGGGTCGACGACCATCGCTGCGCATCTGTGCGATCTGGCGAGCGGTGAGGTGCTCTCATCGGTGGGTGTCATGAACCCGCAGATCCGCTTCGGCGAGGACCTGATGAGCCGGGTTTCCTACGTGATGATGAACCCCGGCGGCGAGCGTGAGCTGACACGGGTCGTGCGCGAGGCGGTAGATACCCTGGCCGCCAGCGCGGCCGGCGAGGCGGGTGTGGCCGTTGCCGATATCCTGGAAGCAACCTTCGTCGGCAATCCGATCATGCACCACCTGCTGCTCGGGATAAACCCGGTGGAGCTCGGCGGCGCGCCGTTCGCGCTGGCGACCGACGACGCGGTCAATGTGTGGGCCGCGGAGCTCGATCTTCACCTGCATCCGAACGCGAGAGCCTACGTGCTGCCCTGTATCGCGGGTCACGTGGGGGCCGACGCGGCCGGCGTGATCCTGTCCGAGGCGCCCTATCTGCGCGACGAGATGACGCTGGTTGTCGATGTGGGCACGAATGCCGAGATCGTGCTCGGGAACCGCACCCGTATGCTCGCCGCCTCGAGCCCCACGGGTCCGGCATTCGAGGGCGCCCAGATAAGCTGCGGGCAGAGGGCAGCGCCCGGCGCGGTGGAACGCGTGCGTATCGACCGCGACACGCTGGAACCGCGTTTCAAGATCATCGGCTGCGACAAGTGGTCTGACGAGGAGGGCTTCGCGGATGAAGCGCGCCGGGTCGGCATAACGGGGATTTGCGGCTCCGGCATCATCGAGGTGGTCGCCGAGCTGTTTCTGTCCCGCGTGCTCACGCGCGACGGTGTCATCGACGGCGCTGCGGCCCGCAAATCCGCGCGTGTGGTGGCCGACGGACGCACGTTTTCCTACGTGCTCCACGACACCGGGGTGGTGCTGAAGATCACCCAGAACGACGTGCGCGCAATCCAGCTTGCAAAGGCCGCCCTGTATGCCGGTGTGCGCCTGCTGATGGACAGAATGCGGGTCGACTCGGTCGACCGCATTCGTCTGGCCGGCGCCTTCGGCAGCCACATAGACGTCACCTACGCGATGATCCTGGGCATGATTCCCGATTGCGATCTGAGCTGTGTGGATGCGGCCGGCAATGCAGCCGGCACCGGGGCGCGCATCGCACTGCTCGATCGTAAGGCACGGCCCGAGGTCGAGGACGTCGTGAGGCGCGTGGAGAAGATCGAGACGGCCGTGGAGCCCGCCTTCCAGGCGCACTTCGTCGACGCCATGGCTATCCCGCACGCGAGTGCCCCGTTTCCCAATCTGTCTCGTGCGGTCGTGCTGCCGGCGCCTCGAGCGCCGGACGGGGAGGCGGGGGACGGGCACCCGGCGGGTTCCAGGCGCGCGGCGCGCCGGGCTCGTCAGCGCGACGCCGCGCAACGGCAAACGGGCTCTCCTCGAGCAAGCTGACGCAAGAGCGACGTCAAGCGCATCGTCGTGCGCGTGGGCTCGCGACACATTGTGAGGTAGTACCCTGGTGAGCGCCTGAAAAGTGCGACGCTTGCCTGACCCGGCCGCGAGCTGGAACCAAACAGGGCATCGAGCGATCGGGGCGTTGCGGCAGTCACACGCGGATAATGCTCTCGCCAAGACGCAAAGCTCGCAAAGCAACAGCGGGTGCCGCAAAACTTGGAGCTATTCTTTCGCGAGCTCCAAGCGAACACCTCGTCTCGACCCCGGGAGCACGGTAGTATAGGAGTCCTGATACGGCGGTGGAGTTCGCCGGCAATCGCCTTCGGGCCAATGACTCCTGGCATGATCAACGGCAGGAGCCTGGGATGGTCGTTCCCCTGGAGTCAGCAGTCTGCGATCCGTGTTCGCCATGCGAGGCGTACCGCGCATGAGTTTCCGCAGCATCCTTTTCGCACGACCGGAAGACCACCCGGAGCCGGAACCTGGCGCGCCGCCGGCCTACTTTCGTGATTTGAACCTCGATCAGATAGTCGACACCGTCACGGCGGGCTATGAAACATACAACTTGAAGCCGCTCTTCTACGCTTCTCTTACGCATGCGGACGGCGTGGTCTATCGCCACGAAGTCTTCCACGATCTGGGAAAGCCCTCCACCCGCCACGCAGTCAAACGTTTCGCGGAATTCATGGGCAAGATGCATTCGTATCTTGCCCATGAGAACAGGCCCTATGACCACCCATACCAGGAAGAAGCCTGGTTCCTCGACGCCGTCGAGGTTTATTGCACCGCTGTTCTCGAGCTCGTCGATGCGCTGGCGGCTTCGCATCTCGCCTCGCGCGCGCTGGTGGCCTTCCGTGACTATGTCACACGCTATGCCAAGGGCGATACTTTCACGTCGTTGCGGCTCGAAACCGGCGCGCTGAAAGCCGCGCTGGCCGAGGTGAAATACTGCCTGCTCATCCAAGCGAACAGCGTCACTGTTCGCAGATACGAATCCGAGACCGATTACGCCGCGCAGGTGACCGCAACCTTCGCCAGGTTCAAGGAAGGGCCGGACAAGGTGTACAAGACCGGCATATCTTCCGACGCGTTCATGAACCCCGTCGAGGCGGGTGTCCTGGGCCTTGTCGCAAAACTGTACCCTGAGACCTTTGCCTCCTTGGATCGGTATTACACGCGGCACACGGGTTATCTGGATGATACGGTCGCGCGGTTCAACCGCGAGATTCATTTTTACATGGCGTATCTCGAGCATGGCGAGGCCCTCGAGCGCCACGGACTCGCATTTTGCTATCCACGGATTGGTGATCGATCCAGAGATGCTCGTTGCGTCGATGGTTTCGACCTGGCCCTGGCCAATACGCTCGTGCACCGGAATCAGCCGCTCGTCCGCAACGATTTTCATCTCCAGGACAGGGAACGAGTCATCATCGTGACGGGCCCGAACCAGAGCGGCAAAACGACCTTTGCTCGCGCCTTCGGGCAGTTGCACCATCTCGCCAGTATCGGCTGCCCAGTGCCGGGACGGGAAGCGGAACTCTCCTTGTTCGACCATCTCTTCACCCATTTCGAGCGCGAGGAGCGAGTCGCTTCCTTGCGCGGCAAGCTGGAAGACGACCTGATCCGTATCCGGCGGATATTGACCACGGCCACGCCGCGCAGCGTGGTCATCCTGAATGAGATATTCACGTCGACCACGCTCGGCGATGCCGTCTTCCTGAGCGGGAAGATCATGGAAAAGCTCCTCGAGCGCGGCGTGATGGGTGTGTGGGTGACCTTCATCGACGAGCTCGCGTCGTTCGGCGATCAAACCGTGAGCATGGTGGGTTCGGTGGTGCCTGACAATCCAGCCGTTCGCACCTACAAGCTGGTCAGGCGATGCGCCGACGGTCTCGCATATGCATTGGCAATTGCCGAGAAGTACGGGCTCAGCCATGACAGCCTGAAGGAGCGTCTGGAGCCATGAAGGCGTTCTTGATGTACAAGGACCGCGATTTCGACATGCAGATCGGATTGCCGCCGAACGCGGACGACTTGAGAAAAGACTTGGCGTTGGATGAACTTTTCCAGGCCATGGCCAACGGCGACAAGTTGTTATTCGATGTTGCACACACGGCGATACTCTCTTCGGTGAGGAACGATCTGCTTACGATCCGTTACCGCCAGGAGATTCTGCAAGACTGCCTGGAAAAAACCTCGGTCGTCAGGCGGCTGTACGCTCTTGCCGGAGAGGCGCTGGAGCGAGAAAAGAAAAAGGTGTGGGGATCGTTTCTCGATCATCCTTCGTCACGGTTGAGCAGCGCAAGACAAGCGCTGGAGATTTTCGTGGGCGTGCTCCGCGAAATCCGTGCGATAGCCGATGAGCACGCGCACGAGTTTCAGTCGCCGGGTTTTACAAGGCTCTTCCGGATGCTCAGACGCGAGCTCAGCGATACCTACTTCTCGTGCGTGCAAGAACATCTGCGGGAGGTGAACTTCCGCGACGGTGTTCTGACAAGCGCGGAGCTGGGCAACGGGAACAAGGGAGAGAGCTACGTGCTTCGCAAGCCGGCGGCCCCGAAGGGTGGATGGATCAGGCGTCTCCTTTCCAGGCCCCCCCCTTCGTATACGCTTCAGATTCATCCCCGCGACCAGGCGGGTGCACGAGCTCTCTCGGAATTGCGGGATCGTGCAACCTTGCCGATTGCCAATGCGCTCGGCCGAGCCACGACTCACATTCGAAGCTTCTTTCTGATGTTGCGCCACGAGTTGGCCTTCTACCTTGGCTGCATGAATCTGCACGAGCAACTCGTCAAGAGGGGCGTAGCGATGTGCGTCGCGCGTCCCGAGCCGCTCGGCCGGCAGCGCCTTTCTTTCGAGGGCATATATGACGTGAGCCTGGCATTGACCACGCGGCAGCGCGTGGTCGGCAACGACGCGAATGCGAACGGCCGGCAGCTGATGATCATCACCGGTGCAAATGGTGGCGGGAAGACCACGTTCTTGAGAAGCGTGGGTCTGGCACAGCTGATGATGCAGGCCGGGATGTTCGTGCCGGCCGCGTCCTTCCACGCCAGCTTATGCGACGGGTTGTTCACGCATTTCAAGCGCGAGGAGGATCCGTCCATGAAGAGCGGCAAGCTCGATGAAGAGCTGAGCAGGATGAGCGGCATCGTCGCGCAGGTCACGCGCAATTCGATTCTGCTTTTCAACGAGTCCTTCGCCGCGACCAACGAGCGCGAAGGGTCCGAAATCGCCAGCCACATCGTCAGGGCGTTGCTGGAGCACAAGGTCAGGGTAATGTTCGTGACGCATTTGTTCGAGTTCGCTCATCGATATTATCGGGAAAAGACGGTGGCGGTGAAGTTTCTGCGTGCCGAGCGGCTTGCCGATGGCAGGCGGCCGTTCAAGCTGGTCGAAGCGCCGCCGCTGGAGACGAGTTACGGTGCGGACCTTTACAACAGCCTGTTCGACGAAAAGCAGGCGACCGCGATTGAGCACCGCGTAGAAGGGCTCGCGGATAGCGTAGCGTCGCGCAGGCCCGCGAGATCGACCGGTGTCCGAACACCGGCGGGACCGCTCAGTCGTTGATTCCCGGCACCGGGAAGCGGTGGCAGAATCCCTTGACCTCCTCGTGCAATCGGTCGATGGCAGGCGCATCGTCTCTGGCGGCTACGGCGCGGCACATGAAGTCGACCAGCACGTCCATTTCAGCCTCTTTCATGCCGCGCGTGGTAACGGCCGGCGTACCCAGGCGGATCCCAGAAGGGTCGAGCGGCTTGCGCGGATCGTCTGCAATGACATTCTTGTTGAGGGTAATGCCGATCTCGTCGAGCAGCGTCTCGGCCCGCTGGCCGGTGATGTCCCAGGAGCTTACGCAGTCGATCAAGAGCAGGTGGTTGTCGGTTCCGTTCGTGATCAGCCGGGCGCCGCCCTGCATGAATTTCTCTGCCATGCGCCGCGCGTTCTTGACGATCTGGTGGGCGTAATCCTTGAATTCAGGCTGCAGCGCTTCGCCGAAAGCCACGGCCTTGGCGGCCACCATCTGCATGATCGGCCCGCCCTGAAAACCCGGGAACACGGATTTGTCGATCTTCTTGCCGAGCGCCGCCTCGCGCGTGAGTATGAGCCCGCCGCGCGGCCCGCGAAGCGATTTGTGCGTGGTCGTGAGTATGACGTCGAATCCGTCGTCAAAGGGATTGCGCGCAGCCCCCCCCGCAATCAGTCCCGCGATATGCGCCATGTCCGCGACCGCGTAGGCCCCGACCTCCGTGGCGATCGCCTTCATACGCGCATAGTCGAACTCGCGCGGATAGGCTGAGAATCCGGCCAGGATGATCTTCGGCTTCTCGCGCAGGGCGACCTCGCGCATCTCGTCGTAATCGATCTCACCCGTCTCGACGTCTTTCATCTTGTAGCGGACGAAGTTGAAAATCTTGGTGATGTAGGTGACCGGGTGGCCGTGCGTGAGGTGGCCGCCATGGCTGAGATCCATCCCGAGAACCGTGTCACCGGGCTCCAGCAGCGCGAAGTAGGTCGCCACGTTGGCGGGCGCACCCGCGTGCGGTTGCACGTTGGCATGGCCCGCACCGAACAGGCGCTTGGCGCGCTCGATGGCGACGGACTCGACAATGTCCGTGTACTTCTGGCCCCCGTAGTAGCGCCGCCCGGGATAGCCTTCCGAGTACTTGTTGTTGAACACCGTTCCCATGGTTTCCAGCACGGCACGGGAGATGTAATTCTCGGACGGGATCAGCTCCACACCATCGGTCTGACGGGTCATTTCTGCGGAAATCGCCTCGAAGATCTCCCTATCCTGCTGCTGCAATGCGGAAAAAGTGGACATGATGCGTGCCAAGGCTCCGTTGTGATGTGGCCAGTATGCTCGGGTCTCCCGCTCGGCCCTGACCGTGCCGGTGCACGACAGAATCCAGAACTGTCCGTTGCCCCGTTAGGTTACCACGACACCAAGGTGATACAACCGCCCCGCGCCCGTACGCCACGGCGCTTGCCGTGCGCTGCACACCCGCGCTCGCGCCGTGCCTTCGTGGCAGCCAGGCCCGGCGGCGCCCCGTGTCGTGCTACACTGCGGCGCCGTTGCGTGCGGGACCTCTTGGCGTCCTGTGCGGGCGTAAGCCAATGCGATTTATCCGGCATTTCCTTATCTGGTGGGCGAGCGCGCCGTGCCTGATCGGTGTGCTTCTCGTGGTGCTCACATGGGATGAATCGCCGAGCCCGGCGAGCGTCACCTTGCTCGATTTTCACAGGCCCATGGTTGCGGCGAACGACAATGGATATTTTCTCCTCATGGGCTGGTCCGCGGCGAAGGGTGAGGACCCACGTTTGATCGGGCGCCGGCGCGTGCAAGCGTATGAGGTGCAGGGCACGATGCGTCCCAGCCCTGTCGAGAACGGTGCCGCGCGCGACCTCGCGCAACTATGCGCCGTCGAGGAAAGGCTCTGTCTGTCGCGCTTTGTCGAGCAGTCGGACACCATCACGGCCCTGGCGCAACGCTACGCTTACCTGCTGGCGCGCTACCGCAGTCTCTATGCCTACCAGCGCTTCGCGACGAGCGCGACACCCGGGACCGCGGAGCCCGTGATCGCTTTCGAGCAGGTCGAGAGCACGCAACGGCTGCTGCACGCCACCATCGCGGTCGAATTCTTGAAAGGCAGTCGACTCAAGGCGGTCGAGGCGCTCGGCGCCGACATGCGATTCCTGCGTGCGCTGCTTGCGCAAGCGGACCAGTTGCCACTGAAGATGTCCGCGCTGCGCATGCTGGCCAGAGACCTGCACCTGCTGTCAGAGCTGCTGGATTCGCCCGCTTTCGTGCACCTGCACCTGCCGCGATTCGCGAGCGAGCTGTCCGACCTCGACGCGGATGAGCGTTCCCTGCGCGCCCCTATACAAAGAGCGTTTCAGCGCTTCGCGGCCGAGTTGCTGACACTGCGGCGGGCTGACTCGCTGGAAGCCGTGCTGGGTATGCCCGGGTGGATGGCCAGGCTGTTCTACAAGCCCAACGCCACTGTCAACAGGGCATACCCCTATTTCCGCAGGGCGCTGACCCTCGGTGCCACGGCAGAGCCGTCGCTGGCCGCGGACTGGGCCGATGGCGTGTTGGCGGCCGGGCGCAGGACCGACTCCCGGCTGAACCCGGTCGGGTGGCCGATGGTGGAAGTGCTGCGCCCGGATCTGATCCGGCCCATCGCCGCCATCCGCGACTGCGCAGGGCTGCTCAGCCTCGTCCGGTTGAAGAAGATGCTGCGAGCCGCGGGCATTCCCGCCGCGGATATTCCCGTCTTCGTACACCAGGCGTTGGCGCAGCGCGATACCTCGAGCGCGTCTGGGGGCATCGAGTGGGATGCGCGGCGCAAGGCGCTGCGTTTCGCGGGGCTCAGCGGTATCAGCTATCTGAGCGAGGTGTCGGTCCCTGATCTTGCCTATTAGCCCGCATCTTGCAGCTTGCGCAGCAGTGATTCGGCGGCTTTGCGTTCCATGAAGGGCTGTTCGGAGCCGAGGATGGATTCCAACTCGCCCTTTGCGCGTTGCGTTTCCCCGGCGCTGTTCAAGCCGGACGCCCAATGGTAGCGGATGTCGGCGTTGTCCGGCGCCTGCTTGAGTGCCTTTTCCAGCAATGCCAGGCCCTGCTCGATCTTGCCGCCCTCGACCAGCATCCAGCCGTAGGTGTCGGCGATTTCCGCACGCTGCGGCAGCAGGTCGTAGGCCTGCTTTGCCAGTGACAATGCCTTGCCAGGGTCATTCTTGTGGTAGATCCAGGCGAGGTTGTTCAGCGCCAGCACGTTGTTCGGCTGAGTCTCCAGCACTTTCTCGTAATGCTTCGCCGCCTCTGAGTCGTTGCCCGCCGACTGCAGGCTGCTGGCGAGCGCAACGCGCACCGTCACGTCCTGCGGATGTCCGCCCAGCCAATCGCTTAACGTCTGCTCCGCGCGCTCTGCATCGCCGGCCGCACGCTGGGCGCCGGACAACTTGACGACGATGGTCCCGTTTTCGCTGCGCGCAAGCGCCTTCTCGTAGATTGCGCCGGCCTCGCGCACGGCGCCCTGCGCGGCGAGAATATCGCCCTGCAGCACGAATCCCTGGGCATTGTCCGCCTGCTCGGCCTGCATGCGCCGGGCGTAGTCGAGGGCCTGATCGTAGTTGCCCTCGCGCAGAGCGAGCCTGCCGAGCGCGTTTTCGGCGCCGAGATGCTTGTCGTCGGCTTCCAGGACGGCTTCAAAAGCTTTTTTCGCCCCGGCCAGGTCCCCGGTCGCCGCCAACGCCAGGCCGAGCTGGTAGTGTCCGGCGGCAACCTTGGGGTAGCGCTGCACGAACTTTTCGTAGGTGGCCACCGCCTGACGGCTGTCGCCCATGGCAAGCTGCAGGGTGCCGAGAGCCAGCAGCACGTTGGGATGCTCGGGGGCCGCTTTGGCGGCTTCCTGGAGGATGTCGAGCGCGCCGGCCGCGTTGCCGTGCCGCGCGTGATAATTGGCCAGTGCAAGCCGCACGTCGATAGCCTTGGGGTTGGCCGAGCGCGCTTTTTCGAGGTAAGCGACGGCTGCATCCGTTTTGCCTTCGGATTGCGCAATCTGGGCCAGTGCGGCCAGCGCCCGATCGTTCTTCGGTTGTGTCTTGACGACTGCCTCGTATCGCCCTTTCGCTGCTGCGATGTCACCGGCGTTGAAGTCCATGCGCGCAAGGTTGAGCGCGGCGGTGGTGTATTGCGGGTTGAGCGCAAGCGCGTGCTCGTACTGTTTCCTGGCCGTCGCCTGGTCGCCCTTGCCTTCATAGCCCGCGCCCAACAGGTTGAAGGGGATGGGATTCTTCGGTTGCTGCCTGGACAGGCGCTCGGCCACTTGGAGTGCTTCGTCGAACTCCCGATTGCGCAGATGCACGAGTGCGAGCAGGAAATCCGCGCGCGCGAACTCCGGGTCCACCTCGCCGACCGATTTCAGCTCTTCGACGCCCTTCTGCATATCGCCCGACATCAGGTGGCTGATGGCGAGCTGCGTCTTGATCGCGGAGCCCGCGGGCTGCAGCGCCGCGGCCTGCTCCAGGTAATGCGTCGCCTTGTCCTGATCGCCGCTCGCCATGTAGGCACTGCCGAGCAGGGCCAGAACCTGTGCATCGTCTGGCGCGATCTCGTTGGCCGCGAGCAGCCGGGCGATTGCGGTGTCCGCGTCGCCTTTGCGCAGATTGACTGCGGCCATCAGCTTGATGGCAGGCAGACTTTCCGGATTCGTGACCAGGTGGCGACCGAGCAGTTCTTCGGCCTGTTCCAGATCGCGCTTGAGGTAATGAATGGAGCCGGCGAGCAGCAGGCTTTGCGCGTGGTTGGGAGCGACGCGCAGCACCTCGCGCAGGGATTCCAGCGCCGCATCCAGGTCGTTCTTCTCGCGCTCGGCCAGCGCCTTGAGGTAATGGGCAATGGGGTTATTCGAATTGGCATCGAGCAGCACGCCGATATGCTCGAGTGCGGCATCCGGCTTGCGTTCGGCGAGCAGCGCGCGGATGATGCCGACGCGTGCCAGGAGGTTGTCGCCGGCCCGTTTCAGCACCTTCTCGTACGAGGCCCTGGCCTGCTCGAAGTTGCGCCGTGAAAGGTCCAGCTCCCCTTTGAGAAGCAGAGCCTCCAGATCGGCATCGTCCTGCTCCAGCGTGAGGTCGATCTGCTTTTGCGCCTCGTCGGTATCGCGCACGTTCATGGCGACCCGCGTCAGGCCCAGCCTGGCATCCTTGTCATCCGGGCGCTCGGCCAGAACGTTCTGGAACGTGTCGCGGGCGCGATCGAAATGGCGCAGGCCAAGGTGCGCCTGTGCGCTGAGCAGCATCATGTCGGGATCGTCCTTGGCACGTTGCTCGACGAGTCGTCCGAGCACTGCCTCGTAGCGCCCCTGCAGCAGCATGGCGCGCAGCAAGGCGCGTAACGACTCGGCATCCTTCTTGCCGAGGTCCCGGGCGTGCTCGATCTCCTTTTGCGCCGATGCGCCGTCGCCGACGGACAGGTAGACCTGCCCGATCATCCAGCGTGCATCCCGGTTGTCCGGTGCGGCTTGCAGGACGTTCTTCAGCTCTATGACCGCCGCGCGCAGGTCGCCCGCGGCGCGGAACGACTCGGCGCGCGCCATGTGCTCGTCAATGCCGAGGTGCGTGCTCGCATAGAAGTACGCCGCGGCGCCTGTCAAGCCCACGACGGCGACAAGTGCGATGATCAGGCGTCTGCGGGCCTTGCGCCGTCTGGGGCTGATGTGCTTGTTGTCAGTCATGAGTGCAGGAAGCTGAGCGTCGGCGCCAGGCAACGCACGCCGGCCAGTCCAAGTGCCCCGTCACGAGGTACACAGGAACTCGCAATCTCCAATAGCAGATGCAGTTCAATTGTAGAACGCAGGAACACCATAACCAAGAGCAGGAACCCGCGGCTCGATGGCCCGGTGCTGCCTCACGGAATCGGGCAAGGTGCGCGCGGTCAGTTTATCTTGAACGTCGGCTCGCCCTTCTCGTCAAACAGGCTCAGGGCCGGCTCGTCCTTTTCGGTCAGTTCGAGCGTGGCGCGGGTTCTTCCCGTGCGGTCCGACAGGTCGATGAAAGGCGTGTCATCGAAACGCATGCCCAGAGACATGCGTGGCTTGCCGCTGCTATCGAGTAGTTGCAGCACCGGCACGCGCGAGTACATGCGCAGGAACAACCGGGCGTTGCCGTCGTTGTCGAGCAACTTGAGCTCGCGCGACTCCATCAGGGTCTGCTTGATAATCGTCCCTTGCGAGACCGCCTGGTGAAAGGCCATATAGCCGACCACCATGACCATCACGACGAGAGCGAGCTTTACCCGAAAGTTCTGTCTTTCGAGCCGGTCGATGCGCTTGTGGAAGTCCTCGTCCAACGCTGCGGCATCGACCTTTTTCCCACCCGCGTCGACATCGGCAGGATGTGCAGCGGCCGGCCCCGATTCCGTGAACGCGGTGTCCGCTCGATTCACCTCGCCGCCGGCCGTGCCCTCTGCAAGGGATTGCTCGAGCGATTGCACGGCTGCCTTTACATCCGTAGAACGCTGACTCATTTCCTTTCTACCTCGGGGTGATCCAGTAAGCAGGTCGGAGAAAACCACCGCTGACCTCCCGCCGACTCTGCGTTCATGCCGTGACCACCAGACCTGAGGCAGTCGCGGGCCCTCCGCTATCGGGCCGCTGACCGGCGACCCGTCACGGCCAATCCTCCCTGCGTGATCCCTGGTGCGAGGATCACCCCCTCTCGCGGAATGCCGTCCGCCCCATGAGGGTCCTGGACGGCGGGACCGTTAACCCATGCTTCTTTGACATAGTCGATAAAGCCCATATATCAATAATACAGTCAAGATGCATTCACGCAATGTTTGAAGCCCGATCCGCCACTTTG
>CAZSDY010000037.1:0-20647 GCA_964605765.1 uncultured Ectothiorhodospiraceae bacterium | reverse complement strand
GGCGAGCAACAACCTGGGGCTTCGCGACTCCAAGACGCTGCGCAATATCGGCACACTGGATTGGACTGCTGCTGACGGGACCACCTTCGGCATGGGCGGTGGCCCCACCGCGTTGATCAACGAGGGAGATTTCGTGCTGTCGGTGACGAATACCGACCCGGGCGGGCCCATCGGGGTGGAGATCGGCCAGCTCGGCGCCAGCGTGGTCAACCGCGGGCCGATGCTCTGGCAAGATGCCGGCCCGTTGCCCGGTGAGCTCGGCATGTCCGCCGATTTTCGCAATGAAGCAGGGGCGACCCTGGAGATGAGAGGGATCGAGACGCTGTTTCGTCAGAACGTGCTCAATGACGCCACGATGCTTCTGTCGAGCGGTGCGTCGGTTTCGGTCACCAACCACGGGGCGACGTTCGAGAACAACGGCACGGTGGAGTTCGGGCCCTTCGCGGGGCAAGGACCGGAGCTCGATGTCTTCGGTACCCTGACCGGGCAGGGCAGTTTTGTCGGCGGTGGCGCGGTGCGAATTCTCGGCGGCGGTGTGCTGGACCCCGTGCATGGCACCGGACCGATGATGATGGATACCGACCTCTCGTTCGGCGGTTCCAGCCAGGTTTCGATCGAAGTCACGGGGCTTTCGCGGGGAACGGGCTATGACGCGATTGATGTCTCGGGCGACCTGCAGCTCGGGGGTACGCTGGACCTGATGCTCGACCTGGTGCTCGACTATGGCCAGAGTCTCGAGATCTTCGATGTCGGCGGCGCGCTGACGGGCACCTTCGCGGGCCTTGGCGAAGGCGCTCGGCTCGGCAGCTTCATCTACCTCGATCCGAGCGATCCTCTGGGCTTCTTCACTAACGACTGGCTGGATATGTTTGGTATCACCGATGCCAGCGCAATCCAGGGGCTCTTCCCCGGCAGCTCGCCCTTCATGATCGATCTATTCGTGACCTATGCCGGCGGCGACGGCAACGACGTGGTGCTCTACACCGCCGGCAACCCGTCGAATGTCAGCGAGCCGGGCGGCATCGTATTGCTGCTGGGCGGCTTGATCGGCCTGGCGTTCCGGCGCCGTCGCGGCGCTTGGCGGCCTGGGAGGTTCGCGGGATGAATCCCGCTCTTACGGGTGGGTCCCTCAACCCGCCCGGACAAGTCGAGTGCCCCCGTGTAGGAGCGGACTTCAGTCCGCGAATCCGCGGGCGGGGCAATTGAAGCCCTGGAAGGTTGGCGAGGGCAAGCCCGTTTCCATCGACTCGGCCCGCTCACTTCGAAGCCCTATCCATGACACCGGCTGAAGCGCTGAAGCCCGCGCGGCGCCACAGCTCGCGGTAGTCGTAATCGGTGTCGAGGGCGAGGTTCAAGCGGTTGTACGAGGCGAAATCGCTGACCAGGTGCACGAGCTGCACGATGCCCTTGTCGGTGAGCCCCGCACCGCGCAGTGCCGTCATGTCGTCGTCGCCGACCGCGCGCGGGTCGGCGTTGACCTTGAGCGCGACCTCGAGAATGGTGCGAAGGCGCTCATCGTCTCCCGCGGCGGCCGTACCCTCGCCGAGCAGTCGCTCGACGTAGTCTTCGGCGACGCCGAGGCCGTAGTTGAGGATGGTGCAGAAGGCGCCGGTGCAGTAGGCGCAGCCGTTCGCCTGCGAGACGAGGATGCCGACGTGCTGTATTTCGGGCAGGGTGAGCTCGCCCGCCTGCCACAGCACTTTCGTCGAGCCGAGCTTGGCCTTGAGGTACTCGGGAAAGTTGAGCTCCACGCGGAAATGGTTCGGCACGCCGCCTTCCATCTCCGTCACCCACGCGAAGATCTCCCGGATAATCGGGTCGTCGACGGCGTCGGGGCTCGGGGTCGCGACTCTGGTCATGTGTCTGGTACCTGTGTGGTCAAGGGTTTCGTCGTCGGGCCGGTGCCACCGGCACTATCGTATGCTCTACCCATGCGCCTCAGCCATCGTCGTCGATGGCGGAGCAGCGCGTGCTGAAGTGGCGCAGGAAGGGCGCTCCTCGACGATGCGAAAACCGCGCGCCGCCTCGCGGCTCTGGAACACGTTCAGCACCGCCTCGACGACGTAGTCCACGTGACTCCGCCTCTAGACGCGCCGCGGGATGGCGAGGCGCGCCAGCTCGTGGGGTGCGGGCACCGGTTCGGGGCTCTGCGGGACCGTCGCGCCGAACATCACGCTGCCTATCTCGACCGAACGGATACCCGCTTCCAGGTAAAGCTCCACGGCGAGGCGGATGCCGGGAAACTCGAGCGGCGCGATGTGCGGGTAGATGCTCGCCGCATCGATGTACACGGCGTGGCCGCCCGGGGGCTCGATGATGGTGCGCATGCGGATGGGCTCGCAATCTATGCGGACATGGGTGGAGTGTAGCCCGCGATCGGGGTGCCGGCAGCGCAGGTCCGTGATAGCGCCTTGTGCGTGCCCGCGCAGGCGCGCCGTCGACCACGCAGCCTGCGTCGCAACGGGGCATGCGCAGGCGCGCCTCGCGCATCGGAACTCGCGCTCGGTGCACGCCTCGAGTTGAGCTTTGTGGAATTTCGGAACACAATCGCGATCCCCCAGTTGGCTGACAGATGCGAGCGGCATGACAAGCAAGACAAGCTCTTCCCAGTTGGAGATGACGATACGCAAAGCCCAGGGCGCCGAAGTCGGCAAGCCTGATGTCGAGGCGCGAGGCAGTCATGTCTTGCCGGACGTGAATGAACCGTGCGAACCGCCCGAGCTTGATCCGACCCGTTATGGGGATTGGGAACGAAACGGACGATGCATCGATTTCTGAATCAGCCGCATCCCGGTGCCGCAGGTCGGCCTGCCCCTTGGTATGGCAAGGCGCCCGCGGATGCATGTACCGTCGAAGGCCATTCCGCTCGGCGCGTTGTCTCGGCCTGACGACCCGTTCATGATCCGAGGTCACCTTCATGGAATCGGCTAAGCGCCCTCTCGCCCCGCACCTGCAGGTCTACCGGCTGCACCTCACGATGGTGCTGTCCGGGCTGCACAGGATTACCGGTTTGTGCCTGGGGGTAGGGTTGCTGCCGCTTAGCTACTGGTATGTCGCCATCGCCGCGGGGGATCAGTCTTACCTGAAGGTGCAGCACTTGCTCGGCTCGCCGCTCGGGCAGATCGCGCTTTTCGGCTGGACCTTCTGTCTCTTTTTCCATCTTTGCAACGGGATCCGGTATCTGCTTTTCGATGCCGGCCTTGGCACTGAGCATGCGACGGCGCGCGTGACGGGCATGGCGGCGAGCATTGCCGCCGGCGTGCTGACCGTGCTGAGCTGGCTGCTCGCATATCTCGTTTAAGGGAGCAAGAAATGCGCTTGCAGACACCGATCGCGCAGGTACACGGTCTCGGCCCCTCGCGTGGCGCGATGAAGCACTGGTGGGTGCAGCGACTCACGGCCGTGGCGCTGATACCGCTTGGCCTGTGGTTCGTCGCATCGCTTGCGGCCCATGCCGGGGACGGCCCCGCGGCGTTTTCCGCATGGATGAGCAGACCCTGGGTGGCGGCCTTGCATATCATGTTCATTGGCTCGACGTTCTATCATGCGCAGATCGGCGTGCAGATTGTCGTTGAGGATTATGTGCAGAATGAATTCACAAAGATCACCACGCTGGTGTGCGTCAAGCTCGCCGCCGTGCTTTTGTCCATTGCCTGCCTGCTCGCCGTGGTGCGGGTGGCAGCGGGCGGGTAGCACGCCATGAGTGAGGCGTACAAGGTCTTCGACCACAAGTACGACGTCGTGGTGCTCGGCGCCGGCGGCGCGGGGCTGCGTGCGGCTATGGGTCTGGCGGCCGGTGGGCTCAATATCGCTTGCGTGACGAAGGTGTTCCCTACGCGCAGCCATACCGTGGCGGCGCAGGGTGGCATCACCGCGGCGCTGGGCAACATGCACGAGGATGACTGGCGCTGGCATATGTACGATACCGTCAAGGGCTCGGACTGGCTCGGTGACCAGGATGCCATCGAGTACATGTGCCGCGAAGCGGTGCCGGCGGTCATCGAGCTGGAGCACTTCGGTGTGCCGTTCTCGCGCACGGCCGATGGCAGGATCTACCAGCGTGCCTTCGGCGGCTACAGCACGCATTTCGGCAAGGGCGATGCGCGGCGCGCCTGCGCGGCCGCGGACCGGACAGGCCACGCTATTCTGCACACGCTCTACCAGCAATGCCTGAAGCACCGGGTGGAGTTCTTCGTGGAGTATTTCGCGCTCGACCTGCTGATGGACGAGGCGGGCGTGTGCCGGGGGTTGCTCGCGCTGCGCATGGAGGACGGCAGCTTGCACCGCTTTCGGGCCCATCGCACCGTGCTCGCGACCGGGGGCTACGGGAGAACCTATTTTTCCTGCACCTCCGCGTATACCTGCACGGGCGATGGCAACGCCATGGTGCTGCGCGCGGGTCTCGCGCTGCAGGACATGGAGTTCATCCAGTTTCATCCCACGGGGATCTACGGCCCGGGTTGCTTGATCACGGAAGGGGCGCGCGGCGAAGGTGGGTATCTCACGAATGCGGATGGCGAGCGCTTCATGGAGCGCCATGCGCCGCACGCGAAGGACCTCGCCTCGCGCGATGTCGTGAGCAGGGCCATGACCATCGAGATGCGCGAAGGCCGCGGTGTGGGTCCGCACAAGGATCACCTGCACCTGCATCTCGAGCACCTCGGTGCGAAGCTGTTGCATGAGCGCTTGCCCGGAATCACGGAGACCGCCCGGATTTTCGCGGATGTGGATGCCAGCCGGGCCCCCATCCCGGTGCTGCCGACCGCGCACTACTGCATGGGCGGCACGCCTACCAATCATCACGGGGAAGTGGTGTTTCCATCGAAGGGAGATTCGGACGCGGTGGTGCCGGGCCTCATGGCCATCGGCGAGGCGGCGTGTGTGTCGGTGCATGGCGCCAACCGGCTCGGGTGCAATTCCCTGCTCGACATCGTCGTGTTCGGGCGCGCCGCGGCGTTGCGCTGTCTCGATGTGCTGCGCGCCGGTGAGGCGCATCCGCCCCTGCACGGTGACGCCGAGGACAAGAGCATCGAGCGCCTCGACCGCTTGCGTCATGCCGATGGTGGCTCTCCCACGGCCGAGCTGCGGCTGCGCATGCAGCGTATCATGCAGGACAAGGCGCCGGTCTTTCGCACCGGACCCATCCTCGAGGAAGGCGTGCACGCGCTTGCCGATCTGTGGTCGGCGTTGGCTGACCTCGGCGTCACCGATCGTTCCCTGATCTGGAACACCGATCTCATGGAGACGCTGGAGCTCGACAATCTGATGCGCCAGGCCGTGGCGTTGATGCATTCCGCGGCACAGCGCACCGAGAGCCGTGGCGCCCACGCGCGCGAGGATTATCCGGATCGTGATGACGAGCACTGGCTCCGGCATACGCTGGTGCGCGTCAACGACGCCGGCGAGGTCGAGATCGCGCATCGTCCCGTGCACATGCACACGCTGACCGACGAGGTGCAGACCTTCCCGCCCAAACCACGGGTGTATTGACCGGGTGGCTCGGTGCTGTCCTTGTCGATAGCGGCTATCTAAGGATACGAGAGATGGTTGAATTCACGTTGCCCAGAAACTCCGTGGTTCAGGAAGGCAAAGTGCATCGAGCACCGTCTGACGCGAAGCAGGTGCGGCGCTTCATCGTGTACCGTTACGATCCGGACAGCGGCCGAAACCCGCGCCGCGACACCTTCGAGATCGATCGCGCCGAGTGCGGGCCGATGGTGCTCGACGCACTGCTCAAGATCAAGAATGAAATCGACTCGACCCTGTCACTGCGACGCTCGTGCCGTGAGGGCGTATGTGGCTCCGACGCCATGAATATCGACGGCACCAACACACTTGCGTGCATCAAGCCGATCGATGAGATCGAAGGAGATATTCACGTCTATCCGTTGCCGCACCTCGAGGTGGTCAAGGACCTGATCGTGGATATGGACAAGTTCTATGCCCACTACGAGGCGACCGAGCCGTGGCTGCAGGCGCGCTCCGCTCCGCCGGCGGACGCGGAACGCTTGCAGTCCGAAGCGGACAGAGCCAAGCTCGACGGCTTGTACGAGTGCGTGCTGTGCGCGTGCTGCTCGACGAGTTGCCCCAGCTATTGGTGGAACGAGGCACGCTACCCGGGGCCCGCGGCCTTGTTGCAGGCATGCCGGTGGATTGTAGATTCTCGCGACGAGGTGGCCGGTCAACGGCTCGATGCGCTCGACGATCCGTTCCGCCTCTACAGATGCCACACTATCATGAACTGCGCGCAGACCTGTCCCAAGGGACTGAATCCAGCGAACGCCATCGTGCAGATCAGGATGCGCATGCTGTCTCGATCAGTGTAGGGCGGTGGGCGCTACCTGGCCGGGGCCGCGAGCCACGCAGCGCTGACACCTGCGTGCCTAGGGGTATAGCGGTATGCGGTGCACAGGCTGCCGGTGAGGTGCGCAAGCGCGGGGTCTCGCTGCCTGCCCTGCCGGGTCGATACCGACCCGCGGCCCGATTGATCTACACTGCGAGGTGAGTGAGGCTGTTCAGCCGGATTTGCCGGCTCGAGCGCTACTGTATTCGAGGAGCAGACCATGACCACATCGACCCCAAGCGCGCAGTACGCCATCACCATCCGCCTCGAGTATCCCCACGAGGCGGGCTGGATCTCCAAGGTGAGCGCCGCCATCGGGGGCAGCCGCGGGGTCATCAACGCGATCGATCTGGTACAAATTCACGATGGGCTCAGCGTGCGCGATTACTCCGTGGAGTGCGAATCGACAGAGAACGCGGAGCGCATCGTACGCAGCATGCAGCGGCTCAAGAACGTCAAGGTCCATTCGGTCTCGGACAAGACCTTCCTCATGCATCTGGGCGGCAAGATCGAGGTGACGCCCAAGGTGGCGGTCAAGACACGTGCCGATCTGTCGATGGCCTATACGCCGGGGGTGGCGCGTGTGTGCGAAGCCATTCACCGGGAGTACGGCACCTCGTTCAACCTCACCATCCGTCATAACTGCATCGCCGTGGTATCGGACGGTAGCGCCGTGCTGGGCCTCGGTAATATCGGTCCCGCGGCTGCCATGCCCGTCATGGAAGGCAAGGCCGTGCTGTTCAAGGAGTTCGCGGGCGTCGACGCGGTGCCGCTTTGCGTCGCCACGCAGGACGCCGACGAGATCATCCGTTTCTGCGAGCAGATCGCGCCGAGTTTCGGCGGCATCAACCTGGAGGACATCTCGTCGCCGCGCTGCTTCTACATCGAGGAGGCGCTCAGGGAGCGTGTCGACATCCCGGTGTTGCACGACGATCAGCACGGCACCGCGGTCGTGGTGCTGGCCGGGTTCATCAACGCGTTGCGTATCACGGGGAAGAGCCCCGGCGACGTGAAAGTGGTGATCTCCGGGGCGGGTGCGGCGGGTATCGCCTGCGCACGCGCGTTGGGGCGCTATGGGGTGCGTAACATCATCGTGTGCGATTCCCGCGGTGCGATCGGCAAGCGCCGCAAGTTCTCCAACAACCCGGTCAAGGCGTGGGCCGCCAAGAATACGAACCCCCACGGTGAAAGCGGGTCGCTGAAGAAGGTGATCAAGGGCACGGATGTGTTCATCGGACTGTCCGGGCCGCGCCTGCTGAATCGTACCGACGTCGCCCGGATGGCTGCCGATCCGATCATCTTCGCAATGGCCAACCCGGTGCCGGAGGTGTTACCCGAGAAGGTCGGAGACCTGGTTGCCGTGATGGCGACGGGGCGCAGCGACTACCCCAACCAGATCAACAACGTGCTCGCCTTTCCCGGGATCTTCAGGGGCGCGCTCGATTGCCGCGCCAGCGATATCAACGGCGCAATGAAGCAGGCGGCGGCCGAGGCCATTGCCGGTATCATTTCGCCCGAGGCGCTGTCACCCGACTACATCATCCCGAGCGTCTTCGACCGCGCCGTGGTGACAGAGGTGGCGCGCGCGGTCGCGCAGGCCGGGCAGGAAAGCGGCATCGCGCGGCGCATGCCGAAATTCGCCGGCGTGCACATAGAGTGAATTTCAATCGAGCGCCCGGCGCAGAGCATCTATGGCACGCAAGGTGTCGACGGTGAATCCCGGGATCAGGTAATCGGGCCAGGTGGAGAGCTTGACCACCAGCAGTGCACTTCGCGGGTCAACGTAGATCATCTGCCCGAAAACTCCACGTGCCATGAAGTCGCCGCGCTCCACGTCGTGGACCCACCACTGCCTGGCGTAGGCGCCGTGCGGGCTCAAGTCCGTGTACGGGGCGCCGAAGCGGCGCTGGTTGCCCGTGCGACAAGCCGTCACCCAGGCCGTGGGGATGATCTGGGTGTCGCCGACGCGCCCGCCGTCCAGCATCATCTGACCGAAGCGCGCGTAATCGCGCAGCGTGGCGTTGAAGCCGCCGTCGGCGAGCGCCGTACCGGCGCTGTCCACCGTGAAGTAGGCGTCACGCTCCGCGCCAATCCGCTGCCAGATCTCACGGCTGAGCAACTCGGCCAGCGATACGCCGCTCACCCGTTCCATGACCCAGGCGAGCACGTCGGTCTCGATGGAGCGGTACTCGAAGCGCCGGCCGTGCTCGCGCACCTTGGGTAGCGACAGGATGACGTCGCGGATCGTCAGTGCCGGTCCCGCGGCCGGCCGCGGCCGCCACCCGGCGGCGATGTCTATGCGGCTGACGTCGGAGCCGGCGATGCCGTAGTCTTCGGTGAAGCGCACGCCGCTGGTCATGTCCAGCACGTGACCGAGTGTGGCATCGGCGTAACCGCAGGCCGAGAGTTCGGGTACGTAGTCGGCGAGCGCCCTGTCCAAATCCAGGCAGCCGCGCTCGATGAGAATGCCGGCAAGCGTGCCGGCCAAGGACTTGGACACCGACTGGGCGAGATGCAGGGAGCCCTGCGCCATGTCGTTGAAGTAACACTCGTAGACGATTCGACCCTGCCAGGCGAGCAGAAACGCGTCCGTGTAAGTGTTGCTGAGGAAGCGCGCCATGTCCTGCGTGGCGCCGTCGTGCGCGGTGAAACGCACATGTGAGAGGTCCCGATACGCCGTTGGGAAATTGGCGGCAGGTCCGGCGCCGCGGTAGACGTCCGCCGTCGGGATGAGCTTGCGCACGTTCTGGAACGACCAGCGGTTGAACGGGGGGTGATCCCAATTCTCCAGGCTCGGCTGTTTCTCGGGTGGTGGCGGAAAGCCCCGCATGATGCCAAGCTCGCGTGCGGTCTTTGGCCGTTGGTAGGGCATGTGCGTTGTCACAGGGCTCATCGTGCGTCACCGTGTCGGGGCGGCACGGGGCACGCGTTAATGCACGCGTGCCCCGTGCTGCGCGAGATTGCTACTTCTTCAGCGTCGTCCAGATCTTGTTGTAGAGTTCCACGACGTCCTGCTCGCAGGGCGGCACGAACTCCGGCGCGGGCGCGCCGGCCGGCATGATGATCTCCGGTGCCGCCACCATCTCCGGGTCCATGAACTTCTCGCCGCCGACGATACCGTTGGCGTAGCGCGCGAAGTTCGAGATCAGGCCCGCGTTCTCCGGTTTCATGATGAAGTTCATGAACAGCTTCGCGTTCTCCACGTTGGGTGCGCCCTTGAGCACGGCCACGTTGTCCATCCAGCCGGTGAAGCCTTCCTTGGGATAGGCGTAGCGCAGGCTGGGGCGCTGCTTGCGCGCGCGCATGGCCGCACCGTTCCAGTTCTGCGAGAGGTCCACGTCCTTGGAAGTGAGCTTCTCTATGGTGCTGTAATCCATGGTACGCCACTGCTCCTTGGCCTTGAGCAGCATCTGCGTGAGTTCCTTGAGCTGCGCCTTGTTGTTGTTGCATCGCGGGTAACCCAGAAAACGCAGCCCCGCGTTGATGACGTCGTTGATGTCATTGAGCATATTGATCCGACCCCTGAGCTCGGGAGGGGGATCGAACATCAACGCGAGCGTGTCCACGTCGCCACCGTAGACCTCGGTGTCGACCGTGAACGAGGTGGTGCCCCATTGCCACGGCACGCTGTAGTGACGCCCGGAGTCCCAGTACACATCCACCCACTTGGGATCGACGTTGCCGAAGTTCGACATCTGATTCGGCTCGGTCCTTTCCAGCAGGTCTTCCTTGATCATGATGGCAATCATGTAATCACCGGGCACCACGATGTCGTAGCCGGTGCCGCCCGACTTCACCTTCGCCAGCATGGTCTCGTTGGAGTCGTACCCGTCCAGGGTGACCTTGACGTTGTACGCCGCTTCGAATTTCTCGATGAGCTTGGGGTTCGTGTAATTGCCCCAGTTGTAGATGTGCAGTTCCCCGTCGGCGGCTGCCTGGGTGGTGCCGAGCGCCAGACCGGCTGCCGCTGCGATGGCTGCGAGTTTGCGTTTCATCATCCTGTCTCCTTGTGTTGATACGGACCAGAGCTACGCCTACTTCTTCCCCTTCTTTCCGAACACGAAGAACAACGTGACGAAAAGTATGGAAAAGCCGAGAAAAATCGTGGACACCGCATTGATCTCCGGCGTGATGCCGCGCCGGATCTGACCCAGTATGTATATGGGCAAGGTCGTTTCGCCGGGACCGGCGACCATGAGCGATATGATCACGTCGTCGAGCGAGACCACGAACGCGAGCATGGCGCCGGCGAACACGCCGGGCATGAGAATGGGCAGCGTCACGCGGCGAAACACCTGCCATGGTGGCGCGTAGAGATCGGTCGCCGCGTGCTCCAGCGTGAGATCCATGTCCTCGAGACGTGCGCGAATGGGCATGTAGGCAAACGGTATGCAGAACACCGTGTGCGCGATCATCAGATAGCCGATACCCGACACACCGGTTGCCGATTTGATGAGAGCAAAGAACGACAGCGTGGCCACCGCGGTGACGATCTCCGGCACCATCAGCGGCTGATTGATGAGCGTATAGGCGAGATTGAGACCGCGATAGGGCGCGGTACGCGTGGTCGCGAGCGCCGCCATGGTCGCGAACACGGTGCCGAACACGGTAGCGACCACGGCCACCTGGAGCGAGATGCCGGCCGCCCTCTGTATGCCTTCGTTGTGAAACGCCGCGATGTACCAGCGCCAGCCGAACTCGGTCCACAGCGTCACCGATCGATTGTCGTTGAAGGAAAAGACCACCAGCACCACGATCGGTGCGTAAAGCAACGCCAGACAGGCCCAGGCGATCGGGTTGAAGCCCGGCTGACGCTTGAGGTCCAGTGCGCGAGCGTCAGGCATTGGCGTGCCCTCCAGGCTTTGCGTTGCGCACGTAGACGAGCAGGGCGAGCATCACGATCCCCATCAGTATCAGCGCCGAGGCTGAGCCGAACGGCCAGTTGCGCGAGCTGCCGAACTGAATAGCGATCATGTTGCCGATCATGAGCTTCTTGCCCCCGCCCAGCAGCTCCGGGGTGATGTAGGCGCCGAGCCCCGGAATGAACACCAGGATGCAGCCGGCGACGATGCCGGGCCTGGCCATGGGGATGATGATCCGCCGCAGCACCTGGAGGCGGTTCGCGTACAGATCGTAGGCGGCCTCCACGAGCCGGAAGTCCAGCTTCTCCAGGCTTGCGTACAGGGGCAGCACCATGAACGGCAGGTAGCTGTATATCAGCCCCATCAACACCGCAAAGTCGGTGTAGAGGATGCTGAGCGGGGCGTCGATGGCGCCGGCCTTCATCAGGGCGATGTTGATCACGCCCTCGTCGCGAATGATGAGCAGCATGGCGTAGGTGCGGATCAGCAGGTTCGTCCAGAACGGCAGTGTGATCAGGAACAACCACAGGTTGCGCTGGCTGTCCGGCTTGGTGGCGATGAAGTAGGCAGTCGGGAAGCCGATGATCAGTGAGCCCAGCGTCGCGACCAGTGAAAGCCCCACCGAGCGCCAGAAAATCTGCAGATAGGCCGTGCTGAAGGTGAGGGTGTCCTCGAAGATGTCCTGCTCGAACAGGAACTGGACATAGGCGCGCGCCGAGAACTCCCATTTCACTCCGCCGTAGGCCCCCGGTTGCAGAAACGAGTAGGCAAGGATGATGGTGAGCGGTGCAAGGCCGAACAGGGCGATGGTGGCGAGCGCGGGCGACAGCAGCGCGGTGCGTGTGCGCCGGATGCGCCGCGCGTTGGCGCTCGCGGCTTCTCGCAGGCGTGCGTCGGTTGCCGTTCGGTCGGGGTTCATTCGTGCAAGGCTAGACATCAGTCGCACAACACCTGCACGCTATCGTCAGCGATGACGATACCCAGACGGTCACCCATGGCGTGCGTGACGGGCGCGTCGTGGCGGCTCTGCACGCGAACCACGAAATCACCGCCGTCGTCCAGCGTGACGTGGTAACGCGTGCCGGTACCGAAATAGACGATATTGGAGAGGATCCCCGTGAGCGCCGCGCCGTTCATCTGCGTGGTCAGCGTGGCGTGCTCGGGGCGCACGGCAACGTGTACCGCGCCGCCGCCGACCAGTGCTTGCGGCACCCGCGCGCGGCGCACTTCGCCCGAGGCAAGACGCACATCGGCACGCGCTCCGTGCCGCGACACGATCTCGGCGCGCAGGATGTTGATATCGCCGATGAAGTCGGCGACGAAGCGCCGCGCCGGGTGGTCGTATACCTCCTGGGGCGTGCCGATCTGCAGGATATGACCGTCGTCCATGACTGCGATGCGGTCCGACATGGTCAGCGCCTCCTGCTGGTCGTGGGTGACGAACAAGAAGGTGATGCCGGTCTCGTTCTGCAGCCGCTTGAGCTCGATCTGCATCTCCTTGCGAAGCTTCAGATCGAGCGCCGACAGCGGCTCGTCGAGCAGCAGCACCTTGGGGTGCGGGGCCAGCGCACGCGCCAGGGCGACGCGTTGCTGTTGCCCACCGGATAGCTGGTTGGTGCGACGCCCCGCGAGCTCGCTCATGCGCACCAGCGCCAGCGTGCGATCCACCACGGTAGCCACCTGCTCGCGCGACTGTCCGAGCATTTCCAGGCCGAAGGCGATGTTCTCTGACACGCTCATGTGCGGAAACAGCGCGTAGTTCTGGAATACCGTGTTGACCGGGCGCCTGTATGGCGGCAGGTGACCGATCTCCTGCCCGTCGAGCAGGATGCGTCCATCGGTGGGCAGATCGAACCCGGCGATCAAGCGCAACAGGGTCGTCTTGCCGCACCCGGAGGGCCCGAGAAGGGTGAAGAACTCGTTCCTGCCGATGCTGACCGACACGGCGTCGAGCGCGTGCACGGCCCCGGCCCCGGCACCGAATACCTTCGATACCGAATCGATCTCGACGGCGGCGTGCGCCACCGCGCCCGCCCCGCCGCCGTTCACGTCGGGCTGCATTCGACCACGCGTCGCTCGTACACAGTAGATTCTCGTGTCTACTTCGGGATGCTCAATCCTATGGATGACCTCGCACGATCGTAAATACCCCGTGGGGGATAGTCCGGCAGCCTCCCGGCAGCTCGCGTGGGATGCGGTGAGCGAAGCGCACCGCATCGATCGAGTCATCGTGTGCACTCGAACGATGCAGCTTCTTCGTCACCGCATCCCGCGTGCCGGTTCGACCCACGGCGCTAGCGGGTCAGGGCATCCAGAAACAGGGCGAACAGCTCGCTTTGCGAGGACACGGAGAGCTTTCGGTAGATGTTCTTGCGGTGGATCTTGACCGTGCCGGGGCTCACGTCGATCACCCGGGCGACCGACTTCGATGAGTGGCCCTTGAGTATGAGCGCCGCGATCTCACGCTCGCGTGATGTCAGCACCTCGGCGCCGAAGTGCTCCATGGTGAAGCGCACGTGCTCGGCGTCGAGGCTCTCGGCAGGCCATGCAAGATCCCGCGCCGAGCCGGCGTAATGGCGCCGATTCAGTGCCGCGAACACGGGCAGCGCGCGCTTCAGGGCGCGCAGCTCGCGTGCCCTGAAGCGCGGCTCGTCGAGGCGCCGGCCCAGCGAGTAGAAGACGTGCTTGCGTGCGTCGATCTGTACGAGCACGGCCACCTCGTCCTGCAGATTCGTGGCGCGGTAGTAGCCCCTGAAATACGGTGTCTGATGGAATCGATCGGGGGCCACGTCCTCGAGGACGAGGACCCGGTCCCCCGGGTGCTGGCAGCACGCTTCGTAGAACGGATCCAACAGGTAGGCGCCGTCGAGGTAGCGGTCGATGATTGCGGCTCTCTTTTCCGCACGCACGTTGTCGTAAAGATGCACGGGGGGCCTGCGCCCGTTCAGCATGACCGCGAATATCCCCACGAACGGCAGGGTCGCGCGAAGATAGTCGAGGGCAACGCCCATGAAATCGCGCGTGCCCGTTGCCTCGATGGCCCGGGCGAGCGCTCGTTCGATGTCGGCTTGTGGTGACATGGGCTGGTCACGGTCCTGGAAGCCGAACGGCGGCGACCCGCACGCTGCCGCGAAGCGCGTGCTCGGGGCCCCATCGCATGATACATGGCTGCCGGCCCGGCGCCCGCGCCCGCGAAACACGCCGCCTCGCATGCGGCTGGAGGCTCCCGATACGTGCGGCAATGGAAACACGCTTGCACATCGGGGATCAACGATCCTGGAGCCCGCTCTGCGAGCCTGGAAGTTGATCGACGTCAATGTCATGTCGGGCTGATTGGTCGATGCTTGCATATAGAGCAATTGCACGAGTGAACCCCCTCTGAACACCACGGTCGTCAAGAATGCTTCCCGGGACGACTCGGAGAAGCGCCCACACATGCCCGAAGAACAGCTTTCCAAGGTTTACGTCGAACAGGAGGACTCCGCGAAGCCACCGTCGAGCGGCCGGCGCGTGGTGACCCCGGTGCGCTTTTCCACCGATCCGCGTGATATCGCCTGGGTGCGCGAGAACGTGCCATGCCAGACTGCCTGTCCGGCCGAGACCAATATCCCCGCCTACATCCGCATGATTGTCGAGGGACGCTTCGGGCGCTCCTACGAGATCAATCGGATTGCCAACGTGTTGCCCGGGGTGCTGGGACGCATCTGCAGCCGCCCGTGCGAGGCCGTCTGTCGTCACGGCTGGCCCGGCAACGGCGAGCCCGTGAACATCTGCCACCTCAAGCGCGCCGCGGCAGACATGAAAACTGCCAGTCACCGCATCCGCGAGGCGCTCTACAGTCCCTCCGGCAAACGCGTGGCGGTCATCGGCGCGGGTCCGGCGGGGATCGCGGCGGCGCACGATCTCTCCATCCTGGGTCACGCGGTCACGATCTACGAGCGCGAGGAGCATCCGGGCGGCATGCTCTACTACGGCATCCCGGCATTTCGCCTGCCGCGCGACATTCTCGATGTGGAGGTGCAGAACTCCACGCGCTTCGGCATCGAGATGAAAACCGGCGCGGGGCTTGGCACCGGGCCCGACGACGTCAAGCTCTCCGAGCTGCGCCGGCGCTTCGATGCCGTGCTGATAGCCACCGGCTGCGCGGCGCCGCTGATGCTGCCGATGCGCGACGCCCAGGGCGAGCACGATGCGGTCAAGGAACTCGATGGCGCGGAGTACGGGCTCGACTTCCTGGTCGAGCTGCACCGCGGCGAGACCAAGACGGTGGGCCGGCGCGTCGCCGTCATCGGCGCCGGATTCACCGCGCTCGACTGCGCGCGGGTCGCCCGTCGGCTCGGCGCCGAGGAGGTCACCATTCACATACGCACCACGGAGAAGTACATCCCCGTGATGCCCGAAGAGATCCGCGAGACCAGACGTGAAGGCGTCAGGATCCGTGGCTTGAGAACCCCGGTCGACCTGTTGTATGACAAGAAGGGGCACATCACGGGCGTGCGCTTCGTGCAGAATCGCCTCGGCGGGTGGCGGGCGAACGGACGCCGCGAGGCGATACCCATCGCCGATTCCGACTTCGTGGAGGACTGCGACACGTTGCTCGTCTCCATCGGGCAGACGACCGTGGCGGACTTCGTGGACACCCCGCTCGAGCTCGACCGGTGGGGCAGGGTGCGCGTCAGGGACAACGGGATGACGTCGATCGACGGCGTCTTCACGGCGGGAGATTTCGTGTGCGGCGCGAGCACCGTCATCGAGGCCATCGGTCATGGCCGTGAGATTGCCGTCAACCTGGACGCCTGGCTCATGGGCCGCTTGCGGCGCCAGACGGTGGTCAAGGTCGAACCCGTGGAGCGGCCCATGCGCGAGCGCGCCTTCGACTTCATTCCCCGCCAGCCGGTCGCCACCGAGACACTGGCAAAGCGTTTCGAGCACCTGGAGGCCGAGGTGGAGCCCGGCATGCCGGCCGACTGTGCGCTCGAGGAGGCGAAGCGGTGCTACCTGTGCTATCTCAAGTACGAGATTGACATCGATCGCTGTATCTACTGCAGGGCGTGCATCGACGTGGCGCCGCGCAACTGCATCAAGCTCGTGGAAGGAATCGACGTCAACGATGACGGCAGCTACGGCGCGTTGCGCGAGACCAGCCGCTGGAATCACGTGCGCGCCATCTGGATCGACAACAACGAGTGTATTCGTTGCGGCGCCTGCTACGAGGTGTGCCCGACGGCATGCATTTCCATCACGCGCAACGAGCTGTTTCAGAGGGATGTCTGAATGGGCGCGGCCAGACACCATGTGATCATCGGCAGCGGCGTGGCCGGCAATCAGGCCGCAGCGGTGCTGCGCAGCCGTGACCCGGCGAGCCGCATCACCGTCATCTCGCCGGCCACCATGCTCTTTTACCGCCGCTACGACCTCCCGCAGGTGTTCCGGGGGCGTCACGATTGGCGCGATTATCTGGTGCATCCTCCCGCGTACTACGAGGAGCACGACATCCGGCTGCGGCGCAAGAGCACCGTCACGCAGGTCGACATCTCGCGTCGCGTGCTCACCCTCGCGCATCGCGAGGAGGTCAGCTACGATCAGTTGCTGGTGGCGGCCGGGGGTAGCGGCTACCTCCCGGAGAACCTGCACGACTCGCGCCATCTCATGCACGGCTTCTACACCTTCCGGGCGGCCATGGAGGTCTGCCGGATTCTGCCCGAGGGCGGCAAGGTGGCCATGCTCGGCGGAGATTCGCTCGGCCTCGAGATCGCGCGAACGCTCATCGACACGGGTTTCAAGGTGGCGCTGGTGCCCGGCGCACGAACGTTCTGGCCGCACCAGGTGAACGCAGACGACCGTGAGTCGTTCTACGCCGCACTCGAGCGTGGCGGTATCGAGATCATCGACGGTGTCACGGTGGACCACGTCGAGGAGGGCCCGAGCGGCATGCCGGCGCGCCGTGTGGTCTTTGCCGACGGCGGCGATTTGTTCGCCGACGTGGTGATGCCGTTCTACGGGCTCACACCCAGCATCGAATTCATCAGCGGTTCCGGCATAGACATCGAGCGCGGTATCCTCGTGAACCCGCAGCTCCAGAGCTCCAAGGACGACATCTGGGCCGCGGGCGACGTGTGCCAGATATGGTCGCCGGAGATCAAGGGCTACCGGTTCTTCTACGGCTGGAAAAACGTGAAGAAGATGGGGGAGGTGGCCGCGCGCAACATGACGGGTGACGAGGTGCCGTTTGCCTCGTGCGTCGACGAGCGCTTGCGCATCGACGACAGTGGTGCCGTCAACTCACCGTTCTGGGAGCACGAGTAGTGGCCGGAGGCGCCACCGACATACAGATTGCGATCTGCGGCTCCGCCGGAGACGGCACCATTGCGGCCGGCGACATCCTCAAACGCGCGATGGCGCGTGCCGGCTACCGGGTCATCGCCTTCGATGCCTATCCTGCCGAGATCCGCGGTTTCGGCAAGTGTGTGGCGCGCACGCGCATCACCTCGGAGCAGGTCTACTCCATGAAGGCGCAGTCGGACGTGCTGATCTCGCTCGACGACACCCATGCCATCGCGCACGTATCCGAGGTCCGCGATTTCGGCGCGGTCGTGTACGAGTCCCGCCCCATGGCGCTGCTCGGCGAGGGTGAGCATGTCTCCGCGCACGTGCGGCCTGCACAGATCCCCTACAGCATGGCGATACGCGAGGCCTCGGAGCGCAGCACCGGCGCCAACCGCTCGCGCAACATGGTCGCAATCGGCTTCGTCGCCGGGCTCTACCGCATGCCTCTGGAGGCCTTCTTGCAGGCCATCGCGGCGAAGTTCGCCGGCAAGCCTGCGGCGGTGACGGAGATGAACGTGGCGGCATTCGAGACGGGCTACGAGGAGGGTTCGGCGACGTTCCGCTTCGATTTCGTCCACGTGGGCAGCCCGCCGGCACGGCCCGGCGGCGACATGACGGTCATGAACGGCAACGCGGCGCTGGTGCGCGGCGCCCTGGACGCCGGCATTGACGCTTTTTTCGGCTATCCCATCACGCCGGCTTCCACCATCCTCGAGGGGCTCGCCCGGGAGATGCCGCGTCGCGGCAAGCGCCTGGTGCAGACCGAGGACGAGATCGCAGCCATTGCCGCTACCATGGGCGCCGGTTACGCGGGCGCGCGCGTTGCCACCGCCACCTCGGGCCCGGGGTTGGCGCTGATGTCGGAGCTCATCGGCTTCGGTGTCATGGCCGAGGTCCCCTCCGTCGTATTTGTGTCGCAGCGCGGAGGACCCAGCACCGGCATGCCGACCAAGACCGAGCAGTCCGACCTGAACATGGCGGTGTTCGGCGGGGCGGGTGATGCCAAGCGCATCGTGCTGGCGCCCACCAACGTCGAAGGATGCTGGCGCTGCGCCGGCAAGGCGTTCGAAATGGCGCAACGCTACCAGGTGCCCGTGATCGTGCTTCTCGACCTCTATCTGTCGAATCGCTACGAGGCCGTGAGCTTCGCCAACGAACCGCCGTTCAACGCCAACGTCGCGAGGCGCCTGCGCAGGCGCAGCGAGGCCCAGCAATACCAGCGTTTCGCCATCACCCCGACAGGGGTCAGCCCGCGCGCGGTGCCGGGCCAGGCGGGCGGCATGCATACCGCGAGCGGGCTCGAGCACGATGAGTCCGGCAAACCGGACGATCACCCCGAGGTCCACGCCGCGATGAGCCGCAAACGCCACCAGAAGCTCGATCGCGCGCTCTCGCACCCGGGCATCACCATCACCAAGCGCTTCGGCGACGAGGGCGAGGCCGATGTCGGGATTCTCGCGTGGGGCTCGACCTTCGGCGAGGCGCTGGAGGCGATGATACTGGCCCGCCAGGAGGGCATTCGTTGCACGGCCATGAAGGTCGTGATGCTCTCACCGCTGCCCGTCGGCCCCATCAGCGCGTTCTTCGACGACTGCAAGCAGGTGCTGGTACCGGAGCTCAATTACGAGGGCCAGTTCGCAAATCTCGTCTCGGGCACGCTCGGCCGGCCGGTGCACAGGCTGAACCGTGTGACGGGCACGCCCATGCATGTCGCTGAAATCCTGCAAAGCGTGCGCGCCCTGGCAGCCGCTCACGGCGAGCGCAGCGCCGCCTGAGCAGCGCAGGGCGCAACACATCAGTGCCTTAACAGTGAGCTTGTGAAAATCGACAATGAATTCGGGTCATTCAGCACGCGGTGGTATGCCAAGATGAGCATGACTCTCGCAAAGCCGCCAAGCACGCCAAGAACAGCGATCCGGCTCGACCACGCGATGGATGCTATCGGTGGTGTCTCCGTCACCGGAGTTTTGCGCGATCCCCCCTTTGCGAGCTTTGCGTCTCGGCGAGAGCATTATCCGGCGTGGGTCTTCCGCCCAGGCGCAGCCATGACACCTGGAGCACTTGGTGTCCTGTTTGAACTTGGCTTGGGCGGGCCAGGGAGCGTATCAGCATGAGCAACACCGTGCAGGAGCCGGTCTATCTGGAGGAGAAGCTGGACCAGGTGAGCGCGAGCGGGCGGCTCGATTACCGATCCGGGACGCTGCCCACCTGGTGCCCGGGCTGCGGCTATTTCAGCATCGCGGAGGGCGTGACGAGCGCGCTCAACGCGCTCGCCATCGACAACAAGAACGTGGTCATCGTCTCAGGGATAGGCTGCGCCTCGCGTTTCCCGTTTTTCCTGGACGTCTACGGGCTGCATACCGTGCATGGCCGGGCCCTGCCCGCGGCGATGGGTGTGAAGCTCGCCAATGACGCGCTGACAGTGCTCGTCGTCGGCGGCGACGGCGATGGATTTGCCATTGGCGGAGGACATATCCCGCATGCCGCGCGGCGCAACGTGGACCTCACCTATGTGCTGTTCGACAACGGCATCTATGGCATGACCAAGGGACAGACCTCGCCCACGTCGGGGTTGGGCCTCAAGACGTCGACCACGCCTTACGAGAACAACGATCCGCCGCTCAACCCCTTGATGATGGTGCTCTCGTACGGGGCGAGCTGGGTGGGTCAGGCCTATGCCGGGCAACCCGCACATCTGGCGGACATGATCCAGCGCGCTCTCGCACACCGCGGTTTTTCCTATCTGCACGTGCTCTCCCCGTGTGTGACCTTCGACAAGACGCACAAGACCTATCACAACCTCGACCTCAGCGTGCGCGGACTTCCCGCGGCACACGACGCGCGCGACCGCGCCGCGGCGATAAGCGTTGCCGGTGCGACCGGGCACCCTGCTCTGGGCCTGTATTTCGAGGAGGAGCGCCCGACGCTGTGTGACCGGCTGGACGAGGTTGCCGGCCAAGCACGGGCAGCGGCGCGGGCCGCCGGCTCATCGCCGCGCCGGAAATAGGGGACAGACCCCGGTTCTCCCGAGGGAAACCCGGGGTCTGTCCCCTGTTTCCTAAGTTGCGCCTTTGGCGACCTGGACGATCTCGAGCAATCCTGGTCGTATTTCAAG
>CAZSDY010000036.1:0-20746 GCA_964605765.1 uncultured Ectothiorhodospiraceae bacterium | reverse complement strand
CCCGGCGGTCTTCGCGCGCTGCGCGGCGGATCCGCTCAGCGCCCTTGGCCGTCGTCTCCTTCATGAGGGCGGGCGTGCGTTCGAGGAGCGCCGGACCGCTCGCCCGCGGCCACGGCCTCGCAGCCGATACGTTGACGTAGGCGTCCTCACTGTCGTCGCCCACCTGGCGCCGCTCTTCCCGCGGCGCGAGGGCCTTGCCGTGCTCGCCCGGCTTGGTGACCTTCCTCCACCGTGCCCGAGATCCGCAGGTGGGCGATCTTGATGAAGCTGCGCGTATAGCTCGCGTAGTCCCCGACCAGCCGATCGCGAAGCTCGAATACGTTCATGTGCCCGCGCTGGTTACACGGCGAGAAATCGACTTTCAGGCGATACGGATCCGCTTCCATGACCCGCTCAATGGCCCCTTCGCGTTGGACATACACGGTCAACTTTCCGGCACCGATCAAAGACTTGTTGTGGTCCGACCCCGGAGCCACAATATCAAGGAAGGGCGCCGCCAGATCGCGTATGCGAGTTCGTACACGTTCTCCATCACGTCAACGCCTTATATGGCACGGACACCTCGGCGCTGGTCATGAACGCGGCCTATCGGCGAGCCCACCGGCATGCGCGAGCCGGCCGCGCACGAGCAGCCGGATGAGATCGGGACAAACGAGACCTCACGTGATCGATAACGCAGCGGCTTCGCAGGCGTACACCTGGAGCACCGTCAGGCGATCTCTCATTATCTTCGTGTGTGCGGCAGGACTGCTCGGTGGCGTGGCGCTAACGCACTATTACGTAAGCATGAATGCGGAACGCGTCGGGCGCGAGACCCGCGAGCTGCTGAACGTGGCGCTGGGCAAGACTGCAATCGAGAACAATCTCCAGAGCGTGACGTCGGATTTGATGTTCCTGGCCAAACGTTACGAGCTGTTGGGCGTGCTCGAGAACGGTAATCGCGAGTTGCGCGCGACGGTGGCGCGGGAGTTTCTGACGTTTTCCGAACAAAAACGGGTCTACGACCAGATACGCTTGCTTGATCCGAGCGGCAGAGAAATCGTGCGCGTGAACTACAACAAGGGCAATCCCGCGATCGTTCCCGACGAGCAACTGCAGAACAAGGCGGGGCGCTACTACTTCAAGATCACCTGGTCGATGGCGCGCGATCAGGTCTACATATCTCCCCTGGACCTCAATATCGAGCACGGCCGCATCGAGCAGCCCCGCAAGCCAATGATTCGCCTCGCAACGCCGGTGTTCGATCGCACCAAGCACAAGCTCGGTGTTCTCGTGCTGAACTACCTGGGCGACACGCTGATTGACGACTTCAACACGGCGGCAGCCAACATCTCCGACCACGTCATGCTGCTCAACTCGGACGGGTTCTGGCTGAGCAGCGTGCAAAGCGATGATGAGTGGGGTTTCATGTACGGTAACGGCCGTACCTTCGGAAAGGCGCATCCCGGCGCATGGTCACGCATTCAGGCTGAGGAATCGGGCCAATTCCGCGACGAGGACGGCATGTTCTCGTTCACGACCGTGTATCCGCTGCGCTCCGCCGCCGGCTTTCACCGGATGCCTGCGAAGGCACCGGTGGTAGACAACTACTACTGGAAGGCGGTTTCCCAGGTGTCGCCACAACTCCTGGCCGCGGCAAGGAATGAATTTTTCCGGCGCCACCTGCTCCTGTACGCCGGTATGCTCGTTCTCCTGGCTTTTGCCTCCATATTGCTCGCGCGCGCGGGCGTCAGGAATAGACAAGCCACGCTACAGGTCGAGATCGAGCAGCGATTTCGCGAGCGCCTCGAGGCAATGGTCGAGCAGCGCACGCGCGAGCTCAAAGACGCGCAGATCGAGAAAGGCCGGGTCATCGAGCAGCTCATCCAGGCGGAGAAGATGGCGGCGATCGGGACCATGGCGAGCGGCATCGGGCACGAGATCAACAATCCCCTGTATGCCATCCTGACCAAGGCCGAGGCGATTCGCGACGGAGGGCATGTGTCGCGGAGTCGCTCGTACAGCGAGGACATCGTCCAGTACGCCAAGGACATTGCGAAAATCGTCAAGGACTTCTCCGGGTATGCACGGCCAGGCAGCGAACATGATCTGGAGGTGGTGGACGTCAACGACGAGCTCTCCGAGGCCGTTTCGATGGCAAAGCAATCACTCGTGAGTGAGCATATCGAGATCAGGAAAGACCTTGACCCGGTGCCCGGTATCCTGGGAAAGTCGGAGGAGATCCGGCAGGCTTTTTTCAACGTCATCCGCAACGGCATCCAGGCGACGAACGGAAAAGGCAGCATGGAAGTGACCAGTCGTGTGCACAACGACGAGGTGTCGATTCGGATCCATGATACGGGCCCAGGGATATCCAAGGAGGATAAATCAAGGATCTTCGATCCGTTCTTTACCACCAAGGGACCGGACGAGGGCGAAGGCCTGGGTTTGTACATCGTGCGCCAGATCGTCAGGAAGTACAGCGGAGAGATTGAGGTGGAAAGCCAGGCGGGCACGGGCACGGTGTTCCGCATCCGATTTCCGGCGCGCGCACCGAGCTGAATGGAGGGATCACGATGCTGCATCATGTTCTGGTCATCGATGACGAAGAAGAGATCCGCGAAGGAATCCGTCTGCAGCTTGACGGGACACGCTATACGGTCCTGGAGGCGGAGGACGGAGGGCGAGGGATCGAACTGCTCAATGACAATGCCCTGACGGTGGATGTGATCATCTGCGATATCCGCATGCCCAGGATTAACGGCGTCGAGGCCGTGGCCTACTTTCGTCGCGAGTATCCGTCGACGCCGGTCATCGTGCTGACGGGGTTCCCGGACGTGAGCCTTGCAGTGGAGTTCATGAAGGAGGGGGTTGTCGAATACCTGGTAAAGCCCGTGGAGAAAGAGAAGCTGATCGAGGCGGTTGCCAAAGCCGCCAGCCAGCGGGCGATGTTCGGCGGGGGTGACATGAAGGCCTAAGGGCCGAGTGCCGGTAATGCGACGCGCGGGTATTCTTTAACCGGCAATGCGGGGATGTGCTTGACGTCCCGATTATCGACTGTCACTAATTCAAATGTCGCGCCTCCAAGTGCGATTCCAATGCCTTGATCCGGTGGCTTGACACCAAGGATCTCATACCGGCTCGGCCACGCTGTCCCTCGCGACGATCGCCTGAGTCCGAGGGGCTCCTAGGGGGGACCGAAAATATCCTCCCAATCCGGAAAGGCGGCATTCAATATTCGGAAAATATCGCGCTGGTCGGCCGCTGGCCGCACTTTACCCGACATATCGTCAATCCATTTGGTGGCAAAATAGAGGGCCTCGGCGATGATGTAACCATCACGGCCGGTGATTCCTTTGGTTTCGAAGTTGATAGGGTATGGAATTTCGTCACTCATGGTTATTCTCCTGGTCTATCGCTTCGTTGGTGCCGCGGCGCCGACCAAAGATGGTCTACGAGAGCCCGCCGCTTACTCGTTGACTGCTCCCGGGGAATGGCAACGTCTGCAGCCCGCGCGAACCTCTCGACCTGCCTCTGATAACACCGATTCGAGTTTCGCCTCAGCTTGACTGCACGGACCCTCGACGCGCTCCCGGACATATTAATACCTTTCCGGCGTATCCCTCTACAAGGCGTTCCTGGTAGGCTCGAGCGGCGTAGATTCGCCGGTCACGAACCGCGGTTCGTTGCCGGCTTGCGAGATGCAGAAGTCTTGTCGACATTCACACCTGTCAGCACCTGCCTTTGGAGCTTTGTTGGCTTGCGCCTCCACCCAAGGTAGATACTATTGCACATTGACGAAAACCATGTGAATTGTGAATATCTACCGTGGGGGGCTGTTCAACGGACCCGGACAGTCGTGTGATTTTGGCCGCTGACAGACTGCTGAAGAGCGCTGGGAGCTTACTCGTCTCACCACCATCAGATCCTCCGAAATTCAACAGCCTGCTAGGTCCAACGGGAGAAAAATATGACGACAATCGTAACCGACAATTGTCGACGTTGCCGTTTTACCGACTGCGTCCTGGTATGTCCGGTCGCCTGTTTCCATGGCGATGACGAGATGCTCTATATCGACCCTGAGGTGTGCATTGATTGTGGTGCCTGCCTACCCACCTGTCCGGTCGATGCGATCTACGAGGACCCGATACCGGAAGACAAGCAGCGCTGGATCGAAATCAATGAAGAACGCGCACCCGGATTGCCGGTGATCCAGGACCAGGAAGACCCCTATCCCGGTGCGGAGGAGAGGCAAAAAGAGCTGGGGTTTTGAAATACGCGAGCATCCCGCGCTTTGCATTGTCTTCGCGTTCCCCAGACGGAGAGACCCACACAGCATGAGTGACCTTGGCACAGAGCAAAATCCGCTGCGCACGGCAATCGTCGGCAGCGGACCGAGCGGCTTCTACGCCGCCGAGGCGTTGATCAGATCGGAGCCGACTGTTCTTGTTGACATGTTCGAGCGTCTTCCCTCGCCGTTCGGGCTCGTGCGCAGTGGCGTCGCGCCGGACCACCCGAAGCTCAAGGAGCCCATCCTTGTGTATCAGCGGATTGCCGAGTCGCCGCAATTTCGATTCCTGGGCAATATCACGATTGGGCGTGACATCAGCGTGGACGAGCTGAAGAGCTGCTACCACGCCGTGGTGTTTGCTTGCGGCGCGCAGACTGATCGCAAGCTGGAGATTTCAGGCGAGAGTCTTTCAGGTAGTCATACCGCTACGGAGTTCGTCGGCTGGTACAACGGCCACCCCGACTATCGTGACCGCGCGTTCGACCTGTCGCATGACACCGCGGTGGTCGTCGGTCAAGGAAATGTCGCTGTCGATGTGTGCCGGATTCTCTGCAAGACAGCCGACGAGCTGAGATCCACGGATATCGCCGGGCACGCCCTCGATGTCTTGGCAAACAGCAAGATTCGCGACGTCCACATGATTGGACGCCGGGGTCCGGCGCAGGCGAAGTTCACTCATTCGGAGCTCAGAGAGCTTGGGGAGCTGGCGGACTGTGACCCGATCGTGGACCCGGGCGCGCTGGCGTTGAATCCAGCGAGCCGCGAGGAGCTCGCGCAGCGCAGTGCCAGGGCCCACTTGAAGAGCTATGAAACGCTGCAAGGGTTTGCTTCCCGCCCGCCACCGACGCGGCGCCGGCGCTGCCACATGCACTTCCTCGAGAGCCCGATAGAACTCAAGGGCGAAGCAAGGCTCGAACGCGTGGTGTTGATGAAAAATCGTCTGCAGGGAGAACCTTTGCAACAGGTCGCGCGCGAGACGGGTGAGGTAGAAGAACTCGCGTGCGGCGTGCTGTTTCGCAGTATCGGCTACCGGGGCGTCCCCATCGCGGGCGTTCCTTTCGACAGCGGTCGAGGGATTGTCCCCACCCGCGATGGGCGCATTGTGGATGGCGCCGACGTCGTTTCGGCCTTGTATGCGACGGGCTGGATCAAACGTGGCCCGACGGGGATCATCGGCACCAACCGCGCGGATAGCGTGGCCACGGTGAAGTCACTGCTGGCTGATTTGCCGGCTCTTGACGCGGGCGAGAAGCGGGGCGCGGAGACGCTGAAGGCACTTTTGAAAAGGCGCGGGGTTCGTGTGGTGAGCTACGCGGACTGGCAACAAATTGATGCGGCGGAAGTGCGACGGGGTGAATCTGCCGGGAAGCCGAGAGAGAAATTCACCCGGGTGGAAGAGATGCTGGCGCTACTCGAGGGCTTGGCGTAGATCCGCGACGCATTCGCCCCCGTTAGATAGCGGCTTGTGTTCCTGATTGGACGCCGGCAGAGCAATTGCGGCGCTCAACGAGACAGAAGTCCGGCCCCGGGCTTCGGGCCCTGCACCCCTCGCCCCTGCGCAGTTGCCTCCGGGATCACGACTTCGCCGGCGCCCGCGGGTACGCGACGGCTGTATTGAAAACCGGTCTCCGCGGATCGGAAATCGAGCCCTCCCGCTGTTCTCGTGGATATCCATGGGCGTCTTGCCCTGCTTTTTTATCGGCCCGCCTGCGCAGCGTTTTGCTAGAAATGCGCGGGGGTTTGGTATATTGTATACCTCTGCGTTAGGCCATTGGACCACCGGGAGGTACGTGCCATGAGCACCGGATCCGTGGAGGTCGTCTACCGCGGCATTTTTCAGAAGACGTTAGCCAAGAACATCTGCCGCGGCGTTGTATTTGCAGCCAAAAGGGATGGCAAGATCGGTATCGCCTTCGGGCGCTACAGTGATTCACCCGAACGCAACGGGATCCCCGCCAAGCAGTTCGCCGTCGTTGCTGATACCGAAGAGGAGATGGAAGAGCACCTCTCGCGGTACGAGCCCAGCAATAATGACGTGACCATTGCCGCCGACGACACCCTGTGCAAGGGCGTCGAGTCCTGGGCCTGGTATGGCCTGCAACCGATCAACAGGCTGCTGAGGAAGGGTGGCACGCTTCTGGTTCCCTCGACCCGGTCGGCGAATTCGCTGATCAGGGACATCCACCGCAAGGGAGAACCCTACAATCTTGCCGTCATAAAGGGCAGCGCCAGTTTCTCCGGACTATGGGTGTACAAGGACGATCACACCGATGTGCGTCTGCTCGGGGCGCTGGCCAGGATCGCGCCGCATATCGTGAGCCTGGATTCCGTTGTGGCGGGGATCAGCGACCCGCTGAAAGTGACCTCCGCGAAGACGGCCTACGATCGGACCGAGCCCATGCCGGTCGGCGCCGATCAGGGTAACGACGAGGCCCCCTTGACGTTCGACATGCCGGGCTGGAAGAAGATGGAAGAGGGCCTGGTGATTCGCGGCGTGGCCGGGAAGCAAGAGGTTCCCGGCCGCGATGGTGGCTACGTCCCTGCACGCAACCCCACCTTCAAGAAGTTTTCGACACGCACCATGCGGCCGGTGATCAACTTCGACACCTGCACGCAGTGCAAAATCTGTTGGTTGCAATGCCCGGACACTTGTTTCGACATCACGCCCGACGGATTCTATGACGCCAACATGGAGGCTTGTTGTGGTTGCGGGGTGTGCGAGTCCGTCTGCCCGGTAAGCCATTGCATCACCATGGTCAACGAGGAAGCCTTCACGGACAACAACAGCCAGTGGGAAATGTGGGCCAAGGACAAGGAAAGCTACTCCGTGTGGCTGTCCGAAAAAGTCTCGGAACCGCCCCCCCGTAGTCACGGGTTTCACCACCTTGGCCAGTACGCCGAGGAGATAGCCAATGAATCCTCCTGAAGCAGCCACGGCGCAAACGGCAGATGTCGCGGCCGCCCGCGAAGGCGGCGGTGGGTCGGAGGAGCTGATCAGTGGTAGCGAGGCGGTCGCGCACGCGGTGCGACTCGCTGACGTCGACGTCATCACGGCGTACCCGATCCGGCCCTACGACACTGTCATGCAGTACGTATCGCAGCTGATCGCCAACGGGGACTTTGATTGCGAGTTCATCGTCGCAGAGAGCGAGCATTCGCAGTTCGAGATTGTCAAGCACGCCTCGGCGGTGGGAGCGCGGGTTTTCTGTGGCTCCAGTGGTGTCGGCTGGTTCTACGCCTTCGAGGCGCTGGCGGTCACCGCCGGCCTGCGTCTGCCGATGATTGCCATGGTCGGCAACAGAGCGCTCGACGATCCCGGCGCCTTCGGGGTCGAGCACAACGATGCGCTCGCCGTGCGAGATCTGGGCTGGATGCTGGCCTGGGTGGCGACGGCGCAGGAGGCGTTGGACACGGCGCTGATCGCCTACCGCGTGGCCGAGGACAAGCGCGTCTTCCTGCCCTGCGCGATCAGCTGCGACGGGGCTTTTCTCACGCATTCACAATCGATCGTCAACGTGCCTACTCAGGAGATGGTGAACAGCTTTCTGCCGCCCTATGAACGCGCGGAAAAGCAGTTGCATCCGGACAACCCGATCACCATCGCACCACAGGTGAACGAGGATTGGGTGATGGAAATCCGCCGGCAAAGCGACATGGCGGCACGCCGTGCGCGTGACGTCATCATCGAGGCGTATGATGATTTCAACGCCCGGTTCGGGCGCGGCGGCGAGCCCTTCATCGAGCGCTACATGATGGAAGACGCCGAGGTCGCGCTGGTGGGCATGGGAACCTTGGCGATGCCGGTGAAAGTTGCCGTGCGGAAGATGCGGGGGCAAGGCAAGAAGGTCGGCTTTGTTCGCGTCAGGTGGTTCCGCCCGTTCCCTACCATCGAGCTGCAGGACGCGTTGTCCGGGGTCGAGGCCGTCGGTGTCATCGATCGCGATTACAGTTTCGGATCGACCTTCTTCAGTGGCGTGCTCGCCAACGAGCTACGCTCCGCCCTCTACCCGCTGGCCGAGCGCCCGGGGATCGTTTCATTCATTGCCGGTCTGGGCGGACGCGAGGTCAGCACCGACAACGTCATCGACATCGCCAGCAAGGTGTTCGACGCCGCGAGCGGCGGTGACATCGACGTTCGAGACACTTGCTGGATCGGAGTGAGGGAGTAGCCGTCATGCAAGAAACCCGCGTTACCCTTGAAGACTTTGTTTCACCCCAGGTTCTCGAGCCTTGGAGGGGTATCAAGAAGGTCGCCCGCGAGGAGTATTTCACCTCCGGTCACCGCACCTGTCAGGGATGCGAGTCGGCGTTGGTCATGAAGCTCATGGTGAAAGCGGCCGGCCCGCGCACCATCGTTCTCGGCGCCACAGGCTGCATGTATGTGGCGAACACCACCTATTACTCCACCCCGTGGGTGGTGCCCTGGATGCACACGCAGCTCGGGTCCGCGGGCTCCGCCGCCACCGGCACCGCCGCCGCTCTGAGGGCAATGATGCGCAAGGGCAAGATGGCCGAGGAGCCGATCAACGTCATCGCCTTTTGCGGCGACGGCGGCGGCGCCGACATGGGGCTCTCGGCCATTTCAGCGGCACTCCTGCACACCCGGTACAACTTGCTGATCTTTATGTATGACAACGAGTCGTACGCCAACACGGACATCCAGGTGTCCGGTTCATCGCCGCACGGGGCGAACTCCACCTTCAGCCCGCCGGGCAAGGCGCATCGCATCATGCACCGGCGCTGGAAAAAGAATACCGCGGCGATGCTGGCCGCGGGCCATCCCGACTGTAAATACGTCGCGACCGTTTGCGCCGGGAACGCGATTGCCACCTTGAACAAGGTACGCAAGGCGTTGACCATCGGCGGGCCGACGTTTATCCACTCGCTGGATCCTTGCCCCAAAGGCTGGGACTACGATCCGATGTACTCCCATGAGATCGGTGAGCTTGCGGTCGAGACCGGCATCTGGCCGCTCTACGAGGTCGAAGAGGGCAAGCTCAAGATGTACGGCAAGTCCAAGCATATCGCGAACGGACTGTTCGAGCGCAAACCGGTCGGCGAGTACCTGCTCAGGCAGGGTCGCTTCGCCCACTTCGTTGAGGAAGATATCGAGTACTTCCAGGCGAGGGTTGATGAGATGTGGGAAAAGTGGCTCATCCCCGGGGTGATTCCGTTCGCCAAGGCGTAGCTCACCCGGCATTTTCCTTGAATCGACTCGGTGTGACTCATAAAATGACTCAATAAGAGTCGTTTTATGAGGCTAATGCTGTGCTGAAACAGCTCACCATCCGGGGCTTTGATCCGGAACTCGAAACTCGCCTGCGCCGCCTGGCGAAGCAGAAACACTTGTCCCTGAACAAGACCGTGCTCCGATTATTGCGTCAGGCGACCGGCCTGAATACGCAACAACAACCCAATCGAATCGGTGATTCACTGGATGCCTTCATCGGTTCCTGGACCCGGGACGAGGAGCGGGAGTTCCTGAATACCATCGAGGCCACGGAGGAAATCGAAGCGGCATTCTGGTCTTGAAACTCTTGCTGGATACCAACGCCTACACTGCCCTTCTGAGCGGACGCCCGCAGGTCACGGAGCGTGTCAGGCGAGCGGAAAAGATATTGCTCTCAACGGTGGTCGCTGGAGAGCTCTTGTTCGGTTTTCGTAACGGTACGCGGTTCGAGGAGAACAATCGCCGCTTATCGGCGTTTCTGGAAAACCCGTTTGTCGAGCTGCTCCCCGTGACCCTGAACACCGCCGACAGATTCGGCCGGATTGCCGCGGCCCTGCGCTCCAAGGGCCACCCGATACCGACCAATGACATCTGGGTCGCGGCCCACGCGATGGAAAGCGGCGCTGATCTGCTCTCCTATGATCAGCACTTCTCGGCAGTCGAGGGGCTCGCCTGGATCCCTCTTCGGCCCTGATGCCGAGCGGGTGCGGGGCTTCCGTCGCTGCGTTTGTACTCGAGCGCGGCATCCGCGCAGCGCGGCTCGCGGCAACCGGACGGGTGATCTCGCGTCACCCCCGCCACGGCGCTTGCGTTCCCTACATCCCGGTACTCTTGCCCGTCACATCGCTCCGATGCTCGACCTCGCCCAGCAACCCGAAGTCGTCGAGGATGCAGTACACGGCCGGCACCAGGAACAGCGCGGCCAGCGTCGCGGAGCTCAGGCCGAAGGCGAGGCTCGCGGCCAGCGGGATCAGGATCTGCGCCTGCATGCTGGTCTCGGCCAGCAGCGGCGCCAATCCGGCGATGGTGGTGATCGAGGTGAGCAGTATGGGCCTGAAGCGCGCGCGCGCGGCTTGGCGCGCCGCGACCGGCACCGCGACGTCGTGCGCGCGGGCGTCGCGGATGAATACCACCAGCAGGATGGCGTCATTGACCACCACCCCGAACAGCGAGGCCATGCCCACCATGCTCGGCATGGTCATATCCAGCCCCAGCGCGAGATGGCCGAAGATGACGCCGATGAGCGCGGTGGGGATCACGATCATCACGGTGATCGGCGCCAGGTAGCCGCGGAACTGCAACGCGAGCAGCATGTAGACGCCGACCAGGCCGAGCAGCACGTTGCGCACGATAGACCGCCCGGTCTCGGCCGATTCGTTGCCCTCGCCCTGCACGTCGACGCGTATGCCGGGATAGCGCTCGGCGAGGCGCGGAAATATCTCGTGGCGGGCCAATGCCAGCAACTCCTGCGTGTTGGCGATCTCGCGCTGCACGTCGCCCTGCAGCGTGACCGCGCGGCGCCCGTCGACCCGATTGATGCGCGCCCATCCGCGCACCTCGTCGATGTCCGCGACCACGCTCAGCGGGATCAGTGCGCCGTCCGGCGCGGTAATGCTCAACTGTTCTAGGTTGTCCGCGTTCAGCCGGTCGGCCGTGGTCAGGCGCAGGTCGACCTCGTAGGTCTCCGTGCCGAGCGGGAACTCGTCGACGGTGCGCCCCTGGAAGGCGGTGCGCACCTGCTCGGCGAGTCGGCTCGCGTCGATGCCGAGCACGCCGGCACCGGGCTTCACGTGCAGCCGGTATTCGCGCTTGCCGGGGCGCAGGTCGTCGCTGAGGTCGGTGACCCCGGCGAAGTTCCCGAGCCACTGCTGCAGCGCCAGCGACGCGGCCTTCATACGGCCCAGATCATCGCCGATGAGGCGTAGATCAATCGCGCGGCCGCCGGGGCCGATGACCGGTTCGGTGAACTTGATCGCAATCACGTCCGCCGGATTGCCCACGGCCTCGCGCCAGGCGTCGCGAAACGCATCCAGCGCCGTGTTGCGCACTTCGGTGCCGAGCAGGTCGACGGCGATCCGGGCCACATGCGGTCCACTCTCGTGGGCATCGGGATTCTCGCCGAAGATCACCGTGACATTGCGCACGAGAGCCTGCCCGCCTGGTTGATCGACGCTGAAACGCGCATTGACCCGTGCCAGGGCTCCGGTGATCCCGGCGACCACTGCCTCGGTGCGCGCGAGCGGCGTACCCTGCGGCAGCAGCAGCCGCGCCTCGACCACGTCACCCTCTATCGCGGGAAAGCCGACGAACTTGAGCTTGCCGCCGGCCGGCATGGCGATGGCGATCAGCAGCACCATCAGCACCACGCCGAGGGTCAGGTAGCGGTATTCGATCGCCGAATCGAGCACGGGTCCCAGCAGGCGATCGCGAAAGTGTGCGAAACCGGCCTCGAAGCGCGCGCGAAAGCGCGACGGCGGGCGCCGCTGCGTGTGACTCAGCGAATGGCCGAGATGGCTCGGCAGAATCAGGAAGGCCTCGATCAGGCTCACCGTCAGCACCACGATCAACACGACCGGCAGCACGCGCAGGATCTGCCCGATCACGCCGCTGATGAAGGCAAGCGAGCCGAACACCAGCAGTGTCGTGGCAAATGACGAGGCGATGCCGGGGAATACCTGGATGACGCCGTTGACCGCGGCTTGCATCGGCGCGTCGCCGCGCCCGAGGCGCGCGGCGATGTTCTCCGCAATCACGATGGCGTCGTCCATCAGCAGACCGATGCCGATCAGCAGCCCGACCATGGAGATCATGTTGATGCTCACGCCGAGCCACGGCAGCACGAAGAGCGCGCCGAGAAACGACACCGGCAGCCCCATCGTGACCCAGAAGCTGTAGCGAAAGCTGAAGAACAGCCACAGCACCAGGAACACCAGCACCAGCCCCTGCGCGCCGTTGCGCACCAGCATGCTCAATCGGTCGGCGACAACCGACGAGCGGTCCTGCGTGAGGATCAGCCGCAGACCTCTGGGTGCGCGTGCGTTCTCCCGCGCGACAAGTGTCTTCACGCTGGCGAGCGCCGTGAGGATGTCCTGCTGGCGGGTCTTGGTGATGTCGAGTATCGCCGCGCGCTTGCCGTTGAACAGGATCTTGTCTTCGTCGAGCTCGAAGCGATCGCTGATGCTCGCGATCGCACCGAGCTCGATAGTCGCGCCGCTGGTGCCGGCAATCACGGGCAGATGCTGAAAACCGGCGACCGTCTTGCGCTGATCATCGACGCGCAGCAGCACGTCCTCATCTCGGTCCTGCAGTCGTCCGGCCGGGCTGCTGACACTGTGACGCTCGACGGCGGCAGCGATGTCGGCCGCGGAAAGACCGTACTGGCGGAGCCTCGCGGCGGGCACCTCGATGCGGATCTGGTGATCGGAAAAGCCGCCGAGGTTTACCTGGGCGATTGTCGGCAGCGCCTGCAGGCGCGCTTTCACCCCCTCGGCGTAGGCCTTGAGGACGACCGGGTCGTCAGGCCCGGTGATGGCGACCGATACCACCGCGTCGGTGCGCCCCAGCTCGTCGACCACCGGTGTTTCCGCCTGCGCCGGAAAATCGTCGATGGCATCGACGGCGCTTTTCACATCGCCCAGAAAGCGCATCATTTGCGCGCCTTCGAGCATCACGGCGGTGGCCGTACCGACCCCCTCTTGTGCCTCGCAACGGATCTCGTCCAGATCGTTGATACCTTCCAGCGCGTCTTCGATACGCCGGCAGACCGAGTCCTCGACCTCCTCCGCGGTGGCGCCGCGGTAGATCACCCGGATCCGGACCTTGTCGCCCTTGATTTCGGGGAAGGTTTCGCGCTGCAGCTGCGGCAGGCTGACGATGCCGAGCAGCATCAGCGCTGCCATCAGCAGGTTCGCGGCGACCGGGTGGCGCGCGAACCAGCCCATCACGGGCGGGTCCCGCCGGCGGCATCGGCCAGTGCGCGCAGAGCCCGCGCATCGGGCTCTGGGTCGAGCAGCATGCCGTCGAGCGCCGGGATGAGATCAGAGAGCACGATCTGCTGGCCCGCCGCTACACCGGACTCGATGACGCTCAACTCACCCTGATTGAAGAGGATGGCGACGGGTTGGATTTTCAGGCGCTGCGCTTGGTCGACCAGGTACACCCGGCCGTCGCGCACCGCATGGCGCGGGATCACGATGCGCTCAGGCTGCCCGTGGCCGCGCAGCCGCACCTGCACGAACATGCCCTTGGAGAGCGGCGGGCGTTCGCCGACGCGGATCTTGCCGAGCGGATCATCAACCGCGACGACCACACCGATGGTACGCGTCTTGTTGTCGACGTTGTCGCTGAAGCGCACGAATTCCGCGTCCCAACGTGCAACATGGCCGCCCATGTCGAGGCTCAGTTGGACCTCGAAGGCGCTCACCTGCTTGAGGCGCTGGTTCAGCTCGGCGACGTTGCTGATGCTGTCCGGGCGTCCGATAAAGAGCTTGCGCAGCGACGACATGGCAAACTGCGCGACGACCTCGACGCGATCCACCGAGTCGCCCTGGAAAAGCTGCTGGCCGGCACTGGTGTACTGGTCGCTTTCGATCGCAAGGTTGCTGACGCGCAGGTTGAACGGGGCGCTGATCCGCGTGTGCGCCAGATCGCGTTCAGCCTGCGCCAGCCGCGCCTGCAGGGTATCGCGCTGGCTGGGGATCAGCGCCAGCGTGTTGCGCAGATTCTGCACCGTCATTCGGGCCGCGAGCATGCTGCGCTCGGCCGCGTCCGCGCTGCTTTGCGAGGCAGTACTATTGGCGACCAGCTTGCGCAGGCGCTGGAGCTCACGCTCGGCCAGCGACAGGCTGCTCTGCTCGATCTCGATGGACGCCCGCGTATTGCCTTCCCGCGTCTCGAGCTCAGCCAGATCGGCGCGGCTTTGAGCGAGCTTCAGCTCGTAATCGACCGGATCGATGCGCAGCAGCTCTTCGCCTGCCGGGATGATTTCACCGTTGCGCAGGCGCGGATGGACGTACACGACGCGTCCCGCCACCTGTGCCACCGCCGACCAGACCTGCGCCGGCTGCACGCTGCCGTAGCCGTCGGCGACCGGCACCAGCGTCATGCGTCGTACCTCCAGGGTGCGCACCGCGCGCGCTGTCTCGCTGCTTCCTGTCCTGGCGGGCGGGGGCTTGCCGGCGGCCATCAGCACCAGGATCAGGATGCCTAAACCAAGCGGCGGCAGCAGCCACAGCATTCGCCAGCGCGAAGGGGATTGAATAGCCATCGTCATTTCCTTGCGCCGCTTCGAGCGGCGCTTGCGCGTTCGATTGGCACGCCGGGGCGCACTCGCAGCTCGTGCGGCGCACAAGTTCGCGGATCATACTCGACGACGGGCTCGGTGATGCGTGTCATGGCCCCTCCCACCACCAGCCAGGCGGGGCCAGAACGCACGTTGCGAGGGAGGCAGGATACGGAGGTCGAACTCACGAAAGGGCATTTGCAATTATACCGCGGTTCCTCGTTCCGATACCGAGACGTCCGCAATCTCGAATACGTTCATGCGCTACGCGCTGGTTGCACGGCGAGAAATCGATTTCCATGCGATACTGGACCATTTCCATGACCGGCCCAATGTTCGCTTCACGCTGAGCCTCGGCGCTGAGCCTTCTGGCCCCTGCATGGACCGGGATGCCGCGAGCCGACCTTCCCGCGTCCTTCGCGGCGTGTGGCCCGCATTTCCCACTGCCCGCCACCGGATCAGTTGTGTTGGGTGGCACTGTGGGCCGTCTGGCCGAACATCACCTTGCGTTCCTCTTCCGTGGGCGGCGAGGTGCGTCTCAATTCCTTGCCGAGGTCCACGCCTCTTTGCACCGCCGGTCGCTCCTTGACCGCGGCGCGCCAGCGGGTCACGTTCGGGAACTCGTCGAGCGGCTGGCCCATGGCCTTGGCGATGAGCACCCACGGCCAGGCAATCATGTCCGCGATGGTGTAATCGCCACCGAGGACATAGCGCCTCCCTTGCAGGCGCCGCTCCAGGACGCCGAGGCAGCGGTGATACTCGTTCCTGTAGCGCTCGAGGCCGTAGGTCTGGCCCGCCGGCGCATAGTTGACGAAATGGCTGAACTGCCCGGCCATGGGCCCGAGGTTGCCGACCTGCCAGAACAACCACTCCAGCGTCTCCTTGCGCCCGAGCGCGTCGTCCGGCATGAACCTGCCGAACTTCTCCGCCAGATAGACCATGATCGCGCCCGACTCGAAGACCGGGACCGGGTCGCCGTCGACGTCACGGTCGACGATGGCCGGCATGCGATGGTTCGGACTGATGGCCAGGAACTCGGGCGTGAACTGCTCCCCTTTGCCGATGTCGACCGGGATCAGCTTGTACGCGGCCCCGAGCTCCTCGAGCAGGATGGAGACCTTCCAGCCGTTCGGGGTCGGCCAATAGTAGAAATCGATCATCTGGCCCTCACTCGGTGCCTGCTTGCACGGCCGCCCCGCTCGCCTCGAGCGCGGCAATCGCGTCACGCTCGAATCCGTGCTCGGCGAGGACCTCGCGCGTTTGCCCGCCGAGCACGGGCGCGCCCATGCGCTGCGCCGGCTCGGTGACGGAGAACCGCGCCGGGTGGCGGGCCTGGCGCAGGCGGCCGGCCTGCGGGTGCTCGGTCACCACGATCAAGTCGTTGGCCTCGATCTGGGGATGCCGGATCATCTCGCGCCGCGTGAGCACCGGCGCGCACGGCACGTCGTGGGATTCGAGGCGCTCGAGCCAGTCCGCCGTGCCCCGGTCCTTCAGTATCGTTTGTGTCAAAGCGAGCCGCTCGTCCTTGAACGTCTCCCGGCCCTGCGCCGTCGCGAACCGCTCGTCGTCGAGGATGTCCTCACGCGCGGCCGCGCGGGCGAAACCCTCCCATTCCTTGTCCTGCATCACGGCGACGCTGATGAAACCGTCTGCCGTCTCGTAGATGAGGTCGATCCAGGATTGGTCAGGCTCGGTACCGCTTTCCTCTCCGACAAAGGTATGGGCGCCCATGTCGGAGCTCCAGAGGAAGGACACGATGGTGTCGAGCATCGAAAGCCGCACGTGCTGGCCCTGTCCGCTGCGCTCGCGGGCCAGCAGCGCGGCGGTGATGGCCTGGGCGGCCTGGATGCCGGTCAGCTTGTCCGGAAGAATGGTGCGCACGAGGCGCGGCCGCGTCTCGTCGGAGCCGGCCTGCAAGGTGGTGAGGCCGGACAACGCCTGGACCAGGGGATCGAACACGGGCTTGCCCGCATAGGGGCCGTCGAACCCGAAGCCGGCAATAGAAACGTAGACGATCCGCGGGTTCATCTCGCGGATGGCCGCCTCGCCGACGCCAATCCGCTCGGCCACACCGGGCCGGAAATTCTGCACGAACACGTCGGCGTGCGTGGCGAGGCGCTTCAAGGCCGAGAGTCCATCGGGATGCTTCAGGTTCAACACGACGGAGCGCTTGTTGCGGTTGTTGTTGAGGAATGACGCCGAGAAGCCGCCGCGGCGCGTCGCCACGCGCCTGGCATGGTCGCCCTGCGGCGCCTCTACCTTGATCACCTCGGCCCCCTGATCGGCAAGCGTCTGCGTGGCGAGCGGACCCGAGACCATGGAGGTCAGGTCGATGACTTTGAATCCATGCAGTGGTCCGGGCATATCGAGCACCTGCGCTAGAAAGAGGCTGTACGCGGATTGCGAATCGTGCGCCGCCATCATGAGACGCCACCGGCGGCACACATGGAGTGCCCCTCCACGAAAACGACGGCCATCGTCCCGGTGACGCTCATCCCGGGTTCCGTCGCGGCCGTCCGATTCTACCGTCACTGGGCCGAGCGGCAAGGGCGCCATGGAAAACCCGGCGTCGGCGAGGACTATGGGGTCGGGCCACGATAACCTGCTGATTGGAGCGGAATCACGTATCAATCTGCGTCCAAATGAGCCCTTGGACCGCCCACTTCACACCAAGAATCGAGCTGTTGACGAGTGGGCCAATGCCCTGCGCAATACCGCTCCTCAGACCCACCGATTGGCCCCGAAAAACCGTTCTAAGCGCCGATTCTTCCGACGTTTCGAGGACTTCATGCCGAAAATCATTGCCTTAGCGTGGTCCGACCCCAGCCTTACACTCCTCTCAAGCATGTCGAAGCGCGAGAGCGCCATGACCGTGACCCGCGCGCCGCCCGTGTTGCTCGCCGGCTAATCCGCCTCATCACCCGCAATCCCAAGCCTCAACATTCATGGTGATGGCTTCCCGCGTCCACCAAAAAAGGCGGCGCGGATTTCGCCCCACCGTGCCGCGGCCGATCAACCGTCGACTTGTGGACTCGGACACATACCCGCCATCCCCAGTCAAACACCTACCACGTCACCGAACCAGCCGCCCTCAGCTATACTCGGGCCCATCTACAATTCGCCCGGCTATTTTGACCATCGGCTATCGGCCGTTCCCATCCGAAAACGCATGATCTAGGATGCCCGTCCATGAGCGCGACCTACGAAGACATCTACGGGAATTTTCGGTGGAACATCCCCGAGAAACTCAACATCGGCGTGGAGATTTGCGACAAGTGGGCACGCGACAAGTTTCGAATTGCATTGATCCACATTGATCGCCGCTCGCGGGTGCGAAAGTTCAGCTATTGGGAACTGGCCAATCTCTCGAACCGCTTTGCCAACGCGCTTTGCGCGCTGGGGGTGACCCGCGGCGACCGGGTGGCCGTCCTCCTTCCCAATTTGCCCGAAACGCTGATCGCCCACATCGCGACCTACAAGACGGGCGCGGTCCTGGTCCCCATGCTGACGCTGTTCGGCCCGATACCCGTCGAGTTCCGGCTTCGCAGCAGCGGGGCCAAGGTCCTTATCACCGACCGCGCGAACCTCCCCAAGGTGACCGAGCTCAGGGACCAGTTGACCGATCTGGAGGCACTGATCGTGGTCGACGGGAAGGACCATCCGGGCACGCTCGATTTCTGGTCCATCCTCGAGCAGGGGAGCCGACGTTTCCAGGCGATCGATACCGCCAGCGACGACCCGGCCCTGATCATCTACACGTCCGGGACCACCGGCCCGCCAACGGGCGCCCTACACGGGCACCGGTTGCTCGCGGCGGAGGTCTCTAATCTCGGCTTCAACCTCAACCTCTTCCCGCAACCAGGCGACCTGTTGTGGACCCACTGCGACTGGGCTTACGTGGCGGGGTCTTTCACGGCCCTCTACCCGACGCTGAACAACGGCCTGTCGATTGTCAATTACGAACGCAGCGGGCGTTTCGACCCCGAGGAAGCCTTCCAGGTCATCTCCGCGCACGGCGTCACGGTCATTTTCGCGATCGCCACTGCGTTGCGCATCATGATGGAAAACGTCCCCCGCCCCGCCACGAAGTTCGATCTCTCCGAACTGCGGGCCATCGGCGTCGGTGGCGAGACCATGGGGCCCGATCTGCTGGCATGGGGGCGCGAGGAACTGGGTATCACTCTCAACGAGAACTACGGTTTGACGGAGTGTGATTTCTCCATCTGCAACTGCTCGGCGGTGATGGAAGTGCGCGAGGGGTCCATGGGCCGGGCGATCCCGGGGCACGTGGTCGAGATCATCGACGCCGCCGGCAACCTGCTGCCCCCGGATACTTACGGTGAAATCGCCATCCGCAAACCCAATCCCAGCATGTTTCTGGGCTATTGGAACGATCCGCAGGCTACCCGGGCACGCTTCGCGGGCGAGTGGTTGCGCACCGGCGATTACGCGGTCAAGGATGGCGACGGCTATTTCTGGTTCGTGGGCCGCCAGGACGACGTCATCGAGAGCGGCGGCTACCGGATTGGCCCCGGCGAGGTCGAAGCCGCCCTCAAGCAACTCGACTGCGTCAACGACGCCGCCGTCATCGGCGTCGCCGACGCCACCAGGGGACAGGTCGTCAAGGCCTTCGTCACCGTCAAGTCGGGAGTCGTCGCGGATGATGACCTCGCGGAGACGCTGCGCCGCCATGTCCGCGAGAGGCTGGAAGCGCACGCCTGTCCCCGCGAGATCGAGTTCCTCGACGCCCTGCCCGTCGGCAACACGGGCAAGGTGATGAAACGCGAACTGCGCCGCCGGGAAGCCGACAGGGCAGCGCACAGCAACCAGGGAGAACCGCGATGACGACGCTCGTCACCCGCCGCACCGAGGAGTCCACGGGCTGGATCGTCCTCGACCACACCGCCAAGCTGAATGCCCTGCGCTACGAGATGTACACGGAAATCTTCGCCGCCCTGGACGACTTCGAAGCCGACGACAACGTGCGGGCGATCGTGATCACGGGCAACGGGGGCAATTTCTCGGCCGGGTTCGACATTACCCAGGGGTCGCCGGACCCCTACCGGGATTTCGTCAAGTCCATCTCCGGCAAGGCCGCCAAACGGCTCTGGTACTGCCCCAAACCGACCATTGCAGCAGTCGAGGGTCATTGCATCGGCGGCGGTTTCGAACTGGCAATGGGGGCCGATCTGGTCTACGCGGCAGACGACGCCCAGCTCGGGGAACCGGAAATCGACTTCTTCTTCACCCCCGACTTCAACAGCCTGCCGTGCATCGCCCTGCCCCGGAAGGCAAAGGAAATGATCATCCTCGGGCAGGTGGTCTCCGGTACCGAGGCCGCCGCCATCGGGTTGATCAACCGGGCCGTCCCGGCGCAGCGCCTGTTGGCCGAAGTCGGGGCCGTGTGCCGGCGAATCGCCTCACTGCCAGCTTCTACCGTCGCCATGGCGAAAGCCGGCCTGAACGGCGCCCTGGACGCCCAGGGTTTCGCCAATGCCATCACCTACGGCGAGGAAATCGCCGCCGCCAACGCGGAGGCCAACAAGTCAAACGCCGCGTGCTTGGCTTTCCACAGGGAGATTGCGGAGCATGGCGTCAAGGCCGCGCTCGAAATGGTGCGCAAGCAAGGCACATGGAAACGCTGACTGCCGAACCGTCAAAGAGACTCACCCGGTGCTCTGGTGCCACGCTGGCTCGCTTGCTTTCGCGGTTCTCCGGGCGGCGCGGATTTCGCCCCACCGTGCGTCGGCCGATGACCCGTCGACTTGTGGACTCGGACACATACCCGCCATCCCCAGTCAAATACCTACCACGTCACCGAACCAGCCGCCCTCAGCTATACTCGGGCCCATCTACAATTCGCGCGGTTAATTTGACTATCGGCCTAGCCAAACTCTGTGACGGTTATAGGTAACTTCTTATATGGACCCGTCCGGTTTGGCAAGTGAATTCCCAGCGTTGGATG
>CAZSDY010000035.1:0-20773 GCA_964605765.1 uncultured Ectothiorhodospiraceae bacterium | reverse complement strand
AAGATGTCACAGCGCGGGCCATCTCAGACGTGCTCTCAGTCACGCGCCGCGCGAGCCCCCCCGCCCGCCCGTGCGGGGCCCCCCGATGCGCGGCCCGACCAGGCCGAGCACGGCTACCGGCTCGCCACCGCGGCGTTGCTGCTCGAGATGACGCGGGCGGACTTCGAGGTCAAGCCGGAGGAGAACGCCGCGGTGCTCGCGGCTATTCGCCGCGCTTTCGCACTGAACGACGCGGAAACCGATGCGCTGCTGTCGCTCGCCGAGGGTGAGATCGAACGCGCGACTTCCTTGCACGAGTTCACCAGCACGCTCAACGCCGCGCTTTCGCGCGAGCAGAAGTGTCACGTGATCGAGCTGCTGTGGACGGTCGCCTTTGCCGACGGCGAGCTGGACAAGTACGAGGACTATCTGGTGCGCAAGGTCGCCGACCTGCTCTACGTCCGGCACAGCGACTTCATCAAGGCCAAGCTCACGGCACAAGTCGCGAGCGCACAATCCGTGGCGTCTTGACGCAGACGCCTGCGCGCGGCCGCCGCGTCATCGACGTCTGTTCTTGCGCTTCGCGCGGGCCGGCCGTGCACGACGGGGCGCGGCCGCCGCCATTTTCTTGCGCGCGTATCGATCGATCCGCCTCGTGATGATGGAACTCACCGTTGCCAGCACCACGAAAGCGACAACCCCGATGAGCACCAGGACCCATCCGGGCGCCGCGCGGGCCGCGCGGGCCTCCTGGTCGAAGCCATCCCCCGTGAAGTTGACATGATGAAGACGTTCCGTGCGCGCGTTCTGCGGGTCGAAGGTGACACGTATGGGAGCCGTGGCCGTGCCCACCTGGACCTCGAGTTGCCTGCCCAGATCGGCGTTGTGCAGGTGCAGTTGAATGCGGTAGTTGCCCTCGGCATCGGTTTTCGCGGTGCCGATGACGGCACCGCCGGCCATCACGCGCACGACACGGCCCGTCAACGCCACGCCGGCGGCATCCTCCACGTTGCCGAGAATCGTGTACCGGTGGTCGGCCTCGTGCTCGGCACTGGCCGGACCGGGACCGAGCAACACGGTACACAGCAGCACCGCGGCGCGCAGGCGCGCGGCTGTCCCCGTCACGCCCATGCCGCTCACCGGGACATCAGGTCGCGCAGCAACCCCATGATATGCGCGGAATCCATGCGCCTGCCGCCCTCGGCCGTGTATCTGACGCGGCCGGTCTTGTCCACCACGTAGGTCTTCGGCAATCCGCGCGCGTTCCACGTCTGGAATGCCTCGCCATCCGAGTCCAGCAGCACGGGAAACCGCAGCGTCGGCTCGAAGCCGTCGAGAAACCGCTGCACGCGGGCGGCCTCCTCGCCGAGATTCACCGCCAGCACCTCCAGGCCTTGCGGGTTGAGGGCATCCCACAGGCGCGCGATGCCCGGCAGCTCCTCGATGCACGGCGGGCACCATGTCGCCCAGAAGTTGACCAGTACGACCCTGCCCCTGTAATCCGCGAGCCTGACCCGCGCGGCGCTCAAATCGCGAAGCTGCAACGGTGGCGCCGCCGGCGCGCCGTAGGCCACCGCAAGCCCGTCGCGCAGCTCCGCGCGCGCGGTGCCCGACGCCGCAGCGAGCCACAGCGCCAGCACCCCCGCAACCAGGCGCAAGTACCCGATACCGCGCATCGCCGCCTCGGGAACACTCACCGACCGTGGGGGACTACCCACCGACCACCAGCTTGTAGTCCGGCGTCGGGTTCAAGGGGCATGAATAAACGTACTCGCCCGGTTTCAAGTCGATCACATAATCCTTGCTCACCCCGGGCCCGAGCCCTCCGCCTGAGACGCTCGGCAGGCGGGCGCGGTTCAGCAAGCCGTCACCGCGCAGCCAGAATCCCAGACCATAGGGCACGTTCTTGTTGGTCACCCTGAAGACAACCTTGCCCGGCGCCAGACTGAGCACCTTGGCCTTGGCCAGACGCTCCTTCGCCGTCCCCGCGTTGATCGACTCGCAGTCGGACTTCTTCACGCTACGGTAGCCGTGGTCCATACCGTTCTCACTTTCCAAGAACTGACACGGCACCTGCGTGAGCGTGATGACCCGGGGCCCCCCGGCGAGCGCTGGTGCAGCAAAAGACAAAGTGCCGGCCCAGAGGATTCCGGCCAACCAGAAAGCGGCGTTGCGATATTTCGTCACCATCGATCTCCTTGCGTGCGACGCGGTCAGTCACCGCGTTGTTCCGGAACCAACCGAATCGAATGTCGACGCGCCCGTAGCCGCGGGCTGTGCAGCTCCTAATGCGCGCTTCCTGAAAAGACCGCTCAAGGCGACGATGGTTCCGCACGCAGCTCTGCAACGCGCTTCTTGATGGAGATGCGCAGCTCCCCGGTGACCTCCAGCTTGCGGTCCTCGAACACATCCATGCCGGGGTGTGCCTCGGCCCAGCTCTTGACCACGGCGTCGCGCTGGCACAGCAGGGCCTCGATCTCGGGCCGGAACAGGCGCAGCATGGCCGTGACCCAGCGGTTCGCGGGCCACGAGGGGTAAGCGTGGTCTATCTCGAACCCGTCCAGTATGCGCAACGCGTCCGGCGCCGCGAACCAGGCCTCGTCGGTGACCCATCGATTGGTCAAGAACAGCCCCAACGGGTAACCGAAGCGGTCCATCGATATGGCGATGAGGTGGGTGACCAGATCGTCGCCCGCCGGCCACTGCACGTCGCCGTCGTAGGGCACAGGGCTGAGGTCCGCGGCTATGCCGGCACGGCGCTGGAAGGTGTGCAGGTGACCGTTCTCGCCGCTCATGCCGCGGTGCGCGTGGTAGTAATACTGGGAGCCGGTGGCCTTGTCGAAAACGTCCCCCTTGGGATAATGGTTGAGCTCGTAGAAGGTACCCTGACCGCGCAACAGCTCGCCGACCACATTGAGGCCCCCCTTCTTGAGCACGCGCTGGCACTCCAGAACCTCGTCGGCCGCCCCCAGCATACGCTCGCGCTCATCCAGGCTGCGCTCGGCCACCCCCCTCACGGCAATTGCGGGGGCCGACCACCCCTTGGCCGCGGGGCGCGCCATCACGCGAGCCCCGAGCGACGCGGCGCATAGACCATTGAAGACCCACCCCTCATTCGTGCACCAGCCTGAATCCGATCAAGATGTGCTTGAGCCCCACGGGCCGCGCATGCCGCGCGGCGGGCCGGCAAACGCCGCAGCCCTTGTCGTCCCACGATCCGCCCTTGACGACGGCACGGTCGTTCTTGGCCTCGGTCGATGTCCATTCGAATACCTGCCCCGCGGCGTCCAGCATACCAAAAGCGCTGGCCCCGTTTGCGTACGTCCCCACGGCAACGGTATCGAACGGACCGGCGTCGTGGCTGTTGAGCTTCGACGGTGAAAACGCGTCGCCCCACGGGAAACGCTGTCCAGTGGTGCCGCGCGCCGCCTTCTCCCATTGTTTCTCCGACGGCAAGTGCCACGTCTTACCGGTCGCCTGCGAGAGCCACACGGCGTAGGCTTGCGCATCGGCCCTGGATACCAGCACGACCGGGTGGTCCTCACGGCCAGGCGGCGGCCGGGCATCGCGCCACGCGAATCGCCGCGTGCGCTCGAAGGGGTGAATCAGGCGGTATGATTGCCATGTGCTCTCGTCCACGTCCGGCGCGCGGTGGCCAGTGGCGCGCACGAACGCGGCATACTGTCGATTCGTAATGAGGTTCTTGGTGATGTAATAGGCGCCGGTGCTGGTCTCGCCGCGCCTGAACTCGTTCTCGTACCAGCGCTGCTTGCGCGTGATGCGATGCTTGTAGGCAGCCTCGTCCAGCGCGTAGGCCGCCTCTCTTTCCGCGCGGTCGGAGCCACGGATGTACGTGCCCGCTGGAATTCGTATTTCCTCAGGGACGAGGCCCTGTGCAATTTGCGCGGCGCATGCCACACCACTGCTGGTTCCCAAGACGACCCCGAGGAGGAAGAGCCATCGCGCGCAAACCATTGCCGGCGTGTGCCCCGTCAGTTGGCGAAACGCCGCCGCCACACGGCGCCAGGCGGCAGCCGAACGCACGACGATCAACCGAAGGACGGAAAGGCTCAACATGTGGCTATTCAACAAAGTCGCGCAACCCCCAGAGGTGTGATTGCTCTCGAAATCCCGACGCGCGCGCCAGGCGCACGGATCTTGACTCCTGAGCCGAAAAGAAAAAAGCCTCTCGGGGTGAACCCGAGAGGCTGGAGCAGACAACCCGACTAACGGATGCGCCCGCTGACGAAATTTACAGCATGGCGCTGGTTGAGACCTTCTCCCACCCGGAGCCGGTCCTCAACTCGAGCTTCTTCGGAACAACGATGCCGGGCTGCGCCTTGGGTGTCCGTCAAGCGAGCCTTTTTTCTCCTGTGCCGCGCGCCGCCGCATAAGGATTGCCGAGGCTACGGGAACTCGACGAGCAGGGATTGCACGGGTTGCACTTCGCCGCACACGGGTTACACGGGTTGCACGTCGCCGCGCAAGGGTTACACGGATTGCACTTCGCCGCACACGGGTTACACGGATTGCACGTCGCCGCGCAAGGGTTACACGGGTTGCACGTCGCCGCACACGGGTTGCACGGGTTGCATGGATTACACGACGCAGCCAGCATCAGGGACTGCGGGTTCGCGACCGGATTCACTGCCGTATCGGCGCTTACGACGGTCGCGTAGCTGACCGCCACCACACTGCCCAGGATCGCGGTACACAGCGGCTTGCGTGCGTAGTCCAGGGGATTGAATTTCATTAACTTCTCCTCCTTCACCGGTTTGAAGATTGTGAGCATGCTCTTGGCGCCACGCGATTCATGCATGGCGCGTTGATGACCGCGTCAGTTCGCGGCCGCATTTACAGCGCAAAAAAAAACGGGATAACTACGAACCGCTTCCCAAGCCCACGGTCTGTCTCGTTCGCCCGCGACCCGAAAATTGGCCCTGCTCGCGGCACCCGCCGGCCGGGAGTTAGCACTTTGATGAAAGATCACGTTCAAAGTTCCCGGCACGCGCGCGCCGAAGCCGCCCGCATTCACATCGAAGCCGTCACCCGGCATATTCGATGTCTAGGAGCCTGTCGGACTCAGGACTAATCTACTGCGGAAAAACGGATGTCGGCCATTGCGCACGGTCCTCCTCGTCAAATAGCTACCGCGCCACCCTTCGGCATCCCTGCCTCTTCCCTCGAACGACCGCACAAACTGACTCGACCCCGCTTTCCCTCGCTACGATTGCCTGAGTTCGGCAGGCTCCTAGTTAGACCGGGGAACTCGTGCGGATCTTCCCGTCGCCGGCCGCGGCGCGACAACAACGACACACAAAGACGGGTAAATCAGTGAAACCGCGGATCTTTCAGCGATCAAGACCGCTGCGAACGACTCGCACTGCGGCTTAGCAGCCAAGCGGCCAGCCACACCGACACCGAGACCCACAACACCGGCCCATCGCCCCAGCGTACATAAGGCGTCGCGCCGCGCATGGGTGCGATGACACCGTCAATGGCATCCACCGTGAACTGCCGCGATACGGTGATGATGGCGCCATCGGGACCGACAATGGCGGAGACGCCGGTATTCGTGGCGCGCAACAGATAGCGCCCGCTCTCCAGCGCGCGCATGCGGGCAATCTGCAGGTGCTGGCGCGCGGCGATGGTATCGCCGAACCAGGCGTCGTTCGACACGTTGACCAGCAGGCTCGCCTCGGGCAGCGCGGCGATCACCTCTTTGCCGAAGGTCGCCTCATAGCAGATGGACACCCCCACCCGCTGGCCGGCCACCAGCAGTGGCGGCTGGTCGGGTCGGCCGCGGCTGAAATTCGAAACCGGTATGCCGAGCGCATCGACCAACGGGCCGAGCAGTGCCTTGAGCGGCAGGTACTCACCGAATGGCACGAGATGGCGCTTGCGATAGAACTGGCGCTGGCTGCCGAGCGATACCACGCTGTTATAGTAGCGCCGCGGCGCATCGGCGGCACTCGGCACACCGATGAGCAGGTCCGTGCCATTGGCCCGCGCCTCGGCTGCCAGCGCGTCGAGAAATCCGCTGAAGCCGCGGTACAAGCCCGGCAGGGCGGTCTCCGGCCACACGATGAGATCGGCATCCCAATGCTCGCGCGTCATTCTCAGGTAACGCTCCAGCGTGGGCGCGCGCGCATCCGGGCGCCATTTTAAATCCTGCGCGACGTTGCCCTGGATGAGGGCGACACGCATCGGGAGACCGTCGCGCCACGTCCAATCGACCGCTTTCAATGCCCCGGCGCCCGCCACGATTGTGGCAAACGCGATGAGGACGAACAGCCAACGCGCGCGTGGTCGCCTGAGACCCCACGCCAGTATCCCTGCCAGCAAGGCGACACACCAGCTCAGGCCATAGACGCCGGTGATGGGAGAAAGGCCGCCGAGCGGCGTATCAATCTGGCTGTAGCCGAGTTGCAGCCACGTGAAACCGGTGAGGAATATGCCGCGCAGCCATTCAAACAGTGCCCAGGCAGCGGGCAAGCCCAGCAAGCAGCGCACCGCATCGCCGGCATGCCCGAAAAACAGCGTGCACGTGGCACCGAGCAGCGCCGGGAACAAGGCCAGGCACACGACGAGCAGGCCGGTCGCGACGAGCGCGATGGCGAGCGGGATGTGGTTGTACTGAAAGCTCTCGACGACCCACCACACGCCCACACCATACATGCCGATACCGAACAGCCATCCCCGCCAGGCGGCACGGATCACACCGCCCCGGCGCCACAGGAGGAACAGGACGGCAGGCGAGATCACCGCCACCGGGCTCAGGCTAAAGGGCGCAAACGCCAACGGCAGGGCCGCGCCCGCCAGCAGGGCGAGCACGTCAGCGATTTCATTCCTCAACGCCTGCCCGCCCGCGCCGCCTGGGTGTCGTCGTCGAAGCCCGTTACACGCAGCAGATGCACACGGCGCTTGTCCGCGCGCAGCACCTTGAAGTGAATGCCGTTGACGACCTGCATCTCGCCCCGTTCGGGCAGGTGGCCAAAGGCCTTGATGACCACACCACCGATCGTGTCGAACTCCTCTTCGTCGAAGTCGCTGTGGAAATACGCATTGAACTCGTCGACCGGCGTGAGCGCCTTGACGGTAAACTCGCCGTTTCTATGCCGATTCACGAACGGCGCTTCCTCGATGTCGTGCTCGTCATCGATCTCGCCGACAATCTGCTCGAGCACGTCCTCGATGGTGACCAGCCCTGCGACACCGCCATATTCGTCGGCCACCACGGCCATGTGGTTGCGCCTGGAACGGAAATCGCGCAGCAGCACGTTCAGGCGCTTGCTCTCCGGAATGAACACGGCCGGGCGCATGTAGTCACGCATGTTGAACTTGCCGCTCTTCCCGCCCTCGGCAAAATAAAAGAGCATGTCCTTGGCCAGCAGGATGCCCTCGACATCGTCACGGCTGTCCTCGATGACGGGAAAGCGGGAATGGCCTGACTCGATGATGGTCTTCACGAACTGCTCGGGCTCGGCATCGGCCTCGACGACCACCATCTGGGCGCGCGGGATCATCACATCCCTCACCTGCGTGTCGGAGACCTGCAGGACGCCCTCGATCATGCTCAGCGCTTCGGCATCCAGGATGTTGTGCTGCTCGGCCTCGTGAAGTTGCTCGACGAGCTTGTCACGATCGAGTGGCTCACCGACCAGCGCGTGGGTGAGGCGCTCCAGCCACGTCCGATGACCCGCCCCGTTCGTGACACGCTCGTCGCTCACGACCGATTCGCCACGTAGGGATTGGCAAAGCCGAGCCTCGCCAGCGTGGCGACCTCGATGGCCTCCATGCGCTCGGCGTCGACCGAGCGCTGGTGGTCATGACCCAGCAGATGCAACATGCCGTGTACCACCAGGTGCGCGCAATGCGCGCTCAGCGTCTTGCGTTGCCCGCGCGCCTCGCGGCGCAGCACCGGCACACAGATCGCGATGTCACCCAGAATCTGCACCTCGACGCCGGGGGGGGATTCGAATGGAAAGGACAGCACGTTGGTCGGACCCGAACCGCGCCTGAACGTCTCGTTGAGCTGCGCGCCTTCTGCTTCGTCCACGAAGCGCACCGTCACATCCGATGCGCCCACATTGCCATGCAGGGTCTCCTGCGCCCAGCGGGCCACATCCGGCGCGCCGGGCAGATCGCCTGCCTCGCAGGCGACCTGCACCTCTATGTGCGCCCTCGCCTCACACTGGTCCGGGTTCACTGCTCTCCCGCGATTGCTCGGCGCTCTCGTAGTCCTCATAAGCATTCAGAATTCGCCCGACCAGCGGATGTCGCACCACATCCTTGGATTTGAAGAAGTTGAAGCTGATCCCCCCGATATCCTTGAGCACCGGGACGATGTGACGCAGGCCCGAGCGCTGGCCGCGCGGCAAATCGACCTGGGTCACATCCCCGTTCACCACCGCCGTCGATCCGAAGCCGATGCGGGTCAGGAACATCTTCATCTGTTCCACGGTCGTGTTCTGCGCCTCGTCCAGGATGATGAACGAGTCGTTTAGGGTGCGCCCGCGCATGTAGGCGAGCGGCGCCACCTCGATGACATTTCGCTCGATTAGCTTGGCCACGCGCTCGAAGCCGAGCATCTCGTATAACGCGTCATACAGAGGGCGCAGATACGGATCTATCTTCTGTGCCATGTCGCCGGGCAGGAAGCCCAGGCGCTCGCCGGCCTCCACCGCCGGGCGCACGAGCACGACCCGCCGGGTGCTCTCCGTCTCGAAGGCCTCCACCGCGCAAGCCACGGCCAGATAGGTCTTGCCCGTTCCGGCGGGGCCGATGCCGAAGTTGAGGTCGTGTGTCTGGATGTTGCGGATGTAGCGGTTCTGGTTCGTGCCGCGCCCGCGAATGATGCCCCGGCGAATACGCACCTGCGCTTCGTCCGGGCCCGCGCCGCTCAATGACGATTCTATGCCTGCTTCCTGCAGAAACAGGTGCACGCGCGCCGGCGTCAGGGGTTCCCGGGCGGTCACGTCGTATAGCTCGCGAATGACGTGCTCGGCTGCCCGCACGGGGCGCGGTTCGCCAAGCACGCGGAAAGCATTACCGCGGTTGTTGATCTCCACGCCCAGCCTGCGCTCGACCTGGCGCAGGTGCTGATCAAAGGCGCCGCACAGGTTCGCGAGCCGCTGATTGTCAGCGGGCTCGAGGCTGATGTCACAGAGATCAAGCGGTTTTGACGTGGATTGGGCGCTCAAGGTCTTGTGGAAACGTTGTGACCGGCAGGCGCGTCAGGCGATCGCTGCCGCATACGGCGGGCACCACTGGCCGCGCAGACTATTTGGCAGCGCTTCGGTGATCCGAACATCGGCGAACTCGCCGATGAGGTGCGCGGGCGCGCTGAAGTTGACGACCCGGTTGTTTTCCGTACGCCCGGACATCTGAGCCGCGTCTCTCCTCGATGGGCGCTCGACCAGCACGCGCTCGAGCGTACCCACCATGGACTCGCTCACGTCCAGGGCCATCGCATTGATGCGCGACTGAAGCGCGGCGAGACGGCTCTTCTTTACGACCATCGGCACGTCATCGGGCAGCTCGGCAGCAGGAGTTCCAGGGCGCGGGCTGTATATGAAGCTGAAGGACTGGTCGAAATCGACCTCGTCGATGAGGTCCATCGTGGCCTGAAAATCCGCGCTGGTTTCGCCGGGGAACCCGACGATGAAGTCGGATGACACACTGATGCCGGGACGAACATCTCGCAGCCGTTCGATTCGCTCCTTGTAATAGCTTACCGTGTAGGGCCGTTTCATCGACCTCAGGATCCGATCGCTGCCGCTTTGCACGGGCAGGTGCAGATGGCTCACCAGTGCCGGGACCTCGGCGTAAACCCCGATGAGCTCGTCGGAAAACTCCGATGGATGCGAGGTCGTGTAACGTATCCTGTCAATACCATCTATAGCAGCGCCGTAGCTGATGAGCAAGGCCAGGTCGGCGGCTCCACGGTCGTGCATGGCGCCCGCGTATGCATTGACGTTCTGCCCCAGGAAAGTGATCTCGCGCACGCCCTGCGCGGCAAGCCCGGCCACTTCCGCGATGACGTCGTCGAACGGCCTGCTGAACTCTTCGCCCCGCGTGTAGGGCACCACGCAGAAGGAACAGTACTTGCTGCAGCCTTCCATGATGGACACGTAGGCGCTTGGTCCGGCCGCGCGCGGCTCGGGCAGGCAATCGAACTTTTCGATCTCGGGAAATGACACATCGACCTGGCGGCGACGGCTGCGCGTCACGTGGTTCAGCATCTCCGGCACACGATGCAGTGTCTGAGGTCCGTAGACGATATCCACGTACGGGGCACGCGCCTGGATGGCCGCTCCCTCCTGGCTCGCCACGCAGCCGCCCACGCCAATCACCACGCCGGGACGGCGGCGCTTGAACTCGCGCCAGCGCCCTATCTCGGAAAAGACCTTCTCCTGGGCCTTCGCGCGAACCGAGCACGTATTGACGAGCAGCACGTCCGCCTCGGCCGGATCATCGGTACGGGTGAGACCATGGCTACGCGCGAGCAGCTCGGCGGTCCGCGCCGAGTCGTACTCGTTCATCTGGCACCCGAAGGTCCTTATGTAGAGCTTCTTCCCCATAGGCTCCGCGGAAAATGCCGCGTGAAAAAAAGCGCTGAGGCTATCGCCGCCGGGGCGCGGCCGCCACGCGAGCAACACGCGTAGCCGCCAACCAGACGCGCCGCTTACCTGACATGCTCGGCGAGGAAGTCGAGCGTGCGGCGATGCGCGAGCGTGGCGCTCGACTCATCGTAATCCGCCCGGTCCGTGCAGTTGAAGCCATGTCCCGCCGGATACATGCACACGGGCACGCCGGGATTGGCGGCGCGGATTTGCGCGACATCGTCCGCCGAGACGATGACGTCGGATTCCCCGAACTGCAACAACACGGGGCACAACGGATGCTCGTCCTTGAACAGCACGATCTGGCCACCGTAATAGGCCACGGCGCAATCGACGTCGAGCCGCGTGGCGCAAAGCCAGGCTACCGACCCACCCCAGCAGTAACCGACGACACCCACGCGAGCGCAAGCATCCAGCGCACTCAGCGCAGCGGCAACGTCGAGCAGCGGGTCGTTCCATCCGAGATCGGTGCGCAACGCCCTGCCGCGCTCCAGACCGGCCGCGTCATAATCGAGCTCGGTACCCGGCTCTATGCGGTCGAACAGCGCGGGGGCAACGGCTGCGTAGCCCGCGGCGGCAAAATCGTCGCACACGGCGCGGATATGCGGCGTGATGCCGAACACTTCCTGGATGACCACGACCCCGGCCAGCGCGCTGCCCCCCGGCATGGCCCGGTAGGCGCCGAGCCGATGCCCGTCCTCGGCCCGCAGCTCGATCATCTCACCCATTCCGCCTGCCCCTCGCGCGCGCTCTCGAACGTGCAGATGCTACCACAGCCAAGGGTTCGCGAAGGAATAACTCCGTGTCCCGGGCCGCCGGCCCATCCCGCCCTGCGGCATTGCTCGCTCGGTTACATGGAACGACCATGTGTCCTCCTCGCGCCTTGCCAAGTGGGCGTCTCGACATCCCAAAACTGGAAATTATCCCTTCGCGATCCCTGAGGTCCCGGCCGTACGCGGCCGAAATCCGGCGTATTCCTTCACCACGCCGGAAGTCCTCTATAATGCTGCATGAAGAGCGCCATACGGCGCCCGGGGAAAACGTCGACGTCATGCAACGAGGGTCGATGCCTGCAAGACAGGGAGCGCAACCGCACGACCATGCGGCGCAGGGCTGTGTGATACGCGCCGCCCTGGCGTGCTTGCGCCGCGCGTAGGCTCTGGCACGCCCTATATGCTGCTCATCAGACGCCTATCGATTTTCAAGCGCTTGCTGGCCTGGATCACCGGCGCGGGTCTGCTCATCGCACTGGTATCAGGGGCGGCACACTATCTGTTCGAGTTGCGTCTGGTGCAATCGTCAATGCTGGATCAGATGCGCACCGTGCTGCATTCGGAGCTCGCCCACTTCGATCGCACTTACGCCACGCCTGTCTCCAGGGGTCTGCAGTCGCTGGCCGGCGCGCCGGCCCTGGATCGCCTGCTCGCCCCAGGCGGCGCGGACGATGTGCCCGCGCACGCCGCCATGGGTCGCCTGGCGCTGTCGCTCGGCGCAGCGAACCCCGGTCTTTACCGCTCGGTAGCGGTGCTCGGCACCGACGGCGGTGAGTTGGCGCTGATCCGCATTGCCCGCCCCCTGCACGACGCGCCGGTTCTCCCCGATGTCCCGGGTACGCCTGTCCCGCCGGGGAACGACAGGGCCACGCTGTTCGAGAAGCTGCGCGACAGCAACACGAAGGGCATCGTGTTCGCGGGCCCGCTCCGCGGCGGACAACCGATGGAATTTCTCGCCGGTATCGCGAGGCGCAACCCCACGTCCGATGCTTTCGCCGGCGCTGTGATCGCGCGCTTCGATGCCTCTCGCTACCTCGGTCATCTGGCTGATACCAGAACCTTCGGCAGCTCGATAATCTGGCTTTTGGACTCACGCGGCACGATTCTCTACCGACCCTCCGCCGCCCCGGTTCTTGACCCCACACCGTTCATGTTCTCACGCCAGGCACTGCCGCCGCGGACACTGGTGGTGTCGTCGTTGACGGAAGCGAACGCGGGCATCTGGGATCTGTTTCACATCGCCCTGAGCATGCCTCCGGCCCTGTTTTCGAGACAGCTCGAGGATGCCCGCACCATTACCACCTCCGTCGGCATCGCCATCGTGCTGTTCTCCGCACTCATCGCGCTCATCGGCGCCAAGCAATTGACCGTTCCCATTCAGTCGCTGTCTACCGCGGCCGCGCTCGTGAGCCGTGGCAACCTCGATGCGCGGGCACCCGAGCACTGGGCCGGAGAACTCGGTGAGCTGGCGTGCTCATTCAACCGCATGGTGGCCAACCTCGAGAGAACCACGGTATCCAAGGCCTACCTCGACGGTGTGATCGAGCACATCGGCGACGCTGTCCTCATCATCGACGAGCGCGGGGTGATAGAGACGGCCAACCCGGCCGCACAACAACTTTTCAGCGCCCATGACGGTGATCTCACGGGACACGAGGCGGAATCACTGCTCGGCGATGCGGCGCCGACTGCGTGGCGCGGTGGCGCCGAAGGGCCGCGCGCACCGGCACAGGGCGCGGGCGGGCAGGTGCGCGAGGTGCAGGGCAGACGAGTCGACGGCAGCGCTTTCTGCCTGGATATGCGGCTTACTCACATGGCGATCGGGGGCCGGCACTTCGAGGTTTGCGTAGCCCGTGACGTGACCGAACGCAAGCAGACGCTCCAGGCCCTGGAGGCGAGCGAGCGGCGCTTCCGCGCTCTGTACCAGAACAATCCATCGATGTTCTTCACCATCGACGCGAACGGCATGGTGATCTCCGCCAACAACTTCGGCGCCAAGCAACTCGGCTACACCGCCGAAGCGTTGATCGGGATACCCTGGCATCGCCTGCACGTGGACGCGGAGCGGGCACTGATGGAAAAGCGCCTGGAAGACAGCCTCATGCAGCCAGGGAACATCAATCGCTGGGAGGTGCACAAGCGCTGCCGCGACGGCACGACGCGGTGGGTACGCGAGACGGTGCGTGCGGTCAACAGCGGCGACGGTGCAATCGCCTTGTTCAGCGTGTGCGAGGACATCACCGAGGCACACCGTCTGGCACAGCAGATTTCCTACCAGGCGACACACGACGCACTGACCGGTCTGGTGAACCGGCGCGAGTTCGAACATCGCCTGCACCGCGTGCTCAAGACTGCAGGCACCGCATATACGGAAAATGCGCTGTGCTATCTGGATCTCGACCAGTTCAAGGTCATCAATGACACCTGCGGCCATATCGCCGGCGACGAGCTTCTGCGCCAGCTCGGCGCCGTGCTCAACGAGAAGGTGCGAAATCGCGACACCCTGGCGCGGCTGGGGGGCGACGAGTTCGCCGTCCTGATGGAGAAATGCCCTGTTTCCATCGCCGGCAGGGTGGCGGATGCGCTGCGCCGCGCCATACAGGAGTACCGGTTCGTGTGGCAGGGCAAGACGTTCACGATCGGTGTCAGCATCGGCCTGGTCCCCATCAACGCAGCCAGCGGCAGCCCGACAGCGGTGTTGAGTGCCGCCGACAATGCGTGCTACTCCGCCAAGGAGCAGGGGCGCAACCGCATTCACATCTATCGCGAGGACGACGTCGAGCTCGTACACCGTTCCCACGAGATGCAATGGGTGGCGCGCATCAACCGGGCGCTGGAAGAGCATCGCTTCCAGCTGTGGTGTCAGCCGATCGTGCCCGTCGACACCTATCCACAGTCCGATCTCAGCAGTCACTACGAGCTGCTGATTCGAATGGAGGATGAGGAAGGGGGTATCGTCCCGCCCGATGCGTTCCTGCCCGCGGCCGAAAGATACAACCTGTCGACGAAGCTCGACCGTTGGGTGATCAACACGGCATTTCACTGCTTGTCGGACAACCCAGCCCACGTCGCCAAGCTGTCGCTTTGCTCAATCAACCTGTCCGGCCTCTCCATGGGGGACGAGGAGTTTCTCGATTTCCTGCTCGGTACCTTCCACGAGGTGCGCATCCCGGCCCACAAGATCTGCTTCGAGGTCACCGAGACCGCGGCAATTGCCAACCTCGCCCACGCCGGCCGGTTCATCAATTCCCTCAGACAGCTTGGCTGCCGCTTCGCGCTGGATGACTTCGGCAGCGGTCTGTCGTCATTCGCCTACCTGAAAAACCTGCCAGTCGACTTTCTGAAGATAGACGGGATGTTCGTCAAGGACATCGTGGACGACAAGATCGACCGCGCCATGGTCCGCTCAATCAACGATATCGCACAGGTCATGAACAAGCAGACCATCGCCGAGTTCGTGGAGAACGATGCGATTCTCGACGAACTGCGTGACATAGGTATCGACTTCGCACAGGGCTACGGAATCGGACGCCCGCAACCGATGAGCGAGATAACCTTCCTCGAGAATGCCGTGTAGCGTATGCGTGCAAGAAAATCCCCTCCCTTTTGGAGAGCTGCAGGGTGAGTAAGGATGGATCTGGAGACGCTGGCGTAGTCCCACGCGCAGACGCCGCCCGAGCGCCTGCGATGACGATGACTCGTGATTCATCGCAGCGAGAATCGCGTACGGTGGTGACATAATCAGCGATGACGGCTCGAAACCGCTGGAGCCAATCCTTGGGCGCGTAGCCGAACAGTTCTTTGAGTGACACTTTCGAGGACCAAGCCATGAAATTGCCCCCCCAACACGTTATCCGACGCTCAGTCTGCCCGCTTGATTGTCCCGATACCTGCTCGCTGGAGGTGACCGTGTCGGGCGCTGGAATTACCGATGTGCGCGGTTCGCGGGCGAATCCCTACACCGCGGGTGTGATCTGCGAGAAGGCTGCAAAGTACTATCCAGCTTTCGTTCACGGCGCGCATCGTCTGCGCGAACCGTTGCGCCGCGTGGGAGAAAGAGGCAGCGGGCAGTTCGAGCCGATCAGTTGGGCCGATGCGCTGAGCCTGGTTGCCTCGCGCACGCGTGCGGCGATCGATCAGCACGGCGCCCAAACCGTGCTGCCATTCAACTACGCCGGTCCCCACGGCCAACTCGCGGGGGGATCCATGGATCGACGGTTCTTTCACCGTCTGGGCGCGTCGTTGCTGGACCGGGGACCTCTATGCGGTGCGGTTCGGGGCACGGCGTACACGAGCCTGTTCGGTGAATCGCCGGGGATGCCGCCGGAGCAGGCGCTGGAGGCCGATTTGATCGCGGTCTGGGGAAACAACGTCACCGTTTCCAACCTGCACTTTGCGCGGGTGATCAAACAGGCACGTGAACGAGGCGCGCGGCTGATCGTTGTCGATCCGAAGCGTACGCGTATTGCCGAGCAGGCCCACCTCTTCGTGCAGATCGCACCGGGAACAGATGTGGTCCTCGCGCTGGCGCTGGCCGCGGAGCTGGAGCGTCGCGGCAGAATAGACACTGCATTTGTCGAGCAATGGGTAACCGGTGTAGACGCGTTTCTGGCCGAGGCACGCAAATACTCGCTGGAGGCCGCGGCGAACATCTGCGGGGTATCCCTGGCAACAGTTTCGAGACTCGCCGATCTCTACGCGGATGCGCGAACCTTGGCCCTCTCGATCGGTAACGGCATCGAGCGCGGAAGAAGCGGCGGATCGGGTTTGCGGGCGATCATGTCGGTATCAGTGCTCCTGGGACAACTGGGCCGAAAAGGGGCGGGCGTAATCGCCAAGCCCGGATTCGCGTTCCCGACGACGCCACAGAAACTGCAGCGAACGGATCTGATACCCGACGGCACGCGCACGTTGAACATCGTTGACGTAGGGCGGCATCTCTTGGAAGACGATCTCGAACCGCCCCTGCGATCGGTGTTCATATACAACCACAATCCGGTGGCGACCCACCCGGATCAGAATCGAATGATTCGGGCCCTGAGCCGCCCGGAGATCTTCGTGACCGGCATCGACATCGTCATGACCGACAGCATGAAGTTCTGTGACGTCGTGTTGCCGGCAGCCTCGCACTTCGAGTTCGGCGACACCTATGCGGCCTACGGCCACAGCTATCTGCAACGTGCCGAGCCGGTCATGCCGCCGCTCGGCGATTCCTTGCCCAACACCGAGATATTCCGCCGCCTTGCCAAGGCTTTCGGATTCGACGATCCGATGTTCGACGACGATGACCAGGCGCTGATGGATGCAGCCGTTGACCCGGACGATCCACGCCTTGGTGGATACCGGCCCAGTGAGCTGCCTACTGATCGAGCGTTCCTCATGCAAGCAGGCAACGGCGATGAGGTGATGATGTGCAACACCGTCAAACCGAAAACTCCGTCCGGCAAGGTGGAGCTTTTCAGCGAGGAATTGGAAGCGAAGTTCGGCTATGGCACGCCGCGCTATGCGCCCGCTACGAAAGACCGGCCGTTTACGCTCATCAGTCCTTCTTCATCGAAACGCACGAATGCCACCTTTGGCGGTGACCCGGCCAGCCTTGGCATGGAAATCGTCGAGATTCATCCGGATGACGCGCGCACAGCGGGTATCGAGGACGGTACCTCCATTACATTGCAAAACAATGCGGGGGCGGTGATTCTCGAGGCGAAGATCTCCGACGCTGTGCGACGCGGTGTGCTCTACACGCCCAAGGGCGCCTGGTTGCAAACCAGCGACACCGGCCGCACCGTCAATGCTCTGATCCCGGCTGATCTCAAAACCGACATCGTCGAGGGCGCTTGTTACAACGAGACATTCGTGGACATCGGTATTTCTTGAAGCGGGTGGCGAAACGAGATCGTGCGAGAAACATTGAGCCGGTGTGCAGGAACTCATAAAAAAAACGGGGCGGACAAACGGCCGCCCCGTTTACGCTGCCGCCTGCGGTGGCGGCGGTCTGGTTGTGGCTACTTGCCGATAGTGTGGTAGTTGCCCTTGCCGATCTTGGCTAACTCGACCTTGCTCTTGTCGGCATGGCAGCGCCGGCACGCGTAGTTCAGATCGATCGCATCCTTGGCCTTCTTGCCGTCGTCGCTGAACATCTCGTAGTCGGCCGCCGGGTTGATGCGGAAGATATGGGTCCACACGTCACCCTCGAACGGGCCCTTCTTGATCGCCGACTTGGTCGCGCGCGCCATGTGGCAGTCCTGGCACCTCACGCCGGCCTTGGCCATCGCGCTGCCTTCAAAGGCCTCGCGCTGCTTGGCGTGGCAGGTGTCGCAGACTTCCTTCTTCTTGGCCATGACCTTGACGCCCATCGCGCGGGTCACGTGCGGCTCATGGCAGGTCCCGCACATCAACATTTTGTGCGGGCTGTTCATCAGCTCCGGATACTGCTCGTGGTGGCGGTTGAAGCCGCCCTTGGCGATCACCACGTTCGGATCCTTGCCGCGGACATGACAGGAACCGCACAGTTTTGCCGATTTGTCGATCTTGACCTTGATCTTCGTCGGCGCCTTGGCGTGCTCCGCGCCCGGTCCGTGACAAGCTTCGCAGGTGATGTTGAACGCCGCCCAGTCACCCTTCACACCCGGCAGCGGGCCGCTCTTGGTACCCGGGAAGCCGTTGGCGAACGCGGTGCCTTCCTTGCGGTAGCCGGTGGTGTGACAGGTGCCGCAAGTGAACGGTTTCTGCTCGCCCTTGTGGTAGTTGGCCCAGCTGCCGTCCTGCCAGTTGTACTGGTTCTTGCCTCCCTTGGTCAGGAAGAACCCGTCGTTGCCGACGTAGCGGCTCTTCCAGTGCTTGCTGACGCCCACTGCGAATAGGATATTGTCCCAGTTGTAGACGTCGGGATCGTGCGGAGGCAGCGGGAAACCGGCGCCGCGCACGTCGACGGTGAGTCCGAACTTGCCCTGGATCGGCGCCAGCGGACCGGCGCCGGTCATGACGTGCCGCCATCGACGCAGAGGATTTGCCCGGAAATCCACGCCGCCGCATCACTGGCGAAGAACAGCACGGCGGCCGCGATGTCCTCGGGCGTGCCGAGCCGCTTGCTGTGAATGCGCTCGACCAGGCGCGCCTGGCCCTGCGGACCGTAGCTCTGCCACTGCCTGATGGTCGTCGGGTTCGAGAGGATGAACCCCGGAGCAATCGCATTCACCGTAACCCCGCGCGCCGCAAACTCCCATGACAACTGCTTGGTCAGTCCGACCAATGCGTGCTTGGCCGCGGTGTAGGCCTGAATGCCGGTCAGGCTGGGGCGCAGCCCGGCACCGGAAGCGATGGTGACAATCCTGCCCCAGCCGCGTTCCGCCATGGCCGGTGCCACCGCCTGCACCAACCAGAACGCGCTGTCCACGTTAGCCCGGAATATGGCGTGCCAGTCCGCTTCGTCAATCTCCGTAATGGGCCGTCCAACCTGGCCGCATACCCCGCCTGCGCAGTTGACGACGATGTCGAGCGGTCCCGTCGAGCGCCGGATGCTGTCGAGCGTGCCCGCGACAGCGGCCCGGTCCGACAGATCCACGGCACTGTAGGGAATACCGAGCTGTGCGCCCGTCGCCGCCACGCCCGCCGCGTCGATGTCGAGCGCGTGGACCCGTGCACCGCCGTCGCGAAGGGCGCATGCGACGGCACGCCCGATGCCCTGTGCGGCACCGCTCACCACGGCGACGCGGTTCGTGAAGTCCAGCTCCATGAGCGCTCAGCTCCTCATCGACCCTGTCGTTGCCACCGCCACTCAGCGAAGCGTTACGGCGACGGGCCAATCTTGCTCCAGTTCCTGACGAGTCTCTTCGACACCGACCGCCCACAGCGCATGCATGTCCTCGTCCGGCATCTGATAAGCGTCACCGAAACATCCATCTCCAAGCAGCGCCCGCGCGCTTGCCGGATCGCTCAGCATGAGGTGCCTGAGGTCGACCATCGGCTTTTCGCTGGGCATGGAGACGTCGGCAAGCCGGGTCCAGGGAAAGTTTTCGAACCAGTTGGCATGCGATGGATTGGGCGATATTTGCTTGGCCCGGGCCACGGTGCGGGGCCCCGTCCACCAGTTGTGGAACTTTATCGACAGGCCGCCATGCGCCGCGATCAGCTCACGGCAAAGATTGCCAACCGCCGCGTTGCCGCCGTGGCCGTTGACGATCAGCACGCGCCGGAAGCCGGCGCCATAGACCGAAGTCATCACGTCGCGCACCACCGCGAGCAGTGTCTCCACCCGCAGCGATATCGAGCCGGGAAAGGCCGAGAAATACGGCGCGCAGCCGAACGGCATGACCGGATAGACCGGCACGCCGGCAGGTGCCGCGGCCTCCTGGGCGACCCGCTCGGACAGGATCGCGTCGACGCAAAGCGACAGATAGCCATGCTGCTCGGTGGAGCCGATCGGCACGACACAACGGTCGTCGGTGTCCAGGTATGCCTCGACCTGCATCCAGTTCATGTCCGCGATTCGCACGTCTTTGCTCTGCCTGCTGGTTGGCGCCGTTGTTGCGCGGCATCGGCGCTCAGGCGCAGATCGCCGCCAGCTCGTTGAAGGTCTCGAGCGACTGCGCCCGTCGCCCGTTCTCAATGTCGTGTATCAGGCTCACGAGCTGACGGATTGCCGGCGTGTCGACCCCGGCTTGCGCGCCAAGCTCGGCGATGATGGCGATCTGCGCGTCCACCTCCGTGCGCCGCTTGCGCACGGCCAGATCGCGCCAGATGCCGGAATGTGTCTTTGCCGACGTGCGGTTGAAAGCCGCGAGCGCATCGACGCTCGAACGGGCCGCCGATTCGCTTGCCGATGGGGCGAAGCACTGCGGGTCGAATCCGTCGAAGCCGACCGGCGTGATGCCACGTGCGGCGGCCGCCTGCATGACCTCGGCGCCCAAGGCCCGCCATACGGGGAACCGTTGCGGTGTGGCGAAATTGTCGGCAATTGAATCCATGTCGAGCGCGGTGGCGAACAACATTGCACCGTAGGCCAGCTTGCCCCAAAGCACCCCCCAGATGTTGTCGGTCAGCGTCGCGTTGGGTTCGAAGATCTGTAGCAACCGGAGCATATCGTGGGTGCGCGTGCGCGCCTGTCCGTCGATCTCGCCGACCACCACCGTTCCGCGATTGCCAAACAAGATGCGCCCCGGCGCCAGCCAGTCGGCGCCAAAATTGACGAAGGCACCCATGGTGGCGTCCGCGCCGAGCGCGTTGGCGATGGCGATCTCGTTAAGACCGTTCTGCGCGGAGAGCACATAGCCCCCGTCGGCCAGGTGGGAGCGCAAAATCGATACGGCCCCAGCCGTGTGATGGGCCTTCACGGCGAGGACGATGCGCGAGTATCGCCCACTCAGCTCGCCCGGAGTCACGGCCGGGACGACGACC
>CAZSDY010000034.1:0-21233 GCA_964605765.1 uncultured Ectothiorhodospiraceae bacterium | reverse complement strand
GCTCAACGCTCTGTCTTCGGGAGTCGTGCTCCCCGCGCCAGGCGCTTAGCGACACCACTCCGAACCTTCTTCGGCTGAGCTCTCCGCGCCACGCCGGTCAGCAGTTTGGGTAATCTGGGATCTGGTATCTCTCGGCTCTGCGGGCCAAATCCCCGTTCATTGTATGGATGTCCCCGAGGATCCCCTCACCCTGAGGATCCCCTCATGTGGATGTCCCCGAGCGCGTGGTAACCGGTCCGCCTGCAACCGGGCGTTGGTCCGCAGGCGTCCGGCAGAGCGGTGGTGAGTCGCCGGTCCCCCGGAGACGGCATGTTCGCCGGACCCGCATAGGTGCGCGCGCGTCTCGCGCTGTCCGGCCGAATCTGCGCCGTACTTGCCCGGGATCAGCTTCGCGCGCGGTGCTTGTTGTCAACCTGGTCAATCTCGGCTAGCGTCACGGAATCACGGGGCCGCTACGCGGTGCCCGCACCCGCAGCACACGCTGCCTCTCTATCGATCGGAGAAGAACCATGAAATCTCATGCCCGCGTGGTGGTGATTGGGGGGGGCGCCATGGGCGTCGGTCTGTTGTATCACCTGGTCAAGGAGGGATGGACCGATGTGGTTCTGTGCGAGAAGGGAGAGCTGACCTCGGGCTCGACGTGGCACGCCGCGGGGCTGACCCCGCACTTCATCGGGGATCTGAACATGGCGAAACTCCACGCCTATGGGGTGGAGATGTACAAGACCATCGAGAGCGAGACCGGCCAGGCGACCGGCTGGCACGGCTGCGGCGCCATCCGCCTCGCCACCCGGAAGGAGGAGGTGGACTGGTTTCGTTACGTGCAGGGCGTGCTCAATTACGTCGGCGTGGAATCGCACCTCATAGGTCCGGCCGAGATCACGGAACTGCATCCGCTGCTCGAGCCCACGCTCGACGTGCGGCTCGGTTTCTACACCCCGCACGACGGGCACACCGATCCGAGCAGCGCCACCAATTCGATGGCCGCGGGCGCGCGTCAGGGCGGCGCCGAGATCTACCGCCATACGCGGGTTACCGACATCAGCCGGCACTCGAGTGGCGAGTGGGAGGTGGCGACGGACAAGGGCAATATCGTTTGCGAGCACATCGTCAACGCTGCGGGTTGCTTCGGGCCGCAGGTCGCCGCCATGACCGGATTGCGCCTGCCCATCGTGAGCATGATCCATCAGTACCTCGTGACCGAGAACGTCGACGCCGTGCGCGGGCTCGATCGCGAGCCGCCGGTGGTGCGCGACCCCATCGCCTCGTGCTACTACCGCCAGGAGCAGGAGGGCATTCTCGTCGGACCTTACGAGATGGCCGATGCGCGAGCCTGGGGCCTCGACGGCATCGACTGGGGCTTCGACATGGAGTTGCTGCCGCCCGATATCGACCGGTTGACGGATTCGCTGGAGCTCGCCGCACGGCGCATCCCGGCGTTCGAGAACGCCGGCATCAAGCGCATCGTGAGCGGCCCCATCACGCACACGCCGGACGGCAACTTCCTGCTGGGGCCCGCGCCCGGCCAGCACAATCACTGGCTGTGCGTGGGCGCCAGCATCGGTGTGACGCAGGGTCCCGGTGCGGGCAAGTACCTGGCACAGTGGATGGTGCATGGCCAGACCGAGATCAACATGCTCGGTTTCGATCCGAGGCGCTACGGCGAGTGGGCGATGGGCGACTACGCGCTGCAGAAATCCATAGACGAGTATCAGCAGATGTACCAGGTGCGCCTGCCCGGCGAGTTCCGTGAGGCGGGGCGGCCGGTGCGCACGACGCCCCTCTACGACAAGCTGAAAGGCCAAGGCGCGCAGTTCGCCGAGGTCTTCGGCTGGGAACGCGTGAAATGGTTCTCGGCCGGCGGCGAGGAAGAGCGCTGCAGCTTCCGGCGTTCCAACTGGTTCGCTGCCGTTGCCGAGGAGTGCCGGGCCGTGCGTGAACGCGTCGGCCTGCTAGATCTCAGCAGCTTCGCCAAGTATGACGTAACGGGTCGCGATGCCGAAGCATTTCTGAACAGGATCTGCGCCAACCGGATCCCGGTGCGCGACGGGCGCATCGTGCTCACGCAGATGCTGGGCGAGCTGGGCGGTATCGAATGCGAGGCGACCATCACGCGTCTTGCCGCCGACCATTTCTACGTGCTCTCGGGAGCCATGGCCGAGGTGCACGATCTGGACTGGATGCGCCGCCACCTCAACGAGGGAGAGGCGGTGAGCATCCGTAACATCACCGACGACTACGGCGTGCTGGTGCTGGCCGGCCCGCGCGCGCGCGACGTGCTGTCCAAGCTCACCAATGCCGATTTGACGAACGAGGGTTTCCCCTGGCTCAGCGGCAAGCAGATAGACATTGCCGGCGTGCCGACGCGCGCGCTGCGTATCTCCTACGTGGGCGAGCTCGGGTGGGAAATCCACCATCCCATGCGCGAGATGGAAAAGCTCTACGACGCGCTCATGGCGGCCGGCGAGGAGCACGGCATCGCGAACTTCGGCGTCTACGCGGTCAACGCCATGCGCATGGAAAAGGCCTACCGCGGATGGGGCGGGGAGCTCACCACCGAGGTCGGTCTGCTGGAAGCCGACATGGCGCGCTTTGCGGCGCTGAAGAAAAGGGATTTCATCGGACGCGAGGCGCTGCTGGCGCGCCGCGAGCAGGGCATCGATCTGAAGCTTGTGTACTGCAAGGTCGATGACGGCGATGCCGACCCACAGGGCAATGAGCCGGTCTACGACGGTGAGGACATCATCGGGGTGACCACCAGCGGTGCCTACGGGCACACGGTCGGGCAAACGCTTGCCTTCGCCTACGTGCCGCCGCGCTACGCCGAGCCCGGCACGAGCTTCGACTTCCTGCTGCTCGGCGAGCGGCGCGAGGCCACGGTGCTTGCCGAAGCGGTCTACGATCCGGCCAACGAGCGCATGCGCGCTTGAGGCCGGCCGTACGCAGTGCCCGGCCCCTGCGGCGAGCCCGTAGTCCCTTACCCGTGAGCTCGAGCAAAACGACGAGGAATCCAGGCTCTTCAGCAAGCGGTGGGTATCGCACGATGATGATGACTCTCGCAAAGGCGCCAAGCGCGCCAAGGAGAGCGATGTGCCTCAATATGGCGCTTGACGCTACCGGTAGAGCCTGCGTCATCAGGGTTTCCCGCGCCATCTTTGCGTGCTTTGCGTCTTGGGCGTGAGTTATCCGGCGTGTGATGCCAACACGGTGAAGCCGCAACGCCTCGAGCACTCGATGCCCGGATTGGTTGCGGATCGGCCGCGATGGATGCCGCGTTTTCAGTCTTCCAGCACGATGACGGAAATCTGCCGGCCGTAGTCCGGCTCGCCGCGATGGGTTGCGCGCCGGTAGCTGAAAAAGCGCGTCTCGTCGCTGTACGTATCGTGCCCCAGTCGTTGCACGCGGTGCAGCCCGGCTCTTTTAAGACGCTGCTCGATGTAGCCCGTGAGGTCGAACAGGAAACGCCCGTTCGGCAGCGCTTCGAAGAAGCCGGCGTCGCCCGGCGCGTGCTCGAGGAACGCCGCGGGAAACTGCGGCCCGACCTCGTAAGAGCGCTGCTGAATGGCCGGCCCGATGCATGCCACGATTCGACGGGGCTCGGCGCCGAGCCCCGTCATCGCCGCGATGGTTGCCTCGATGACACCGTGCAGTGCCCCTTTCCAGCCCGCGTGTGCCGCCGCCACGACGCGGGTGTCGGGGTCGGCGAGCAGCACCGGCGCACAGTCGGCTCCCATCACGCTCAAGGCGACACCGGGGCACCTCGAGACGGCTGCATCGGCGACGGGCCGTGGCTCGCCGAGCGGACCGGTCAGGGTCAGCACGTGCGTGGTATGCGCCTGGCGGGGCGAGCTGAGTGACGCCGGCGCGATGCCCATGTCGCGCGCCACACGGGCGCGGTTCTCGGCCACGTGTCCGGGCTCATCCGCGGAGGCCTGCGCACAGTTCAAGGACGCATAGATCGATTTGGAGACGCCCCCTTCGCGCGTGAAAAAACCATGCCGCAGGCCGCGGCAGCCGTCGAGGGCATCGCTCGCGATGATAGCCATTCTTTTGCGTGGCGGTTCGCCGCGGAACCGCCGTCTCCCCCTGGTGACATCGGGCCGCTAGCTTAGCAGACGCGGTAGAAGGCGCCCGGCGCCGGCATGCGGCGGCGGCCTTTGTCAGCGCCCCCGGTAGGAGCGGGATTCATCCCGCGAACCTTCGGCGGCAACAACGCCGTGCTCGCCGTGTTCGCGGACTGACGTCCGCTCCTACGGCGGGGGGTGGCAGCGGATGTAGGGACGACTATTCGCCCATATCGTTCGACGCGATGGAGCAAGGCGAATGGTCGCCCCTGCACAGGGGGCGGTCGAGAGGCCGTGCGGTTTGGCATCGCTGGTCGGTGCAAGACAGAATGTGGGCGGAGGACGTACTATTGCGCCTCCCGCGCTTCGGGCCGGCGCGCATTCGAACGGCCAGCGCGGTGCGCGGCGCTACCGCGTGTGACCCTGGCCTGGCGCCGCCACGGTCAATCCCGATTCATCGAGACAGGACAATCGACCATGCACGACAACCGAGAGCAACTGCGAGCGAGGCTCGGCGCACTGCCCAGGATACGCTGCGCGCACCTGCCGACTCCGCTGGAGCCCATGGACCGCCTGAGCGCCCATCTGGGCGGGGCCAGGCTGTGGATTAAGCGCGACGACTGCACCGGGCTGGCGACCGGCGGCAACAAGGCGAGAAAGCTCGAGTTTCTGATGGCTGAGGCCCTGGGACAAGGCGCCGACACGGTCATCACCCAGGGAGCGGTGCAATCCAATCACGCGCGCCAGACTGCCGCCGCGGCGGCCTGTCTGGGTCTCAAGTGCCACTTGCTGTTCGAGCGTCGCGTGGACACGGGTGACGACGATTATGCGAACTCGGGCAACGTGCTGCTCGACCGGTTGCTGGGCGCGGAGGTCCGGGCGTTTCCGGCCGACACCGACATGAACGAGGCCATGGAGTCGCTGGCAGCGGATCTGCGTGAGCGTGGGGCCGCCCCCTACATCGTCCCCGGCGGCGGCTCCAATCCGGTGGGTGCCAGCAGCTACGCCAATGCGGCGCTGGAGTTGCTCGATCAGATGCAGGCGATGGGGCTCACGATGGACCACATCGTGCATGCCACCGGCAGCGCCGGCACCCAGGCGGGGATTGTCGCGGGGCTGCATGCCGCGGGCAGCGCGCTGCCCGTGCTGGGGGTGGGCGTGCGCGCACCCCGGGAGAAGCAGGAGGCAATGGTCCACGATCTCGCCCAACGTACGCTTACCCACCTCGGCTTCGATGCCGATCTGCCGCGCGAGGCGGTCGTCGCCAACTGCGATTATGTGGGACCGGGATACGGGCTGCCCACGCAAGCGATGATCGAGGCAGTAACCCTGCTGGCACGCCTGGAGGGCATCCTGCTCGACCCGGTGTACTCGGGCAAGGGCATGTCGGGTCTCATTGATTTGGTTCGCCGAGGCCGTTTCGGCGCGGGCAGCAACATCGTGTTCGTTCACACGGGCGGCGCGGCCGGGCTGTTCGGTTATCGATGGGCGTTTCCGGCGCTCGCAGGCGGAGCGGCGTGACCAGCGTGGGGAGCGCTCGATGACGCCACCGCGCAGACTCGGCGTGCTGGGCGGGATGGGTCCGCTCGCCACGGTCGATTTTCTGCGCAAGCTGGTGTGCAAGACGCCGGCAGCGGCCGACCAGGGGCATATTCCGGTCATCGTCTATTCGGTGCCGCAGATTCCGGACCGCGTGGCCCCCATTGTGCAAGGCTGCGGCGAGTCTCCGCTGCCCGCCATGCGGGCGGGGCTGCGCACGCTCGAGGGCGCGGGCGTGGCCGGGATCGCGATACCGTGCATTACGGCGCATTACTGGTATGAGGAACTCGCCGCCTCGACGCCTCTGCCCGTTATTCACATCGCCGATGCGGTCTCGAGCGCGCTCGCGCGCTGCGCCGCACCGGATACCAGGGTCGGCTTGCTGGGTACCGCGGCGACCCTCGCGGCGGGTTTTTTCCAGGCGCACCTGGAACAGATGGGCTACGAGGTCATGCTGCCGACCGAGCGCGACTTGTGCGATTGCGTGCTGCCGGCCATCACCGCCGTCAAGCGTTTCGACGAGGAGGCGGCGTGCCTCTGCTCGAGTGCCGCGGTGCAAGCCTTGCTCGCCGCGGGTGCCGATCGGGTGGTGCTGGCATGCACCGAGCTTCCCCTTGCCATGCAAGGCGCCGACGAGTCGCTTCGCGAGCGCTGCGTGGACAGCGTGGCGGCGCTGGCCGATGCGTGCGTGTCCTGGGCACTGTCACGGGGCGACTGAGATACGCCGCCGCGTGGGAACAACGGCCGCGCTCGTCTCGCGGCGGGGTGGCGAAGCGCTCATTGTCGCTCCTGGTGAGACGTGAACGGGCGAGCGCATGCATGGCGAGGCGCACGCGCACGGTCAGCGAGCAGCGCACCTGAGCCGCGCCTGGTTCCCCTCGACGTCCACCATCGCAGTCATGACGAACGCGGCGATGCCTGATAATCTTTGCGCCTCGAAGGATTCCACCCTCACGCTGGCGTGCGCCCGGACCCGGTTCCGGTGTGGTGCCGGCCAGGAGCATCGCGAACATGGCACTCAGCTTGTCCATTCCCCCGCTCGCCGAGAAGGCCGACCCGTCGGTCGAGATCCGGCCGGTCTATGTCGAGGAGTGGATGGAGACCCTGCCCTACGCCAATCCCCCGGTCATGCTGGGCCGCGTCTACAAGAGTTTGCACAAGCTCAACCGGACGCCGATCAAGGCATCGACCCGCTTCGAGCTGATGGAGCTGTTTCTCGCCCCTTACCGTTATTTTCTTCAGCTCGAAGAGAAGCAGGGTCCGATCCATACCATTGCGGGACTGGAGAAGAACCGGGCCGGCACGGATGCCACGCGGCGTGTCGCCGAAGAGCTCTCGTACGGCTACAAGCACGTCATCGCGGGCACCCGCAAGGGCTTGTGGGGCAAGAACAAGCAGATCGGCATGGCCGTGCACAGGGCCATGCTGTTCATCTCGCATGTCATGGTGCACGCGTTCCACGAGTATCTGCCCGCGTCCACGCAGCTCTGGGGGGAAATGGCGAGCCTGTACGATTACGGTATGGACAACCGGCTCGATCGCGTGGCGCCGGCGAAATCCAGGGGCGAGCACTCTTTCACCAGCGCCTTCGACCACGCCTACAAGCGGGTCCTGCTCACCAGCCTCGTCGATCCCTATCATCTCGCCTACGGTGAGGTGTGGAAGGTCTACAAGCTGCTGGATCACTTCGCGGACAGTGTGCAGATCTCGGGGCCGCGCACCGTGGAGAAGCCCGACGGTGTATTCGTGCTCGACCCGGCGCGCGACTGGCGCCCGGAGCCCTACGGGAAATCCGGCGAGGGTGCGTCGTCTCCTGAATGCAAGGTGCTCGACACCAACGTGCTGATCGATGCGCTGGAGAAGGAGAACGTCGATGAGCTCAAGCAGCGGCTTGCCGACGATGGCGGCATATCGCTGGGAACGGAGTCCGATCTGGCGTCCCTGCTGCGGCGCATGATCAAGGGCTGGGGGGTGCCGCCGGAGCGCGTCATACCGCGGGAATCCGCGGACGGACATGTGCAGATCGCGGTCGGCATCACGGCGCTTTACTACCTGCTGGGCGGGACGGCCAAGGATCTCGACGGCAAGTCGGCGTTCGAGGCCAAGTCTCCCGGACAGCCCCCGCCCGAGGAGCCGCAGGGTGATGACGAAATCCTGGTCGTCATCAGCCCGCGCACCAACAAGCTGATGCGCGTGAGCGCGGCGCAATGGCGCATGGAGCAGGAGGAGATGGCGAGAAGCGCCGGCAAGTCGGCACAATCCGGCGCGGAAAGTGCTGACCGCGACAAGTCGCAAGCGATATTCGGTGCCGACTACTGGGATCTCGTCAATCGCGGCTCGGGTGGGGTGGGGATCATCAAGCACATTCGTCCCAACTACGCGATCGCGGTGGGTGAGCTCATCGGCATGGAGTTCTTTTCCGGTGGGCAGCCTGCCGAGCCCTGGGTCATTGGCGCGGTGCGCTGGCTCAGTATTGCGGGTGCGGGCGAGTATCAGGCCGGCTTGCAGATATTCACCCGGAGTTCGAAACCGGCCACGGTGACGATCAAGTCCGACGCCGAGGGTGCCAAGAGCAGGCTGAGACCCGCGTTGGTACTGCCGCGCATGGGCGCCGATTCTCCGCCTGCGCTGGTGTGCGCCAAGGGCACGCACCGGGATGCCGTGACGGCCGTGCTGGACACCGGAACGCGGAAGTTCGAGATCAAGCTCGGCGCGCTGGTGGAGTCGACGGCGAAGTTCGAGCGTTTCCATTTCGAGATCATCGGCAGGGTGGACGCCGACACCCCGTCGTCGTGAGCTCGAGTGCCGCTCAATACCTGGTCCAGGATACGGGCCATCCGCGAGGCTCGGTCATCAATCTGCCCAAGTTTTGTGGAGTCGCGGCGGCAACGGAGGCGCGCATCCTGATTGTCACCGAGTACAAAACAAGCACATGCAGGTGTCGATGGACAGCGCCGCGCGCGGTCTCGATTCCCACGCGGTTTCGTCTCGTTTGCGACACGTGTACTCTTGCGTCGGGTTGAGAATATCGGGGAGGCAGCATGGATAGCTTCGTCATGGTCGTTTTTGTCATCCTGTGGCTCGTGTCCATGGTCGGTGGGGTGATGGTGCTGATCGCCGCGTTTCGCAGCGGGATCTGGTGGGGGCTCGGCTCGCTGCTGCTCGCCCCGGTGTGGTTCATCTTCGTCTTCACGCACTGGGCGCAGGCGAAGAAAGGGTTTCTCATATGCATTGCCTCCTTCGGGCTCATGTTGGCCGTCGCCTTTTTCGGCGGGCTCATGTCGGCGCTGAGCGGGGTGGCGCCCGTTGCTTCGGTGGGTCCCGGGGTTGAGCCGTCCGGCACGACCGCGCCACCCGATGCCGGGACGCAGTCGCAGTCGCAGGGGTCGAGCGGCGTCGGGGAAGACACTTTGCAGGGCGACGCGCCGGCATCCGCCGCGGGCAGCGCGGAGCCGCAGCAGGCGAAAGTCAAGAAGATCACCTACGCCTACCAGGAAGTCCCCTTCGAGGACCTCGCCCCGTTGCTCCGCACGCCGGTCATCGTCACCACTCACGACGGGCGCGAGCACAAGGGCCTGCTGATCGAGGCCACGCCGCAGAAGATCACCGTGCAGAAAACCATCAGTGGCGGAAAGTTCGATTTCGAGCTGTCGAAGACGCGCGTGGCCCGGGTGCAGGTGCTCCTCGCGCAGTCAAGCTAGTGAGCGCAGTGCATGCGCCGCGCGTTGCAGTGCTTCGCGCGCCTTGTCCAGCATGGCTCCGAGGTGCAGGAAGCCGTGCAGCACACCCGCGTAGACGAGGAAATCGCTGCGCACACCGGCGTCGCGCAGCAGCGCGTGCAGGGCCGCGCTGTCGTCGCGCAGGGGATCGAGCTCGGCCGCGCACAGATGGACGGGCGGTAGCCCCGCGAGCTCACATTCGAGCAGGTCGTAGCGCGGGTCGCGCAGATCGGCAGGGCCGCGCAGATAACACTCCTCGTAGTAACCCAGATCGGCGGTGCTCATGCCGTCCTCCGGTCCGCCGTACAGTCGCCTCGATGCCGAGTCGCGCAGCCCGTAGGCACCGTAGAACAGCACCAGGGCCCGCACCAGCCCCGGCGTGCGCTGTCCGAGGGCAAGGCCGGCGGCGAGCGCCATGTTGGCTCCGGCGGAGTCCCCGCCGAGTGCGAAACACGCCTCGTCGAGGCCGAGCGCGTCACCCGCGACCCGTAGATGGTGAACGACGGCCAGCGTCTCGTTGATCGCGACGGGAAACTTGTGCTCCGGGGCGAGGCGATAATCCACGCCGACGACCGCCCAGCCCGAATGCACGGCCAGCGAGCGCATGATGCGGTCGTGCGTGTCGAGGTTGCCCAGGATCCAGCCACCGCCATGCAGATAGATGAGCGCCGGCAGCGGGTGCTCGGTGCCGGGGTAATAACAGCGGATGGGGATATCGCCCAGCGGTCCGGGAACGCTCGACTCCGCTATTGTGGCCACCTTGGGTCCTTGTGCATTCCAGAATCGGCGCTCCCGGGCATAGGCACTTCGCATCTCGTCGAGGCTCGGCCGGCACATCGCGCCGGTATGCGGGGCGAGGGTCTGCTGCTTGCGCAGCGCGGCGGCCATTTGCGGATCCATCCGCTCTGCGTAGCACAGTCTGCTCATCTCGTGTTTCCTCGCATTGGGCGACCCGGATTTGCCCTCCGACTCACCCGAGAGAGCGGCGCGCCAATGCCGTGATTCCGCCGCGCAGGCAAGCCTGGTGCCGCGTACGGCGCGGGGCCATCTTCTCATGATACAGACCGCGCGCGCCCCGGGGATGGACTGATCAGTGCTCGTGGCTTACCTTGATACCCGAGGTTGGGCAACCGGGGGGAGCATCACATGGGATGTCTGCAGGGGCGTGTCGCCGTCATCACGGGTGGCAGCCGTGGGTTGGGACGCGCGACGGTGGAGCGCTTCGTCGAGGAAGGTGCGCGGGTGATCGCGGGCAGCACCCGCGAGCCGGATCAGCCCTTCGGGGAAAATGTCGAGTGGCAACGCCTCGAGATGCGCGATCAGGCGAGCGTGGTCGCGTTGGTGCGCCGTGCGGCCGACGTCCACGGGCGGCTCGATATTCTGGTCAACAACGCCGGGATCGAGATCGAGGAGACGCCGGAGAGTTCCAGCGACGAGGACTGGCGGCGCATGTGCGACATCAACATGCGCGGCGTGTTCGAGGCGACGCGCGCGGCCATCGCACCAATGCGCGCGGGCGGGGGCGGGGCGGTCGTCAACCTCGGATCCATCAGCGCGTTCCTGTCCGACCCCAACCTGGCGCTCTACAACGCGTCGAAGGCGTGGGTGGTCGGCTTCACCCGGTCGGTGGCCGTCGACCACGGCAAGGACGGCATCCGCTGCAACGCCGTGTGCCCGGGCTGGATCATGACCGACATGCTGATGCAGACCTTCGGGCAGGCGGCCGACGTCGACGCCGCGATCCGCGACGCCGTCACGAGGCACCCGCTCGGGCGCCTTGGCGAGCCGCGCGACATTGCCAATGCGGTGCTGTGGCTCGCGAGCGACGCGGCGTCATTCGTTTCCGGCACGACGCTCGTGGTCGACGGTGCGCTCAGCGCCGGTGCGCCGATTGACCCGTCGGTGCACGGCTGAGTGCGAGACCGGGAGCGCCACCGAGACGCCACCGCCGAGCGGGCGGTGCGCGGCACTGGGTATGGCACTGTCCCGACCCGAGGTGCCCGTCTTAAGAGCGGCCCGCGCGGTGCGTTCGCCACCCCCGGGCCGATGGCGGGACCGCACCGCTCCGGCGGGGCGCCTGGCCCGTCATTGGAAAGCCGTGGCGACACGCCGGTCCGACGTGTTTCGTTCGGGCGCCGATCCGAGACGCACGAGTGCGCGCGAACCCGGCCGTGACGGCGTCGCCGCGCGTAGGCGGGCGAGGGTCGGGTCATGAACGACGTCCGGTGCTGGCTGGAATGACATGCGGGTGGGAGATTACGATAACGATAAGATTCAGCATTCAACTCAACGTCAGGACGTGACTCATGCGGATTATTGACCTCAGTTTGCCGTTGCACTCCGCGATGGAGGTGTATCCGGGTGATCCTCGCCCGTGCATAGAGCTTGTCGAGTGCTTCGCCGACACGGGTTGGAATATGCGCCGAGTCGAGATCAATGGTCACGATGCAACCCATGTGAACTTGCCGTTTCATGCGACTGTCGACGGCAAAACACTGGACGATTATCCGCTCGACACATTCATGGGAGAATCCGTGCTCTACGAGTCGTACGATGACATCGAATCTGGACTCGGTCTGATATTCCACGAATACGACATCACCTGGGAAATTGCGCGAAGAGTGGTCGAGCTAAGGCCGAAGTTTATTGGCCTGCCCGCTCGGTTCGAGTTCGATATCGAGATTGAACGTTGGTTGCTCGAACGCGACGTGATCTCGTTCGAACGACTGATCAACACGGACCATCTGCCAAAGCGTTTCTATTTTCACGGCGCCCCCCTGAACATCGCCGAGGGCGACGGCAGTCCCGTGCGCGCCTATGCCATAGCAGACTGATCTGGTTCAATTCCAGAAGAAAGCGCCATCGGGATTATTGGACTGCTTCGAGCAAAAAAACGACTTGAAAACGCGAAAGGAGAACTGCTTGCAGTGTTTGCGCCTGCAAAGCCGTGCTGATGGGTCACAAGGATCGGCTGATCCGGTAAGCGGGAGACGCCTGGTGTTGGTTACGGGGATCCTGCTGGATGAGTCGTAGGGCTTTCGTTCAGCAAGGGCAAGAACGTTCATCTGGTGGAGTACGGGTGGAGTACGAGCCTGGTTCAGGTTCACTGTCGAAAGTCTAATTGATGGATAAGTTGTTCGTCATATTGGTCGGGGTGAGAGGATTTGAACCTCCGACCCCTGCCTCCCGAAGGCAGTGCTCTACCAGGCTGAGCTACACCCCGATGATGGTCGACACGCTGCGGTTCAATAGCTGCGGCTCACGGAAAACTCGGCGAGCGCCTGCAGGGCGTTCTTGTACGGGGAGTTCGGGAGACTGCCCAGTGCCTGCAGGGCGCGGTCGGCCTCGGCGCGCGCAACCTGGGAAGTGTAAGCGATGGCCTCGGTCGATTCAACGGCCTCGATGACCTCGGCGATCTGATCGAGACCCTCGCCTTCGATGGCTCGTTTGATGACCTCGGCCTGCGCTGGTGTGCCGCGGCGCATGGCGTATATCAGCGGCAGGGTGGGCGTGCCGTCGGCCAGGTCGTCACCGATGTTCTTGCCGATCTCCTCGCGCGAGCTGCTGTAATCGAGCACGTCGTCGATCACCTGAAACGCGATGCCCAGGTGCAGCCCATAGTCGGCCATCGACCGCTCGATGACAGCGCTTGCGCCACTCAGCACCGCCCCCAGCCTCGCCGCCGCCTGGAACAGCTTGGCCGTCTTCGACTGAATGACCGCGAGATATTGTTCTTCCGTGGTGCTCGCGTCGTGACAGTTGAGGAGCTGCAGAACCTCGCCTTCGGCGATCACGTTGGTCGCGTCGGCGAGTATCCGCATGACGCGCATGTCGTCGATCTCTACCATCATCTGGAACGCGCGAGAGTACAGGTAGTCGCCGACCAGCACGCTTGCCTGATTGCCCCACACGGCGTTTGCGGTCTCGTGTCCGCGGCGCAGAGAGGACGCATCGACCACGTCGTCGTGCAGCAGCGTAGCGGTGTGTATGCACTCGATGACCACCGCCATGATGATGTGGTTATCGCCCTGGTATCCCAGCGCCCGCGTGCACAGCAGGGCGAGCATGGGCCGCACCCGCTTGCCGCCACTGTGCACGATGTACTGTGCGACCTGGTTGACCAGGACCACCTCGGATTGCAGACGATCGGCGATCAGCCGGTCTACGGTGCGCATGTCGTCCTCGACCAGCGCCTGGATGCTGGCGAGATCCACTGCGCGGGATCCTGCCCTGCGAGGGAGTGACATGAAGCGTCTCGGCCTGTTGGGAACGACGAACGTCTTATCATAAACCATTGCGTTGCCCGGTGAGAGGAACCGCGGCTTGCCCGTGGCGAGCTAAACCCATAAACTGACACGTTTTACAGGGGTGCCCCTTGTTGGCGCTCCAAGCTTGGCGAGGGTAGGGCATGTACGCGGTGATCAGGACCGGCGGTAAGCAGTACAGGGTTTGCGAGGGCGACACGCTGCGCATCGAGAAGCTCGATGTCTCCGAGGGAGAGGCGGTGGAGTTCGACCAGGTGCTGGCGCTTGGTGACGGCGAGGCGCTGGAGGTCGGTGTCCCGCTCGTCGAGGGCGGCAAGGTCTCGGCCACCGTGAAGTCACATGGGCGGCACAAGAAGATCAGGATCATCAAGTTCAAGCGGCGCAAGAATTATCTGCGCCACCAGGGACATCGCCAGTACTACACCGAAGTCGAGATCACCGGGATCGAGAAGGCCGGTTAGCCGGGCAGGAGTTCGAGATGGCACACAAGAAGGCAGGCGGCAGCAGCAAGAACGGGCGCGATTCCGAATCGAAACGTCTCGGTGTGAAGCGCTATGGCGGCGAGCGCGTGAGGGCCGGCAACATCATCGTGCGCCAGCGTGGCACGCGCTTCCACGCCGGCCTCAATGTGGGTTGCGGGCGTGACCACAGCCTTTTCGCGAAGGCGGATGGGCAGATCGTCTTTGTCACCAAGGGTCGCAAGCAGCGCAAGTTCGTCAACGTGCTGCCGATCTGAAGATTCGCGCGGCAGGTGTCGCAGCGACGCGCAAGGCCCCGTCATCGACGGGGCTTTGTTGCGTTGCAGGTGTGTGCGAGCGGCCGCCGGCGAGCGCGCCATGAAGTTCATCGATGACGTCACCATTGAAGTCGAGGCGGGCCGGGGAGGAGACGGCTGTCTGAGCTTCAGGCGTGAAAAATATATCCCCAGAGGTGGCCCCGACGGGGGTGACGGCGGTGACGGCGGCGATGTGGTGCTGGTCGCCGATGCACGGCTCAACACGCTGGTCGACTTTCGCCACAAGCGCCTGTACCGGGCGCGGCACGGCGCGCCCGGCCGCGGGCGCCAGTGCACGGGGGCGCGGGGCGCGGATCTGGAGATCGGCGTGCCGGTCGGCACCCTTGCGAGCGAGCCCGAGTACGACGACACGCTGGGCGAGTTGATGGCGCCCGGCGAGCGATTGCTCGTCGCTCAAGGCGGGCGGCGCGGCCGCGGCAACGCCGCATTCAAGAGCGCCACCAACCGTGCACCCAGGAAAACCACCCTTGGCCGGCCGGGTGATGCGCGGCGCCTGCGTCTGGAGTTGAAGCTGCTTGCCGATGTCGGCTTGCTGGGTCTGCCCAACGCGGGCAAGTCGACGCTCATCCGTGCCGTGTCGGCCGCGAGACCCAAGGTGGCGGACTATCCGTTCACGACGCGTTACCCGCATCTGGGCGTGGTCAGCGTAGAGGCGTACCGCAGCTTCGTGATGGCCGACGTGCCGGGCATCATCGAGGGGGCCGCGCAAGGCGCGGGGCTTGGTCTAAGCTTCTTGAAGCATCTCACCAGAACGAGGTTGTTGCTGCACCTGGTCGACGCGTGTCCGATGGGCACGCGCGATGCGGTTCGCGATGCGCAGTCAATCGTCTCGGAGGTGCGGGCCTACAGCGAGCAACTCGCAACCATGGAGCGCTGGCTGGTGCTGACCAAGATGGACCTCGTCGATGAGCGCGCGCGCGCCGATCTCCAATCGCGCATCGTGCGTGAGCTGGCATGGCGTGCGCCGGTGTTCGCCGTGTCGGCGATCTCGGGTGCGGGCTGCGCGGTACTTTGCCAGCGAGTGATGAGTTATCTCGAAGAGGCGGCACCATGCCCGAACGCGCACGCCTGAAATTCACCAGGCGGTGGGTCATCAAGATTGGCAGCGCCCTGCTCACGCACGAGGGCAAAGGGCTCGACCGGGATGCGATCGGCGGCTGGGTCGAGCAGATGGTGGAACTGCGCGGGCGGGGTGTGCAGATCGTGGTCGTCTCCTCGGGCTCGGTGGCCGAAGGCATGCACCGGCTTGGCTGGCGCAGGCGCCCGGTCGCGCTCTACGAGCTGCAGGCGGCCGCCGCGGTCGGGCAAATGGGCATCGTGCAGGCGTACCAGAGCTGCTTCGCGGCGCACGCGCTCAATACCGCGCAGATCCTGCTCACCCACGACGACTTCTCCGACCGGGGGCGATATCTGAACGCGCGCAGCACTTTGCGCAAGCTCCTGGCGCTCGACGTGGTGCCGGTGGTCAACGAGAACGACACCATCTCCACGGATGGCATCAGGCTGGGAGACAACGACACGCTGGCGGGCCTGGTGTGCAATCTCATGGAGGCCGATCTGTTTGTCATTCTCACGGACCAGGAGGGTCTGTTCACCGGGGATCCCAGGGCCGAGCGGCGTGTCACGCTGGTCAGTCACGGGATCGCGGGCGATACCGATCTCACGGCGATGGCCGGGGAGAGCGGGGTGTACGGGCGCGGCGGCATGCACACCAAGCTCAAGGCCGCGCGGCTTGCCGCGCGATCCGGGACGCCCACGCTCATCGGCCCCGGTTCGCGGGCGAACGTGCTGCTCGATCTGGCCTCCGGGAAGAAGCTGGGCACGCTTCTGGAGCCGGCCCAGGCGCGCATGGGTGCGCGCAAGCAGTGGCTCGCGGGGCAACTCCGTGTGCAGGGGTGCGTGCGGCTCGATGCGGGTGCGGCACGGGTGCTGAGAAGCTCGGGACGCAGCCTCCTGCCCGTGGGTGTCAAGGCGGCGGAGGGTGATTTTTCACGCGGAGAGCTGGTCGCCTGCCTGGACCCGGACGGTCGCGAGGTGGCCCGCGGTCTGGTCAACTACGATGCGGCGGAGACACGCAGGATCATGGGTGCTCCGAGCGGACGTATCGGGGAGGTGCTGGGCTACGTGGACGAGCCGGAACTCATCCACAGGGACAATCTGGTGTTGACCGGAGACTGAATGTCTTCCGGCCCCCGGTCACAATGCCTTGATATGGGTGTTGAGATGGCTCTTGTGCCGTGCCGCCTTGTTCTTGTGTATCAGGCCCTTGCCGACCGACGAATCAATGACCGGTACGGCTTCCTCGTAAGCCGCTCGTGCCGCAGCCTTGTCGCCCGAGTCGATGGCCTTGACGACTTTCTTGATGTGGGTTCGCATGCCGGAACGCTGCCCGGCGTTGCGCTCACGGCGGTCTTCGGCCTGACGGGCACGCTTGCGGGCTTGGGGTGAGTTGGCCACGTTGCTTGTATCCTCGGGGCAAGTGAGTAAACGTGTAATTATGCAATCTGTTCACGGACTTATCAATCTATTCATGGTTGTGGTCTTCGCGACGGGGGGGGGCGCACGACCCGAGGGGCGCATCGACGTCAGCCCGGACCAGTGCACCGGCGCGCCACCCGCCCACGGCGTGCCGGTGCAGGCTCGGACCCTGGCGGATATCAGCGCCGCCCGGGTAGTGGCGTGTTGAGCGGGCGCTTGCTCAGGTCGACCGCCACGGTTGGCCTCAACACGCTGGTGTCCCGCGTGCTGGGGTTGGTGCGCGATGTGGTTATCGCGCGCCTGTTCGGTGCCACGGCGGAGGTGGACGCGTTCCTGGTCGCCTTCCGGATACCGAATCTGCTGCGGCGGTTTTTCGCGGAAGGCGCGTTTTCCCAGGCCTTCGTTCCGGTGCTGTCCGAGTTCAAGACAAACCAGCCGCACGCGGCGGTGCGCGATCTGGTCTCGCACGTATTCGGTGTGCTGGGCGGCGCCCTGTTTCTGGTAAGCGCCGCCGGCGTCGTTGCGGCCCCCATCCTCGTGCTCGTCTTTGCCCCGGGCTTTCTTGCCGATCAGGCCAAGTTCGATCTCACGCTCGCCATGGTGCGCATCACCTTTCCGTACATCCTGTTCATCTCGTTGACCGCCTTCGCGGCCGGCATACTCAACACCTATGGCAAGTTCGGCGTGCCCGCGTTCACACCGGTGCTGCTGAACCTGTCACTCATCGGATGCGCGCTGTGGCTGGCTCCGCACCTCGCGCGGCCGGTCGTTGCGCTCGCCTGCGGGGTATTCCTCGCGGGCCTCGTGCAGCTTGGCTTCCAGTTGCCATTCCTGCGGCGCTTGCGCCTTCTGGTGCGCCCGCGATTCGACGTCGCGCACGCGGGCGTGCGCCGCATCGTGCGCCTTGTGGTGCCGGCCGTGTTCGGGGTGTCGGTGTCCCAGATCAACCTGCTCATCGATACACTGATCGCGTCTTTCCTGGTCTCGGGGAGCATCACCTGGCTCTACTACTCCGACCGGATGATCGAATTTCCACTGGGCGTCTTCGGTGTCGCGCTCGCGACGGTCATCCTGCCGAGCCTCTCGCAACAGCACGCACGCGGCTCGCCGGCGCTGTTTTCCGAGACGCTGGACTGGGCGTTGCGCCTCACGCTGCTCATCATTTTGCCGGCGGCACTTGCGCTGGCCGTGCTGGCGGGTCCGGTGCTCAGCACGCTGTTTCAGTATGGTGAGTTCGGCCCGCACGACGTCGAGATGGCGCGCTTGAGCCTGATGGCCTACGCGTGCGGACTGCTCGGGTTCGTTGGGGTCAAGATCCTGGCGCCCGGGTTCTACGCGCGCCAGGACACGAGAACGCCCGTGCGCATCGGCGTCATCGCCATGCTCACCAACATCGTGCTCAACCTGGCGCTGGTCGTTCCCCTGGCGCATGCGGGCCTGGCGCTGGCGACGGCGCTCGCGGCGCTTCTCAACGCCGGGTTGCTGCTGGCGAGCCTGCGCCGCACGGCGGTGTACCGCCCGGCGCCGGGTTGGCCCGGATTCATCGTGCGCCTGCTCGCCGCGAATGCCGTGATGGGTGCGTTTCTGCTGATTGCCAGGGGGGATCTGGCGCGCTGGCTGGGCGCGACGCTCGCCGAGCGCGCCGCCTGGCTCGTGATGCTGATCGGGAGTGGGGCCGTGGTGTATTTCATGGTCCTGCTCGTCAGCGGTATCAGGCCCGCGCAGTTCACCGCCCGCAAGTAGGCCGCGGGAAGTTGTCCTTTCGCGGCGCCCAGGGATCAAGGATAATTTGCCGTTTTCCGATGGCGTGGGTCGAAGGCGATCGCATGGAACTGATTCGCGGCATGCACAATCTGGCAGGACGGCACCGGGGATGCGTCGCCACCCTCGGCAATTTCGACGGCGTGCATCTCGGGCACCGCACCATCCTCTCGCAACTCGCCCGCCTCGGGCGCGATCTCGGGCTGGCGTCGACCCTCGTAACCTTCGAGCCGCCGCCTCAGGAGTTTTTCGCCGGCCCCAAGGCGCGACCGCGTCTCACGCGTTTCCGCGAGAAGATGCTCGCGCTCGACGCGACGCCCGTCGATCGCGTCATCGTGCTGCGCTTTGACGAGACCTTGTCGCGCGTGCCGGCCGGCACCTTCATCGAGCAGTTCCTGGTTTCCAGGCTGGGTGTCAAGCTGGTCGTGGCGGGCGATGATTTCCGTTTCGGTCAAGGCGCCCGGGGCAACCTCGCGCTGCTCGAGGAGTACGGCACGCGGCACGACTACGCCGTGGTGAGGCACGAGACGTACATGGTCGGCGGCGCTCGCGTGAGCAGCAGCCGGGTGCGCGAAGCCCTGGCGTCGGGCGATCTGGGGCTCGCCGAAAAGCTCCTCGGCCGATCCTACTTCATGTGCGGGCGTGTCGGTCGCGGCAATCGGCTGGGGAGTCGCATCGGCTATCCGACCGCCAACGTCATGCCGCGGCGCAGGGCTTGCGCACTTGCCGGTATATTCGTGGTCAGCGTCGGCGGTGTGGGCGCGCGTGCGTTGCCGGGTGTCGCGAGCATCGGCACACGTCCCACCGTCGGCGGTAAGCAGGTGGTGCTGGAAGCGCATGTCTTCGACTTCGATGGCGATCTGTATGGCAAGCACATTCGGGTCAACTTCCTGGAGAAGCTCCGCGATGAGCAGCACTTCGGCTCCGTCGAGGCGATGACACGCCAGATTGCGCGCGATGCGGCGCAGGCGCGGGCGTTTTTCCATGCCGCGCCAGAGTCGGCGAATGCCGGCGGGGGCGTGTGATGAGGTGGCTCGTGTTGTCGGCCGTGGTGATCGTGTTCGACCAGGTGACGAAGCAGGTGGCCGGCAGCGCGCTGGTCCTGCACGAGCCGGTGGCCGTCATGCCGATGCTCAACTTCACGCTGACGCGCAATCCCGGAGCGGCGTTCAGCCTGCTCCAGGATGCGGGCGGCTGGCAGCGTTGGTTCTTCAGCGCACTGTCGATCATCGTCAGCACGTTCATCATCGCCTGGCTGCGCCGCCTGGCGCCGACCGAGCGGTGGATGGCTTGCGCGCTGGCGCTGGTGCTGGGCGGGGCGCTGGGTAACCTGTGGGACCGCCTGGCGCTGGGAGAGGTGGTGGATTTTATCGACGTGTATGTCGGGCACTGGCATTGGCCGGCATTCAACGTGGCCGACTCGGCTATCAGCGTTGGCGCGGTGATGCTGCTGGCCGGCGCGTTTCGCACGCGCTGAGCGCGTCTCGGCCACGCTTGGTCGCGTGTGTCGCTTCGCTTATGATCGGACCTCCCATCGTCACCTGGTGAGAACCATGGAAATCGTGCTGGCCAACCCCCGGGGCTTTTGCGCCGGTGTCGACAGGGCCATAGAGATCGTCGAGCGCGCCCTGGAGATTTTCGGGCCGCCCATTTACGTTCGCCACGAGGTGGTGCACAACAAGTCGGTCGTGGACGGCTTGTCGCGCAAGGGTGCCGTGTTCGTCGACGAGCTCGACGAGACGCCGGACGATGCCATCGTGATCTTCAGCGCGCACGGCGTGTCGCAGGCCGTGCGCAAGGAAGCCGCGCGACGCGGCTTGCGCGTGTTCGACGCGACCTGTCCACTCGTTACCAAGGTGCACATGGAGGTCGGGCGCTATCAGCGCGATGGCTGCGAGTGCATTCTCATCGGTCATGCCGGTCACCCGGAGGTGGAAGGGACGCTGGGACAGGTCGAGGGCTGTGGATCTCGAATGCACCTGGTGGAGAGCCCGCAGGATGTGGCGGCCATCGAGGTGGAGGACCCGGGCAAGCTCGCCTTCGTCACCCAGACGACCCTGTCGATGGACGACACGGTGGAAGTGATCGATGCGCTGCGCGCGCGCTTTCCCGCCATCATCGGGCCGAAGAAGAAAGACATCTGCTACGCGACACAGAATCGCCAGGATGCGGTCAAGGCGCTCGCTCCCGAGTGCGACGTGTTCGTGGTGGTCGGATCACCGAACAGCTCCAACTCGAACCGTCTGCGGGAGCTAGCGAGCAAGCTCGGCACGCGCGCCTATCTGGTCGACAATGCCGGCGATCTGGAGCGCGGCTGGTTCGCCGGCGCGCGCAAGGTGGGTATCACCGCGGGGGCTTCGGCGCCGGAGGAGCTGGTGCAGGACGTGCTCGAGGTCTTGAAGGCGTGGGGCGGGCGCACCGCGGTCAAGGAAACGCCGGGCAAGAGCGAGAACGTGGTGTTTTCCCTGCCCAGGGGCCTGTCGCTCACCTGAGCGTGTCCCTTTAAAGGGGTCAGACCCCTTAAAGTCAATTCTATGGGGTCTGACCCCTTTCCCTTCTTTTCCCTTTCCTACCAGCAGTCGGTGCCGGTGCCGGTGGCGGTCTTCTGACC
>CAZSDY010000033.1:0-21354 GCA_964605765.1 uncultured Ectothiorhodospiraceae bacterium | reverse complement strand
GGCTCGGGAGTCCAGCGCGGTACGGCGCCAGCGCGAGGACGGCGCCGAACTCCCGGGCGTCCGGCAGGTGCTCGGCACGTGGCTGCGCACCGAGGGGCGTGTGGCGATGGCGATCGGGTGCGCCTCAATCGTGCTGTCCATTTTCCTCATGATGGCGCAAGTGATCGGCATGATCATGGGGCTTTGCATACTGGGCGGTGGCGCCGGCCTGATAGGCAGGACCTACCGGCCCGAGCTGAGCATCGCCAGAGGCGTTTGTGCCTGGCTCGGCGGCGCGTTTGCCATGTTTACGTTTCTCGGCATCGGCTACAGCTTTGTCGTGTCGTTTTTCTCGTTGCTGTTCGCGCTTGGCCTGTTCTACGCGAGCTTCGCCGAGGATTTCCTCGACCTGTGAGAGACGTGTGCCTCGAGCCAGGCTGCCATGGCAGGTGCCGCGAGCGGTCGGCTCACGTGATATCCCTGCAGATCGTCGCAGCCACGCGCATGGAGGAATTGCGCCTGCGCTTCGTTCTCCACCCCTTCGGCGACCACCGCCATGTTCAGGCTCTTGCCGAGCGCGATGACCTGTGCCTGGCTACGTCCCGGTGCACGGGCCGCCATGCGTAAAGCACCCCGGACGGGCGCTTCTCGAGATTAGACCGGTTGCTTGTTGAATTCGTTTCAGAGGTTCTTTAAGAGGCCGGACGCCCTGGCCCCCTGCTGGCGCCTTCAGCCGGCGAAAATTTCGCGAGGGCGGTGGATTGCGAGCACGCTGGTTGAGCCGGGCCCGAGGTCCGACCATTCGCCGGCCAGGCCGAGGTGGGCGAGCGCCGTCGTGGGCATCAGGTTGGGCGCCATGCAACGCTCGATGGAGGCGTCACCCAGGTAGCGCACCAGGTCGTCCAGCCCGGGGTTATGCCCGACCAGCAGGGCGGTTTGCGCGGTGAGCGGTATCGCCCGCGCGATCTCGAGCAGCGTCTGCAGGCTGGCTTCGTAGATTGCCGGCTCCCAGCAGATTTCGGTCTCGGTGATCCCCGCGGCACGGCAGAAACGTAGTGCCGTCTGGCGGGCGCGTTCGGCGGTGGAGCTCACCACATGGTCGGGCAGGGGCCCGTGCTCTGCGATCCAATGGCCCATGCGCTTGACCGCTTTGCGCCCGCGTTTTGCCAGAGGGCGCTCGAAGTCCGTCTGCGCATCGGTGTCCCACTCTGACTTACCGTGTCTCAATATGAGCAGTTGGCGTTGCATGGCGCTTGCGACCTCCCGGTAAACACGTCGATGGCCGATTACCCGCCCTTGATTCTCCCGTCCAGCCAATGGAATATGCCACAATTTCCCTATCTTCGCGCCATGCCCGAGCCGAGCAACACCACCGCGACGACGCAATCCGACATCGAAGTGCCGGAATTCCTGGCGGCGGTCGACCTCGGTTCGAACAGCTTCCACATGAAGATTGCACGCGTGGTCGACGGTGAGTTGCGGGTCGTCGACCGGTTGCGCGAGATGGTGCGCCTCGCGGCCGGTCTCGACGCTGAAAACACGCTGAGCGCCGAAACCCGCGAGTGCGCCGTGAGCTGCCTGCAGCGCTTCGGGCAGCGCCTGTGCAATCTCCCCTCGGAGAACGTGCGCGCGGTCGGTACCAATACCTTGCGTCGCGCGCACAACGCGAGCACCTTCCTGGCGCGGTCGGAAGATGCCCTCGGACACCGCATAGAGATCATAGCCGGGCGCGAAGAGGCGAGACTCATCTACATCGGCGTTGCCCATGGCACAGCACACGATCACGGCCAGCGCCTGGTCGTGGACATCGGCGGCGGCAGCACGGAACTCATCATCGGCCGGCAGTTCACACCCGAGCACATGGAGAGCCTGTACATGGGGTGCGTGAGTTCCAGCCTGCGCTATTTTGCGGATGGCAAGATACGCAAGAAGAGTTTTCGAGACGCCCAGCTTGCGGCCGAGCGGGAACTCGAGCCGATTCAGGCGCGCTACAAGGCCGTCGGCTGGGACGAGGTCATCGGCGCATCGGGCACGGTGCGTGCCGTGTTGGGAGCGATAAGATCAGCCGGTTGGGGGAATGACTTCATTACCGCCGACGGATTGACGAAGCTGCGCGACGCTTTGATAGACGCCGGTGACATGCGCGAGCTCCCGGGGATGCTGGCCCAGCCCGAACGTGCCCCCGTGTTCCCCGGGGGCGTGGCTGTTCTGCTCGGCGTCTTCCATGCGCTCGACCTCGAGCGCATGCTGGTGTCCAACAGCGCGCTGCGAGAAGGCGTCCTGTATGACTTGTTGGGCCGGTTTGGCATGGAGGATGTTCGTGAGACGACGATTCGCTACGTGTCGAATCGCTATCAAGTGGATATGGAGCAGGGCGTGCGGGTGGAGGAAACGGCCTTGTATCTGTTGGGCCAGGCCGCGCGTTCGTGGCGCCTGCAAAGTGAGCGGTACCGAAACGCCCTGAGCTGGGCGGCCCGGCTGCACGAAATCGGCCTCGATATCGCGCACAACGAATATCACAAGCACGGGGGGTATCTGCTCGTGCATGCGGACCTGCCGGGATTCTCGCGGCAGGAGCAGGAACTGCTTGCGGTGCTGGTGCGCGCGCACCGCCGTAAGTTTCCCGTCGAGGTCTTCTCGAACCTGTCCGGCAAGGTCGGCGATCGCGCTCGCTGTCTCGCCATTGTACTGAGGATAGCCGTGCTGCTGCATCGCAGCCGTGACACCGAATCATTGCCGGCCATGCTGGCCCACGCCGAGCAGGATGCCCTGAAACTCGCTTTCCCGCCCGGTTGGATGGCGCGTCATCCGTTGACGCAATCCGGACTGGAGGAAGAAGCCGGATATCTGCAGGCGGCTGGTATCACGTTCACCTACGCGTGATGCGGTGGCACGCGGGCATCGACAAGCCGTGTCGACGGAGCGTTGCGGCGGGCACCACGCCGGGCGCTATGTCATCGCGGCGAGTCTTGCCTTGATTTCGCGCCACAGCGCGCCGAATGCACGCGCCGGCGCACTGCGCGGCGCGAATTCACCGAGCGGGGCGCGTTCCAGCCCCATTCGTTCCACGTCACTCGCGTAAGGAATGTAGCTTTGCAGGACGTCGGGCCGTGAACGCAGGAACGACTCGATCACATCGACGTGCAGCTTCTTCCTGCGATCCACCATGGAAAAGAACGGTAGCAACAATGGCCGCGACCCCGGCCGTTGGGACAGAAATCCGGTGAGCTGCTCGAAGGTGCGCAGAGACAATGTGGTCGGTATCATCGGCACGAGCAGGACATCAGACGCGTAAAAGATACTCTCGGCCGTCAGGGAGATACCCGGCGCGCAGTCGAGGAACAAATGCTCATACGCTTTCGACAGCGGCAGCAACAGCTTGCGCAGCCGCCGTAGGGGCTTCTTCGTGTCGTCCAGCATCAGATCCAGACCGCGGCAGGAGAAATCCGCCGGCAGCAGGTCGAGCGATTCGTAGTCGGTTCCCTTGATAACCCGGGCAGGCGCGCGCCGGCGTTCCACGAGGCGTGCGGCACCGCCTTTGATCCTGGGTCTTATCCTGAAGTAAAAGCTGCTCGCCGCTTGTGGATCGAGATCCCACACCAGGGTGCGCGCGCCCTGGGCGGCTGATAGCCACGCCAGATTGACCGTGGCCGCGGTTTTTCCCACGCCCCCCTTGATGTTGTAGACCGCGAGAATGCTCATCGCCTGGTGCGTGCCGCCAGCATGTTTTTCAGCAGCCTGCGATTAGTGGGTGCATCGAAGGCCCCGAAGCGCGAGGAAAAACGCCGGCGCGCCTTTTTCTGCTGGCGCTGCATGTCACTCGCCAGGGCTTCCATGGCGGCGTGAATGCCGCCGGTGTCCGTGCTGCCCAGGGTCACCTCGTCGCTGAAAGCGAGCAAGGTTTGCGCCTGCACGGACAAGTCCTGGATCTGCCCCAGATTATCCTGCAAACGCTTCAGCGTCCTGATGGCACTGTGCACATCGTCCTGATCGTACAGGGTGTGAAAGAACTCGAAGAGATAGCGCAGAATCTTGCAGGTCTTGCGCAGCTCGTGCAGATACCGATCGGGCGTGTGGGCCCCGATGCGCCTGCCATCCCTGATGACACGGCGGTAAGTTTTCCAGATGCCCGCCCCGGCGAACTCGATGACGGGTGTTCGCGCGTGGACGAGTGTCGTTCTTTGCGGTGGCGGTGAGCGCAGGAAACGCTCCCAGCTATCCATCACGCGCCGGAAGCGGACCGAGTTCAGCGCCTTGAGCAGGTATCGGCGCTCGTCGGCCTGGCGGACCTCGAGGAAGGTGCGCAGCGGGTCGAGGTCGGCACGGCGCTCCGGGGGCAGTCTCGCCAGAAATCCGTCGAAGCCCAGCAGATAGACATCCATGTCACGCAGTGGGCCCGAGACCTCGCCGAGCCAGCCGAACTGGCCCCTGAAGCGCTTGATGACGGGGTGTGGCAACACGCTCTTGACGCGGCTGAGCAAGGAGCGCGTGCGCCGTACCGCGACTCGGAACTCGTGCAGGCACTCGGTGTCTATGTCGGCCTTCACGCCCTCGATGTTGCACGCCATCGGTTCGAGCAGCTCGAGCAACAATCCCTTGATTGATTCGTCAGCGCGTCGCGCCGGGTCGAGCACCAACGCGCCGGACGCACCCGCGGGCGAGGGCGTGGTGCCTAGAGCCGCATAGGTTTCCTCCGCCAGGTCGATCGTTATGGCGTCGAGCGCAAGCGTGCCTCGTATGTACTGAAGCACGTGGCGCAGCGTCTTGCGGTAGCCTCGCACCGGGATAACTAACAGGCGGGAACCCAGCCGCCGCGCGCGGTGCCCGTGTTCGCCCTTGGTATGATGAGTCTCGAGCGTCATTCGCACGACCGTCTTGCCATCGGCGTTGAGCAGGCGCAGGCCGGCACCGGTACTTCTGACAAGCGATCTGGGCAACAGAGCGCGCATCTTCAGGAGCGCGGCGAGTTGATCCCGGAGCGGGCCCGGCGGCAGGTCGGCCGCAAACTTCGGTCGCACATCGACATCGGCTCGCAGCACAGGCTCTTCACAGCCCAGCATACGCCAGCACATCGACGCGTGGGCGCCACAGCGCTGCTCTTCCAGCACCCGACCGGCACCGTGCACGCGCCAATCGAAGCTGTCCAGGAACGTTCTGTGCACGGTACGCCGCTGCGATGCCTGCACCCGGTAGCGCTCGTGCAACAAGCGGGTCAGATCGGCAAAAGACAGCCGGGAAGGGACCTTGAAAACCCGAATCGTGATGGCCATTGGGTTGACCCGCAGCTTCAGTCAGGCGATCGAACGTTAGCCGACGAGCGGCTTTGTGCAGAACTGAAGGTATCCTATTAACATGGGCTGCATTAACATAGAAGCCTGGGGAGTCAAAAGACGAGGGTATATCATGGCAGACGAACAAAAAAGCGCGGCGCCGGGCCAGGGCGATTCCACGGGGGGCGGCAGCAACGCGCCGAAGCCAGCTTCGACCGATAAATCTCCTTCAGGCAAGAACAAGAAGAAGAAAAAGGACAAGTCTGTGCGTGCTAGCGACGGGCGCCGGAAGAAGATCCCCAACAAGGTCTACGAGAAGGAGCTTGCAAAGCTGCAGGTGGAACTCGTCAAGCTCCAGGAATGGATCAAGCACCAGGGGCTCAAGGTCGTCGTCCTGTTCGAAGGCCGGGATGCTGCCGGCAAGGGAGGGACCATCAAGCGCATCACGCAAAGCCTCAATCCGCGGGTGTGCCGGGTCGTGGCCCTGGGCACGCCGACCGAGCGTGAGAAGACGCAGTGGTATTTCCAGCGCTACGTGCCGCATCTGCCGGCAGAAGGTGAAATGGTGCTCTTCGACCGTAGCTGGTACAACCGCGCGGGCGTCGAGCGGGTCATGGGCTTCTGCCAAGAGGAGGAGTACCGGGAATTCATGCGTACCTGTCCGGAGTTCGAGCGTATGCTCGTTCGCTCGCACATTCTCCTGATCAAGTACTGGTTCTCGGTGAGCGACGACGAGCAGGAGCGGCGCTTTCAGGCGCGCATCACGGACCCCACCAAACGCTGGAAGCTGAGCCCCATGGACCTCGAGTCACGCAAGCGCTGGATGGAGTACTCCAAGGCCAAGGACGAGATGTTCGCGCATACCGACATCAAGCAGGCGCCCTGGTACGTGGTCAACGCCGATGTGAAAAAGCGAGCGCGTCTCAACTGCATCAAGCACATGCTCGGCTTGATCCAGTACGAGGATCTGACCCCGGATCCCATCGAGCTGCCACCGCGCCAGGAGGTGGTAGGCTACGTGCGCCCGCCAATGGACGACCAGACCTTCGTACCGGAAATTCACTAGAGCGGGCTCTTCAAGGGGTCAGATCCCTTGAAAAAATGTGGAAATCATTTTCGTTCGCCAAGGCCAGGATTTCAAGGGATCTGACCCCTTGAAAGGCGCCTGTGCCGGGCTCAGTAGCCGATGTTCTTGGGGATGCCGAGTCGGTTGCGGGTACGTTCGCGGCGTTCGGGCCAGTCGGGCATCAGCGGTCGCAGGTCGATGGGCACGGGTGGGCGCACGAGCGCGGTGTGTGTCACCAGCGTCGTGCCGTTCCACAGGTGCAGGTGAAAGGCGGGCGGTTCCGCGCTGAACCTTGGCGGGCTCTCCGGTGTGAGGTCGAACGAGACCTGGTACGCGGTGCTTGGCGAGACACTGACGGGCGTTTGACCGAACATCGAGTGCACGCAGCGATGCAAATGTCCGCACACGATTTTTTTCACCTGCCGGTGCGCATCGATGATGCGCCCGAGTTCTTCGCTCTCGGACAGGATGCCGATCCCGTCCATCCACCAGATACCGCTCTGGAAGGGCGGATGATGCATGAATATGAGCGTGGGGCGCTCGGGGGCTTCCGCGAGGGTGCTTTCGAGCCACGTCCGGCGCGCTGCGCAAACCAGACCGTCGTGGCGCCCGGCGACCGTGGTGTCGAGCGCAATCAGACGCAGGGGGTAATCCTCCACGGTGTAGCAGATGGTTGGATCGCCGCACGGCAGGTAGGTGTGGTCAGCGAAGGCTTCGCGTAATCGCTCCTTGTCATCGTGATTGCCCGGAATCAGGAATAGCGGCGGCTCCAGGGACTCTAGCAGCACGCGCAGGGCCGCGTATTCCTGCGTTTCCCCACGGTTGGTGAGATCGCCGGTGGCGAGCACCACGTCGGGGCGCGGCTCGAGCGCGTTCAAGGCTTCGACGGCGGCGCGCAGGTTGGCATTGTTGTCGATACCGAAGCCGTGCGCGGCGGATGCCGCGCGTACGTGAAAGTCCGTGATCTGGGCAATGAGCATGGCAGTCCCATAAGGCATAAGGGGTCAGACCCCATAGATTATGCATTAAATGTGGCCTGTAAGTTGTTGTGTTGTCAAATGACCTGGTAGCCTTGCGATGCGCGCAGGTACCGGGCTTGCGCCCCGTGCCGCCTGTCATCACAATCAGTCGTGCGCCGGCCGGTGCATCGCCGAGCGCCAAGTGTGGCAGAGGCCGCGCGGTCAATAGGGAAGAGGGGAACGTCATGTCGGACCTGGTGAGTTGTCAGGGCTGTGGCCATCAGATTCACGAGCTCGCGGCCAAGTGCCCGCAGTGCGGTGCGCCGCAACGCCGCGGGCGTTACAAGGACAAGGCAGTTGCCGGCGTGCTGGCGATTTTCATCGGTGGGCTCGGCATCCACCGATTCTACCTCGGCCAGTGGTGGGGGCTTTTCTACCTGCTGCTGTGGGTGACAGGTATTCCTAGCGTCGTGAGCTTCGTCGAGGGCATCGTCTTTTTGCTGCGCGACCGTGAGGCGTGGGACGAAAAGTACAACGAGGGCGTGCCGCGCCCGGAAGGCGGGGGCTCCACGGCGGTCGTCGTCATCCTCGTGGTCGTCATGGGCTTCGGCGGCGTGATGTTCCTCGGTATCCTCGCCGCCATCGCCATTCCCGCCTACCAGGATTACACCATAAAGGCCCGGATTTATGGTCCGTACGCGAAAGCGCAGGAGCTCGAAGGCATGATGCGCCAGCACTTCGGTGCGCAGCAGACGTTTCCGCCGAAGATCACGGTGACGACGGACGACGGCAGTAACGTCACGGCAGACGAGACGGGCGCTATCGTCATCGAGTTCGGCGCTATTTCACCCCGGATCAAGGGCAAGACGCTCATCCTGCAACCGGTCGACGAGGGCGGGCGCATCATCTGGCATTGCACCGAAGGCACCCTGGCGCAGAAGTACTGGCCACGCGATTGCCGGGTTGCGCTGTGACTCGCACACCGGGTCGACGGATCATCGAAGCACAGAGCATCCCATGAACGACGAGCTCGACGAGGCCGCACTGCAATATCACCGGGTGGAACCGGCGGGCAAGATCGCCGTGGTGGCGACCAAGCCCATGGCGACCCCGCAGGATCTTGCGCTTGCCTACTCCCCCGGTGTGGCAGCCGCCTGCAACGCCATTGTAGGCGATGCATCGCAGGCCGACTCGCTCACGGCGCGCAGCAATCTCGTCGCCGTGGTCACCAACGGCACCGCCGTGCTGGGGCTCGGTGCCATCGGAGCGCTCGCTTCGAAGCCGGTCATGGAAGGCAAGGCGGCCCTGTTCAAGAAGTTCTCGGGCATCAACGTCTTCGACATCGAGATCGAGGAGCGCGATCCGGCCCGGCTCATCGAGATCATTGCCGGGCTGGAAGCCACGGTGGGCGGCATCAATCTGGAGGACATCAAGGCGCCGGAGTGTTTCGAGGTGGAGCGAGCGCTGCGCGAGCGCTTGCGTATCCCGGTGTTTCACGATGACCAGCACGGCACTGCCATCATCGTCGGCGCGGCGGTGCTGAACGGCCTGCGCGTGGTCGGCAAGTCCATGCAGGACGTGAAGCTCGTGACGAGCGGTGCGGGTGCCGCCGCGCTCGCCTGCCTGGACCTGCTCGTGAGCCTGGGGCTGCGCCGCGAGCACATCGTGGTCACCGACATAGAGGGCGTCGTATACACCGGCCGTACGGCACAGATGGACCCCTGGAAGGCGCGCTACGCGATCGACACCGATGCGCGCTCGCTCGCCGATGTGATAGACGATGCGGATATTTTCTTGGGTCTCTCCGCGGGCAATGTGCTGCGGCCCGGGCTGCTCGGGCGCATGGCCGAAGCACCGCTCATTCTGGCGCTGGCCAATCCGGTGCCGGAGATATCACCGGAGGAAGCGAGGGCGGCGCGGCCCGACTGCATCATGGCAACAGGGCGCTCCGATTACCCGAACCAGGTGAACAACGTGCTGTGCTTCCCGTACATTTTCAGGGGGGCGCTGGACGTGGGTGCGACCGATATCAACGAGGAGATGAAGAAAGCCTGCGTGCATGCCATCGCGGAGCTGGCCACGGCGGAGGTCTCCGACATCGTGCGCACGGCCTACGGCGGCAAGGAATTGCAGTTCGGCCCCGAGTACCTCATTCCCAAGCCCTTCGACCCGCGCTTGATCCTGCAGATCGCGCCGGCGGTTGCCAGGGCGGCCATGCGAAGCGGTGTCGCCACGCGCCCGATCGCGGACTTCGACGTCTACACCGCGCGCATGGAACGCTTCGTGTTCCGCTCCGGGGTGATGATGAGGCCCGTGTTCGATCGTGCCCGCGAGGACCCGCAGCGCGTCATCTATGCGGAAGGCGAGGACGAGCGTGTGTTGCAGGCCGTGCAGCAGGTCGTCGACGACGAGCTCGTGCGCCCCATCCTCGTCGGACGCCCCGCGGTGGTCGACGACCGTATCGCAAGGCTGGGGCTTCGCATCCGGCGCGAGGCCGACTTCGAGCTCATCAACCCGCACAGCGATCCACGCTACAAGGCCTACTGGAGCGCCTACCATGCGCTGATGGAGCGCCATGGTGTCTCCACCGAGGAGGCGCGCATGGAGGTGCGCACCAACACCACCGTCATCGCCGCGCTGTCGGTGTACCTCGGGTACGCCGACGCCATGCTGTGCGGCGCGATCGGGCGCTTTCACCATCATTTGAACCACGTCATCCACGTGATCGGCCTCACCCCAGGCGTCGATCGTTGCTCGGCCATGAACGCCTTGATACTGCCGAGCGGCACGTTTTTCATCTGCGACACGCACGTGATTCCAGAGCCGACGGGCGAGGAGATTGCCGAGATGGCGGCACTATGTGCCGAGCAGGTGCGCCGCTTCGGCATCACGCCCAAGGTGGCGTTGCTGTCGTATTCGAACTTCGGCAGCAGCCGCCACGGCTCGCCGGCGAAAATGCGCCGCGCACGCGAGATGCTGCTCGCTTCCGCGCCCGATCTGGAGGTGGAAGGCGAGATGCACGCCGATGCCGCCTTGTCCGAGGCCATTCGTGCGCGATTGTTCCCGAGCTCGCGCCTCCAGGGCCAGGCCAACCTGCTGGTGATGCCGAGCCTGGATGCCGCCAATATCTCCTACACGATGCTCAGAGCGTTGGGAGGGGGCGTGTCGGTCGGACCCATCCTGCTCGGCGTGGCGCGCCCCGCGCACATCGTGGACCAGACGACCAGCGTGCGCGGCATCGTCAACATGACAGCGGTCGCCGCGGCGCAGGCGCAGAGCGCCAAGATCGAGACTTGAGCCGCACCACGGGGCCGGATCCTTTCCCCTCGCGAATCTTCCAGGGCTTCAAATGCCGTGCCCGCCGTGTTCGCGGACTGAAGTCCGCTCCTACAAGGGGCGGTCGATATGCCGAGGGAGTTTGGATGGCCGGTGGTCGGCGGGTGCCGCGGGCGGCTATACTGCTCAGGAACGGCGGTTGTGTCCGCCGTTTCAGGGGAGAGTGCCAGGGATGAGCTCCGAGCTTTACTCGGTTGTCCTGTCAGGCCGCATCGCTGAGGGTTTCGACGAGCAGCAGGTCAGGCGAACGCTGGCCGGTCTGTTCAAGACGGCCGAGGCGAATGTCGAGAAGTTGTTCGCCAGTGCGCCGGTGCGTATCAAGAAGGCCGTCGAGCGCGACACGGCACTCAAGTACAAGGCGGCCGTGGAACGCGCGGGCGCGCTGTGCGAGCTGGAGCCCGACGGAGCGCAGGCGCAGCCGCAAGATCCGGCCCCGAGCGCAGCGTTGCCCGCCGCCCAAGCTATTCGCGACGCGCCTGAAGCCGCGGGCACGGTCGTGGACTCGACCACCGCCGGCCCGGCCGAGGCGAAACAGGCCGGGGCTCACGCGGGTCACGACATCTACGCACCGCCGGCGGCGGCGCTCGAATCCCAGACGGAGGCTGTCCTGCGCGATCCCCGGCGCGTCGCGGCCGGGCGCGGCTGGTCCTGGATAGCCGAAGGCTTCGACTCCTTTCGCCAACACTCCTTGCCCTGGATCGGCATCATCGTCGTGTGGGCCTTTCTCAACGCCCTCATGTCGGTGATCCCGCTGGTGTCGATGGCGCTTTACGTCCTGCATCCGATGTTCGTGGGTGGATTGATGCTGGGATGCTTCGACCAGGAGCAGGACCGCGATCTCGAGTTCGGCCACCTGTTCGCCGGATTTTCCCACCAGGCCGGCAAGCTGGCGACGGTGGGTGGAATCTATCTGGGGGCCATGATCGGTCTGTTCATCCTGGTTGCCATCGTGGTCTTGATCATGTTGTTTGCCCTGGGCGTGGGAATGGGGCAATTCGAGCAGGCCGTATCGGGCGAAATGCAGTCCGTGCCGCCGCAAGTCGGCATCATGATGGTCATCGGCATGCTCGGTGGTGTGGCGCTGGGGGCCGCGGGCGGCATGCTCATCCTGATGGCCATCTGGTTTGCCCCGGCGTTGATCGTGCTGCACGACGTCGAAGTGAGCGACGCCCTCAAGCTCAGCTTCACGGGATGTCTCAGAAACTGGGTGCCGTTTCTGGTCTATGGTCTGGTCTTGTCCATTCTGCTGGTACTCTCGGCATTGCCCTTCCTGCTGGGGCTGCTGGTCATGGGGCCGGTGGCGGCGGCATCGATATACAAGAGCTACCGTGACATCTACGTCGCCTGAGGGGACGGTTGCCGTGTGCCGTAGCATGGCTGCTGATGCCAAGGAGGTGTGACATGTGGGTCAGCAGGCAACAGGCGAGGCGCTTTTTCCGCCGGCTATCACAGGTGACCGCCGTGGTTGTCGGCATGGTGTTTGGTATCGGGCTCGCGGCGCTGATGCTGGAGTCACCCGAAACGATTCTGGGCGCGGGCACCGCGCATTCGGTCACGGCGCGCGTCGACCCCGCCATGCAATTCCCGCCGATCATGGGTTTCGTGCTGTGGGTGCTGTTCACGGTGCTGGCGGCTGCGGTTGCGTTGCTGCTGGTTCGCATGGTCGGCTGGTGTGCCGTAGCGGCGATTCCCCGGTCGCCCGACGTGGGGAGCGATAGGCGCGCGCCTGTACCGCGTACGAGCGAGGGAAAGGGCACTGGCCCGCGGTGACGCTGTTCGCCTGCGTTAGCTCTCGCGCGCCGCTTGACGAATGCCTGTAGTTTCGGCGCGATGCCTACGGGGGTGAAGCAGGCCGGCGATACTTCGCCGACGATGGTCGATACAGGCGCGCCGGGCGTGGCGGCTGATGCCGATGCCGGCATGTCGAGGAGACGCGCCGTCCATGGCACATCTGCATCGGGTACGCTGCGCGTGTTCAATCTTGCTCCCGGCAAGATTGTGCCGACCTTCGGGATGGCCCCGATGTCGCGCGGTTACCGGGTGGGGTGCGCCGGCAAATCCTCGCCGACGATGGTCGCTACCGAGTCGAGAGCGGAAAAACGGCGCAGGTGATGCGTGGTGTCACCGAACAGTGTGGCGATGGCCGTCAGGCGTTTGAAGTAGTGACCGACCGCCAGCTCGTCGGTCATGCCCATGCCGCCGTGTAGCTGGATGGCTTCCTGGCCGACCTCGCGCCCGGCCATGCCGGCCTGTACCTTGGCAGCCGATACCCAGCGCTTGCGCTCGTTCGGATCGAGCCCGTAGTCGATAGCGGCTGCCGCTGCCCGCGCCACGGCGCGTGCCAGCTCACACGATATGTGCATATCCACCATGCGGTGCTGCAGCGCCTGGAAATGGCCGATGACCTGCCCGAACTGCTCGCGCTGCTTCAGGTGCACCAGGGTCAGGTCCTCGAGCGAGGCCATGCAGCCGACCGCCTCCGCACAGAGCGCCAGCGTCGCGCACTCGATGGTTTCCTCCATCGCGGCGTGTGCTTCGCCGGGCTCGCCAAGCAGGGCGTCGGCATCGACGCACACGTCGTCCAGACGCAGCTCGGCCGCGCGGTGCCCATCCACGGTCGCGTAATCGCGCAGGTGCACGCCGTCGGCATGTGCAGGCACGAGGAAGAGGCTGATACCCTCCTCTTCGCGCTGCCCTCCGGAACTCCTTGCGGAAACGATGAGCGTGTCGGCGCTCGCGCCGAACATGACCAGGGTTTTCGCCCCGTTGAGGGTGAACGACGATCCACGCCGTGTCGCGCTGGTGCGCACATCCGCGATGTCATGGCGAGCCTGCGGCTCGGCATAGGCAAGCGAGCAGATCCGTTCGCCGGCCATCAGCGGCGCCAGCACGCGGGCCTTGGTCGGCTCGTCGGCGCAGAGCGAAACCACGCCGCCGGCGAGCACCACGCAGCCCACATAAGGGCCCGCAAAAAGACCTCGGCCCAGCCCCTCCATGATGATCATCACATCCATGAGCGAGCCGCCGAGTCCTCCGTCGGCCTCATTGAAGGGAGCCGCGAGCCAGCCGAGCTCGGCAAAGCGGCGCCAGTGCTCGCGCAGATAACCCGCCGGGGTTGCAATGATGCGTCGCCTGGCCATCGGGTCGTAGTGATCGGCCATGAATCGCGCGATGCTGTCCCGGAGCAGCTTCTGCTCTTCAGACAAGTGCATCGCGGGAGGTTCGTCTGTCTTAGGTGGAATCACCAATCAAGTCTCCCAGGCGGGGTTGTTACCAGGACAGCGGTCGAACTCGTCGCTGGCAGCGCGGGGGGACGGACTTCTCCACGCTTTACCCAACGCTCCGCCAGTGTGAGAGGCACACAGGCCGTGGACAAAGTGTGGGGAAATCCGCCCGGCGTTAGGTTCCAAATGACGTACATGTCCCGGCATCTCGCGGAGGCGTCCTTGGTGCGCGGCCGGCCTGCTCTGGCACGCTATGGACAGTCGGCCGCGATATGGGGATGATAATGTTTCTGATCCCACCAATCACCTGACAATCATGCAATCATCGTATACTCGAATGAGCGTCGGTTGCCGGGCCGCACCCGCCGGGAGCCCGGCAGCATGAAGATTGTCGGCGTGGAAGGATTCAGGCTCTATCCGCAGGCCGTCAAGGAGGCCTGGGCAAACGACGAATTCGTGTGGCCGAGTCGCCCGCCATCGTTCATTGTCAGGGTAATCGCCGAGAACGGCACTTATGGCGTTGGGGAAAGCTCCAGCCAGGAGTGGTATCTGGGCGAGACCGTCGATCAGATCGCCTCGTGCATCAATCTCTATCACGATGTGCTGCACGGCGTGGACCCGGAGAACTTCGCCCTGTGCCACCATCTCATGCGATCCGTGTACGGCGGTGGTATGCCCGGTGGGCGCAGCGCACGCTCGGGCGTGGACATGGCACTGTACGATCTGGTCGGCAAGCAGCGCGGTGTCCCGGTGTACAAGCTGCTGGGCGGAGGATACCGGACCGAGTTCGAGCTGCTCACGAATCTGTATCACAAGGACTCGGAATCGATGGCGCAAGCCTGCAAGGCATTCGTCGGCAGGGGTTTTGCGGGACTCAAGGTCAAGGTCGGCGATGTGCTGCTCGCCAGGGGCTGGAGCCGGCGCAATCTGCTTGCCGAGTTGGAGAAGCTCGATGCGGCGCTCGATGCCACGCCCCGCGAGGTATACATAGATGCCGATGCCAACCAGGGTTGGGAGAGTGCGCAGTGGAGCGTCGACGCGCTGCGCCGCTATCAAGGCCACGACAACCTGTCCATCGAGCAGCCCCTGCATTATGCTGACCTCAGCGGCGCCGCACATGTCCGTGCGCGCGGCGGCGTGCCGCTCATTCTCGACGAGTCCGTGTGGTCGGCACATGCCATGGTGCAGATCGCGCGCCTCGAGGCCTGTGATCGCATCGTGCTCAAGCTCAATCGGCTGGGCGGGTTCTTCGAGGCGCAGAAGGTGGTCGCGATCTGTGAGGCGGCGGGTATCGGGGTCAGCGTCGATACCAACCCGTTCACGCTGATCGGTGATACCGCGTCGTGTCACATTGCGGCGATCTGCCGTGCGCATTATCCGGTCGACTGCGAGGGCCATCAATCGTTCCTGAGCCTTGGCGAGGAGGCACTGGTCACGGGCGGTATCCGAATTGCGAGCGGGCTTGCCCACCTGCCCGACACGCCCGGCCTCGGCGTCGATGTCGACTGGGAAGCGCTGCGCCGGCATCGAGAGCACGGCTACTCGCGCTGAGATGGCCCGCGGCCGCGAGCACCCCTTGACCGGGCGAGCGGTTTTGATGCGCTCTGGGAGGTTCGCGAGCTGGCGCTCGCTCCTACAAGGGGGCCACCCAATCCACCCCGGCATATCGAGTGCCCCCCGTAAGAGCGGACTTCAGTCCGCGAACCGCGGGCGTGGATGGTGCAGTGGTTGAAATCCTGCAAGCCTCTCGAGCATTCACCGCGCCATGCAGCCGCAGCGTTCCAGGACGGCGCCGAGCTCGGTCATCTGCGCCTCGGTGAGCGGGCGTACCGGCGCGCGGCATGGCCCCAGCGGCATTCCCGCGAGCGCGGCAGCAGCCTTGATCGCCGCGTTGTAGACGTTTGTCCAGAAGAACTGCTGTGCGGGCCACAGGCGCCGCCATAGATCGCGGGCCTCGACCAGCTTCGCCGCCTGCACGAGGTCGTAGAGCTCGACCGCCTGGCGCGGCATGACGTTCACCGCACCCCACACGCAACCAGGACAGCCGGCAAGGAGGCTGAAATAGGTGATCGGGTCGCCACCGTTGAAGACGGTCCCGCCCGTATCGAGCAGTGCCTGGATACGCGTCATGTCCGCGGTGCTGTCCTTGATATAGCGCACGTTGTCGATTTCCAGCAGCTCCCGGAAGAAGTCCGGCTCGATGTCGATGCCTGAGTGCTGCGGGATGTTGTAGGCCATGATGGGGATCTTCACGGCTTCGGCGATCCGCTCGTAGTGATAGTGCACACCAGCCAGATCCGGCCCTTCGAAGTAAGGCGGCAGGATCATCACGGCGTCGGCGCCCAATCCCTCGGCGTGTCTGGTGAACTCGATGGCATCGGCGGTATTGACGGCCGAACTCTGGACCATGAAGCGCGCGCGCCCCGCGATGTGCTCGGCCGTGACCTCGGCGATCCTGAGCCGCTCGTCGGCACGCAGATAGGCGAACTCTCCGGTCCCGCCGCACGCGAGAATGATGTGAACGCCGGCGTCGACCAGGACGTCGACATGGCGGCGCAGCGCCGTCTCGTCGACATGCTCGCCGCTGTCGTCAAAAGGGGTGCAAATGGGCGCGCAAACGCCATTCAGGCTCGCCATGGCTTTCTCCCCGCGGTAATCTCGGTCTCGTGGTAGTGTCCATCCTGGGACGGCGCATGTCGAGCCCCGGGGTCGCGACGGGCGCGACTTCGCATCGAGCCGCCGAGGATGTGCAAGTCCCTCGATCCGGGCGTCGGCAGCGGGCGCCGATGCCCAGGATAATGATGCCCGGAATAGTGCGGAGCAGATCATGACCCAGCACACGTTCTTCTGCATAGACGGCCACACGGGCGGAGCGCCGGTGCGCCTGGTTGCAGCGGGAGGGCCGCCGCTCGAGGGCGACTCGCAGATCGAGCGCCGCGAGCATTTTCTGGCCGAGTACGACTGGGTACGCAAGGCGCTGATGTTCGAGCCGCGCGGCCATGACGTCATGTCGGGATCCATTCTCTACCCCCCGACGCGCGATGACTGCGATATCGCCGTGCTGTTCATCGAAACCAGCGGCTGCCTGCCGATGTGCGGGCACGGCAGCATCGGAACGGTGACCTTTGCCGTGGAGCGCGGCCTGGTGGAACCCGAAACGCCGGGCGTGTTGCGCATGGAGACGCCGGCCGGACGCGTGGTGGCGCACTATGCGCAGTCCGGACCCAAGGTGACCTCGGTACGCATCGAGAACGTCCCCGCATTCCTTTACTGCCAGGACTATGAGCTCGAATGCCCCGGGATCGGGTTGCTCAAGATGGACATCGCCTACGGCGGCAACTTCTACCCGATCATTGAGCCGCAGGCGGGGTTCGAGGACCTTGCCGCTTTCAGTGTCGGGGAGTTGCTGCGTATCGGGCGTGATATTCACCATGCGCTCGACGCAACACTGGATCCGGTGCATCCGCAGGATCCCGCCATCCACGGCGTTCGCCATTGCATGTGGACCGGGGCGCCGACGCTCGCGGGGGCCGACGCTCGCAACGTCGTCGTCTATGGGGACAGCGGCATCGACCGGTCACCTTGTGGCACGGGCACCTGCGCGCGCATGGCACAGCGCGCGGCCCGCGGGTTGCTCCGCAAAGGCGAGTCCTTCGTGCACGAGAGCATCATTGGCAGCATCTTCACGGGCCGCGTCGAGGGAGACGCCACGGTGGGCGACTACCCGGCCATTGTCCCCAGTGTCGAGGGCGCGGCGCACATCACCGGGTTCAATACCTTGTTCGTGGACGACGCCGATCCGTTTCCCGAAGGTTTCCGGGTCGGCTAGGCTGAAATTGAAGGCGCCGCGGCGAGTCGAGCCCCCCGTGGGAGCGGACTTCAGTCCGCGAACCGGCGAACATCGATGGCAGCGCGCCCGGTGCTCTGGAAGGTTCGCGGGATGAATCCCGCTCCTACAAGTGGTCATTCATTCCACCGCGGCGTGTCGCGCCCGCCGGTTCGTGCTCAGGTCTGCGAGTTGGGCACCACGACGAGCTGGGAGATGACCACTTGGGGCGGCTGCTCGAGCACGAAGCCGACGGCGCGCGCCACGTCCGCGGGCTCGAGGCACGTGCCGAAGGCGTCATAGAAGCGTGCCGCCTGTGCGGCGTCTCCCAGGCGCGCCTCGGCAAACCCTGTACGCACCATCCCCGGCAGGATCTCGGTGACGCGAATGCCGGTGTTGGCATAATCCAGCCGCAGACACTCGGTGAATCCGTGCACCGCGTACTTGCTGCCGGCGTAGAGGGTCCCGGTAGCATAGGGCTGGAGTCCGGAGGTCGACCCGATATTGATCACATGCCCGTAGTCTCTTTCCAGCATACCGGCAATGAGCTTGTGCGTGACGCGGATCAGTCCGACGACATTGGTCTCGATGATGCTGGCCCACTGCTCGGCCGTTCCTTCGTGAAACGGGCGGCGGCCGCCCACGTCGTGCGCGGCGGCGTTGACCAGGATGTCGACCGCGCGCCATTCGGGCGGCAGGCGCTCGAGCATCGAGTCGACGGCATCGGCGTCCGCGACGTCGAGGGTCAGCGCACGGGCGTCGGATCCGAGATCAGCCGCCAGCGCATCGAGCCTGTCCTCGCGGCGCGCCGCACAGACCACGCGGCAGCCCGTCGTCACGAGCCGTTCGGCGATGGCACGTCCGATGCCGCTGCTCGCGCCCGTCACCAGCGCCACCGCGCCGGGTCGAGGGTAAGGTGACTCTCCCATCCTGTCTCCTTGGTGCTGGGGGTGGGACGTTCAGTATTGCCACTTCGATACAACATGCAACCGCTGATACGCTCGCGTGTGCACCACCGCCCCGAAATGACGTTGTTGTATCAGCTCGTTGAGCAACAGCACACTGCAAGCGCAGGTCACGTAGGCCGGGCGCGTCCGCACCGACCTGGTCAAGACATCCGCACGCGATGGCGACTAGCAGCCGGTGTCGTCGCGACCGGGTGGCGCCGAAGGCAAATCTGACGCTGCACTGTATTCCCGCTATCGTGGTGGAGGACTGGGCCATCGAGATCAGCGAATGCACGCACATAGCCAAGAGCGGCGGTGGTCTGTTTTGCTGCTTCCCGTGCAAGTTGTTCGTCAAGAACCACCGGCGCCCGGGTGGGCCCGCAACACGCTGCTGTTGAGGCCGGCCGACTAGTGGAGTTGCTCCTGCTGTACGGATCTCCGCATGGTAGGATTGACACGAGGCTCGCTGCAGGAACGGGATTCATCCCGCGAACCTTCCACGGCAGCGAGCGCCGTGCCATCGACGTTCGCGGACTATCGTCCGCTCCTGCAGGAAGCTGCGATTGTCCGCGGAGTCGGGGTGGGCGCCATGTTGATTGGGACTGTTTAGTGCCGGTCACTCGCTCTCCCACCAACTTGGCGTAAACTTGGGCCCGCAGGCCGCACGCCGGCAAACTGGAAAATGACAGTGGCGAAGAACGCTCTGTTGACTGCTAAAGTTGTTGTGGTGACCGGCGCGGGCCGGGGCATTGGCCGCGCCATTGCCATTGCCATGGCCGGCGCCGGCGCGAAGGTGGTGGTCAACGACGTGGGCACGGCGCTCGACGGGAAGGGCAGCGACCCCGGTCCCGCCGAGGAAACCGTCACAATCATCCACGATGCCGGTGGCGAGTCCGTCGTCAACCACGACAGCGTCGCCGAGCGCGATGGCGCGGAGCGCATCGTGCAGACCGCCATCGACGCCTTCGGCGAGATCCACTGCGTGGTCAACAACGCCGGGATTCTGCGCGACGCCATTTTCCACAAGCTCTCGCACGAGAACTGGCGCGCCGTGCTCGACGTGCACCTGAACGGCAGCTTCAACGTGAGCCGCGCCGTCGCGCCACACTTCCGTGCCCAGGAACACGGTTGCTTCGTGCACTTCACCTCCACGTCGGGCCTGGTCGGCAACCTGGGACAGGCCAACTACGCGGCGGCGAAGATGGGCATTGTCGGGCTGTCGCGGTCCATCGCGCTCGATCTGGAGCGATTCAACGTGCGCTCGAACTGCATTTCACCGTTTGCCTGGAGCCGCATGATCGGTTCCATACCGAAGAAGTCAGGGCGCCAGCAGGCGCACGTTAAGAAGCTCAAGACACTGACTCCCGAAACCATCGCACCGCTGGTGGTTTTTCTGGCGAGCGACGCCGCACGTTCTATCAGCGGCCAGATTTTCGCCGTGCGGGGCAACGAGGTGTTCCTGATGAGCCAGCCGCGACCGTTGCGGACCCTGCACCGCACCGGTGGCTGGACGCCCGATGCTCTCGTCGATCAACTGCTGCCGGCCTTTGGCGACGACATGTACCCGCTGGAAACATCAGGGGATGTGTTTCATTGGGATCCGCCCGATTGAGCGGTGCGATAGCAGCCTCGAACCGGCACGCGGCTGGTCGGATGCCGTAGGATACGGTTCCTTCGTCACCGCATCGATCGAGCAGCGGGCGGACGCGAACGATGCGGTTCGCTTCGCTCACCGCATCCTACGAGGGACTTCGAGTTACATGCGCATCAGGGAACCGAATCCCTCCACCGGTTTCTGGTATCCGGACTCGCGCAGAGATTGCCAGAACAATGTTTGTATCGAGCTAACCACAGGCTTGTTGAGCGCCCGCTCGAGGCGTTCCAGCACCTGCACCGCTCTGATGGCCGTGCAGGATATGAATAACGCGTCCGCCTCCGGCCGACACGTCTCCAGCGCCGCTTCGTAAATCGCTTCCGGATCAAGCTCCGCCATGGCAATGTCGTCGTCGAGGCAGAAACTTCCCATGTTCAGAACTTCGAAGCCGTGCCCCAAGAGAAAGTCGCGCATGATCTCGTTCACCGAATCGATGTACGGTGTCATGAGCGATATTCGTTGCGCCCCGATTTTGGTCAGCGCAGCCGCGGCCGAGGTCACGGGCGTAATGACCGGCAGATCGCCGCGACCACCCGCCCTGATGTAGTCGACCACATTCTCGTAGCCGATCGCGACGGTGCCCGATGTGCAGCTATAGGCAATCGCGTCGAGGCGCTGATTGGGGAGTATCAGCTTGACCGCATCGGTCAGCGTTGGCCCCTGCAGGCGCAGATTCTCCACCGTGATCGGGTTGGGGCACGGTATGCGCGCCGTGTAGTACATCACGTCGTCCGGCAGCATTCGATGAAAATCGTATTCGGTGGCGACATCGCTATCGAGCGCGATCAACCCGATCCGATGCCTGGTCGGGCCACCATCGGACCGATAGCCGACCGATACCTTCCGCGTAACGGCGGGTAGTGACTCTACGATTGCGCTCATTTCGGTGTCCTCCTGCCTGTGGCTGATTTTACAAGTATGAGGGCCCTAACGAACAGCCCCGTTCATTCTGGCGTCGACCTGGGTCCAGGCCCGGGAAAGCCGGGGTCAGCGCCCAGGCCCGGGAAAGCCGGGGTCAGCGCCCAGGCCCGGGAAGGTCGGGGTCAGCGCCCAGGCCCGGGAAGGCCGGGGTCAGCGCCCAGGCCCGGGAAGG